>OMYM01000327.1 GCA_900315225.1 uncultured Erysipelotrichaceae bacterium | reverse complement strand
GGTCTTCTTTTTGGGGGTATCGCATGAAATGCATGGTGAGATTGTCTAGGCTTGATTGCGTCACGGGGGAAACGGAAGTAATCGCGGAAGCGCCATGCCTGTATGATGGCAAACGCCTCCTATATAAAGAAAACAATACAGGCGCGCGCCATATGGTTGCCTTGAAAGAAAACGGGCTATCGATTGAACGCACGGCAGACGTGCAAAGTGTACTGGAATTAGTGAAAGAAGGCGCTTCGCGCTGTGTCATCAAAAGCACATATGGAGTAATGGAGCTTGGCGCTAGGTTGCTTGCATACACTAATGATGGAGATAGCGTAGAAGCCGAATATATTGTTCTTTCAGGGGAAGAAACGACAGCACACCTTAAAATGACGTGGGAGTTGAAAAAAGCAAGTTAAAGTGATTGACAAGGTGAAAATGCGGGCTTAATCTCTATGCGGCATTCAAAGTGAGGAAGAAAAAAAGGAGTACAAGTTTACATGAGCTATAATCAGAATATGACAGATGTAGCCTACAACTATCTCGCCAGGAAAAAGAAAGAGAGCGATTTCATCAAGCTCTGGAACGAGGTAGCCCGAATCATGAATATCCCCGAGGAAAAGAAGAAGCGCAAGAAGAGTCAGTTCTATTCAGAACTGATGATGGACAGTCGCTTCGCGTCCTTGGACAACAACAAGTGGGATCTGCGCAACAGGCGCAAGTTTGATGAGGTGCATATCGACACCAGCGAGATTGCCTTGGAGGAAGAGGAGCTGGACGAGCTTCTCGACAACAGCGGTCTGGACTTGCCAAGCGGAGACGACGCATACTAGAACAAAAAGAGACTGGATAGTCTCTTTTTTCATTTTCATCTTTTCAAGCATCTTTTTTTGGAATATAATAAAAATAGTTTACAGGAGGATTTATAATCTTATGGTTTTGGTTTCAGCAAAAGAAATGATCAACAAGGCTCACGAGGGCCATTACGCAATTGGTGCTTTCAACATCAACAACATGGAATGGACGAAAGCGATCCTCGCTGGTTGCGAACAGTCCAAGGCTCCGGTTATCCTGCAGGTTTCCGAGGGCGCAGCGAAGTATATGTGTGGTTTCAAGCAGTGCGTCGATATGGTCAAGAACATCCATGACCAGATGGGCATTACTGTTCCAGTGGCTCTGCATCTCGACCACGGCACATACGATGGCGCAAAGAAGTGCATCGAGGCAGGCTTCACATCCGTTATGTTCGATGGTTCCCACTATGATTTCGCCGAGAACGAAGAGAAGTCCAAGGAAATCATTGCTCTGGCTCACAGCAAGGGCGTTTCCGTTGAGTGCGAAGTAGGTGGCATCGGCGGTACAGAAGATGGCGTTACTTCCAATGGCGAACTGGCTGATCCGAAAGAGTGCGCAGCGATCGCAGCATTGGGCGTTGACTTCTTGGCAGCAGGCATCGGCAACATCCATGGCGTATATCCAGAAGACTGGAAGGGTCTGAACTTCGATAGGCTCGCTGAGATTGATGCGGCAGTCGAAGGCAAGCCGCTGGTTCTCCATGGTGGCTCTGGCATTCCGTTCGACCAGGTTCACAAGGCAATTACGATGGGTGTCTCCAAGATCAACGTCAACACAGACCTGCAGATTGTCTTCGCAAAGGCTACGCGCGAGTATATCGAGGCTGGCAAGGATGAGAAGGGCAAGGGCTATGACCCACGCAAGCTCCTCAAGCCAGGCGCAGATGCAATCACTGCTAAGGTCATTGAGATGAACGAGCAGTTCGGTTCCGCTGGCAAGGCTGAGTAATCATTGATTTTGACAAGGATCCCGCACTGCGGGATCCTTTTTTACCCACAGCTTTCACATATTGATGACGTATAATTTTCAAGCAAAGATATGGATTGTAAAATGTAACCGCTTGTAAAGTCTTGATTGTCCATATTTCTGACACTTAAGTTCCAGAAATGCGTTTTTTTTGACGATATTAAAGGAACATAATTGCCATAATGTGGGAATTCAGTTGCAAAGTAAAATTGATGTATGTAAACTGCTTATGAAAGGGGAGTTTCAAACTTATGAAAGATTCATTTATGAATGGCCTTCTTACCGTTGCCGGTAAGATGCAGTCGAACCCCGTCCTCTCAGCAATCAAGGATGGATTTATCGACATTATGCCAGTCACAATCATGGGTTCGTTCTGTACTCTGTTCCAGTTCATTATCTCCACGCACGCCGAGGGATATATTTCACTGGCTAACGTTCCGGGTATGGCATGGCTCGAGGTTCTGACACCAATCTGGAGTACCGCTAACTACGGCTGTATGAATTTCATGGCAGTCATGGTTTGCTTCATGGTCTCTATGCATTTCTGCGAAAACATCGGTCACCCAGGTGACAAGACAGCCCCTGCTGTTGCATTGGCTTGCTTTGTCACACTGATGGACACAACGGCTACAGGTACAATGAAGTCCGCTGCTTTGGCAGAGATTTCCAATGGTGCCCTGGCGCTCAATGGCACAGGTGAAGAGGACGTTGCTATTGCGATCGGTAGCGCTGTCGCTTCGACCTATACAAAGGCTGATGGCTTGTTCACAGCATTGATCGTTGGCATTCTTGCCACGCTGCTGTATGTCAAGCTCGTTACATCTGGCAAGTTGACAATTAAGCTGCCTGATTCCGTTCCACCGAATGTATCGCAGTCATTCGCTGTTCTGTTCCCGACAGTTATCACTGTATTCGTGTTTGCAGTTGTTGGCTTTATCTTCAGCCAGCTGTTCGGATTGAACTTCTTCGCCCTGATTTCTGCGATCATGGCTCCTGTACAGGCGATCATGACTGGCTTGCCAGGCTACCTGCTTGTCGTATTGATCATGATGCTTCTGTGGTGGTTCGGTATCCATGGACCTAACGTCATGTCCGCCATCACAACGCCGTTCATGAACACGGCGTGGGCTGCCAACCAGGCTATCTTCGAGCAGATTGGCGACACAGCCTACAAGGGAGGCTCCACGGGCTATCAGATTATTAGTGCTCCGTTCGGAAACGTATTCTTCTCTCATACAGGTTCCGGTATTACCGGCGGTTTGATCATTTCGATCCTGCTGTTCTCGAAGAGAGACGACTTCAAGGCTATTGCTAAGCTTGCTATACCTTGCGGAATCTTCAATATCAACGAGCCGATTATCTTCGGTATCCCGATGGTTATGAACCCTCTGCTTGGTATTCCATTCTTCCTGGCTCCTGTGGCATCTGTTGTAGTTGGTTATATTTTGACAAGAATTGGTCTGTGCCCAATCATGGTAATCAACGCTCCATGGACAACGCCTACTGGCATCCTTGGATTCTTGGCTTCTGGTGCTAAGTTGATGGGTGGTCTCACACAGTTGCTTGCCTTTGCAACATCCATCCTCATTTATGCTCCATTCGTAATCATGGCGAATGCGCAGACAGCTGAGGCTTAATCGGTAAAATAGATCGTCATACGTCTCTATGGCTGGTAATAAGCGTGGCCAGAGATTGACGGAAGAAGAAAAAAAGCAGGAGAATGCGAAGCTTCGCCGTGAAATGGCAGCTCGCGGCATGACTTCTGCCGAGGACCAGAAACGTATCGTCGAGACTCTTTCCATGAGAAATGTCGGCGCATACGCGCTGGTTCTTTTTCTTCCTCCGATCGGGCTTTGGTATATTTGGACAAGACGTGAGAAGCTCTACTTGAACAGGGAACTTCTGTATGCCCTTACTTTTGTCGGAATCGTGACAATGATTGGATATATCAATCTTTTGGTACAGGGTTTTTCATCTTGATATGAAAGAAGCCGTTTCACGGCTTCTTTTCTTTCGGCGCGCAATAGTATAAAATCTAGCATATGAGAATGCTAGATACAATGCGTGAACGTGATCGTTTCACGCCTACAGAAATGCAGATAACGAAATACATCCAGGAAAATGCCTCACAAGTCGTGTCCATGCCTTTGGATGAATTGGCGGAAAAGACGTTTGTGTCGAAGTCAACGATCATCCGTTTTTGCAAGAAGATGGGGTTCCATGGGCACAAGGAGATGTGCGTGCAGTTGGCAAAAGAATTAAGTTCCCTTGGCGATCCCCAGCAGGGAAGCAAGATCGATCCTTCGTTTCCTTTTGCGCATGGCGATGACCGCAAGGTGATTGCGGACAAGCTGCAGGAGCTTTGTTATAAGGCTTTGCGGGATACAATGCAGGATTTGCCTTTGGACAAGGTGCAGCATATCGCTAGAATCATTCATGACAAGAAGTCTTTAACGATTTATGCCCCAGAGGACAATGATCTTTCGGCGCGGGATTTCCTGGGCAAGCTGGTATCCATTGGGATTAACGCAAGGATTGTCACGGTTTCTTCGTTGTCTCTGCAGGCAGCGTTGGCCCAGGCGGCGGATTCGTGTGCATTATTTGTTTCATACTATGGCAACCAGTCATTCATGGTTCAGGCCGCAAGGGTTCTCTTCGACAGGAAGATAACGGTGATGTTGATTAGCGGACCGTTTTCCTCGAAGGTAGAGAAGTATGCAGTGGAAGCAGTAAGGGTTGGTTTTTATGAAGCAACGCCAAAGATTGGTTCGATTGGCTCCTGCGTGGCGATGACGATGGCATTGAACCTTGCCTATCTGTATCTATTCAACTTGGAGTATGATCGGAACATGACACTTGTCAAAGGACAGCCAGAATCACCAAAGATGTCACTTGACGGGGCGGAAGGAAAGTGATTATTTGTTTTATTTTTCCGTTCGTGTAGAATTATGTGCGTAGGATTCGACCGCACAGGGAAAGGAAATATTGAATATGACAGAAGTGATTAAAATCGAGGGTGGACACAGACTGGAAGGAGAGGTAGTCATTTCGGGTGCCAAGAATGCCACGGTGGCACTGATTCCAGCGGCTGTTCTGGCAAACAGCGCGGTAACGATCGCAGGCATTCCGCAGATAGCGGACGTTGACTCTCTGACGGAGATCTTGAATATATTACATGTCGATGTAAAAGAAACGGTGAACGGGCATCTTGTGATCGATCCTTCAAACATGGAAAACACAGTGCTTGATCAGGATGTTGTCACCAAGTTGCGCGCTTCCTATTACTTTATGGGCGCCTTGCTTGGCAAGTATGGCAGGGTGTGCATGAAGATGCCGGGCGGGTGTTATCTTGGACCGCGTCCGATTGACTTGCATCTGAAGGGTTTTGAGGCGCTTGGCGCAAAGGTTTCCAACATGGGCGATTTGTATACAATCGAGGCGGAGAAGCTTATTGGGACAAAGATATTCCTTGATATCGCCAGTGTTGGAGCAACCATTAACATCATGATGGCAGCGGTGTATGCCGAGGGAAGGACAACCATAGAGAATGCGGCGAAGGAACCTGAGATTATCGATGTTGCGACGTTGTTGAACAATATGGGCGCGCGCATCAGGGGAGCGGGAACGAATGTCATAAAGATCGATGGTGTGCGTTCGTTGAGCGGGTGTGTGCATGAGATCATACCTGATCGAATTGAGGCAGGAACGTTTATCATCATCGCAGCCGCAATGGCAAGGCACATGGTTGTGCGGGGGATTATTCCCCAGCATTTGGACGCGCTGCTCTCCAAACTTACAGATATGGGCATTAACATGAACGTGGGCATTGACTTTGTTGAAATCTCCGAAACGAAGCATATGAATGCAGTCAACATCACGACAAAGCCATATCCAGGGTTTGCGACAGATCTGCAGCAGCCCTTGACCACCTTGTTAACGCAAGCCGAAGGCGTCTCGCGCATCAAGGAAACCATCTACATTGAGCGTTTCAAGCATTGCGATGAGTTGAACAAGATGGGTGCTTCCATTGATTGGCAAGAGGGTTCCTGCCATGTCAATGGACCAACGCCTTTGCATGGCGCAAAGGTTGTGGCGACAGATCTTCGGTGCGGGGCGGCAATGGTTGTTGCTGGACTTGTTGCGCAAGGAATCACCGAGATCAGCAATGTGTATCACATCGACCGGGGATATTCGGAGATTGACCGCAAACTGCGCGAGCTTGGAGCCGTTATTTGGCGTGAACAGATTGAATAATAAGTTCTTGCTTGCATAACAGAAACATGCATGTTAATATCTATTGGCACTTTCTTTAAGCCCGCAAGCGGCTTAAGGCAGGAAGGAGACATCTGATGAGAGAAGGCATTCATCCCAAATATTTCAAGTGCAAGGTTATCTGCACAAGCTGCGGAAGCGAATTCGAGACTGGTTCGACATTGAAGGAAATCAAGGTCGACACATGCTCGAACTGCCATCCGTTCTACACTGGCAGACAGAGATTTGCACAGGCACAGGGTCGTGTCGAGAAGTTCAACAGAAAATATGGACTTAAGTAAAAAGGTCAATCATTCAGACCTTTTTTCTTTGCCCGTGTTTGTGGTAAAGTAATTCCGTTATACCGATAGCCTTTAATAGCTGAGATGGATTCGCAGGCTTTCCGTGTATGACAGCGGGCAGGACAATGAATTTCCAACCATTTGTTCTGGCGATCAATTTTTAGGAAGGGAGACCTATGAAGAACACGAAAAAGACGCTGACGTTGGATGAAATAAAATCCCTGATGCTGGCGAATGCCGCCGCAAAGGGTGTATATAGGCAGGTTGAATTTGATCGGGTTGCGCAAGCGTTTAAGCTTAAGAACGACCAGGTCATGGACTTGGCGCGTTGGCTGATTGCGCACGGGGTATCGGTAGAAATGGAACTTGAGCCAGAGCCTGTCCGCAAGGAACCGAAAAAGGCTAAAGCTGCCAAGCCTGGTCCGCCACCTAGGTCCCCGGTGCCTGCCAAGCCCGTTGCGCCAATTCAGCAGGTGCAGCAGGAAAAAGCTATGCAGCCTCCGAAGCCGGTGCAGGCGGAGAAACCAGTTGCGCAGGCGCCACCTGTACAGCACGTACAACCTGTACAACCTGTACAACCCGTACAGCACATACAACCTGTACAAGTGATTAAGCCTGCGCAACCAATTCCACCCGCGCAACCTTCCCATTCTGCGCAATCGGTTCAACCTTTTAAACCCGTGGTGCAAGAGGATAGCATCATGGATGACGATGGCTCTGGCATAGAGGCGGAGCTGGATGATATCGATGTGCTGGACCTGGACGAAGAGATGAAAGAAGAAGCGATCATTGATATCGATGAGCCAGATATGATCGTGGATGACGAAGAGGAGGAAGAAGAGGATAGGGAAAATGAGAGAATGGATGTGGATACGCTGGACGATGCAGTTTCCGTCAATCCCGATCCTTCTATGTATTCTGGCAAGCGAATGGGGGTCACGGATTCCGTCAAGGCGTATCTTCGTCAGATAGGCTCCATTGCTCTTTTGAATGAGACAGAAGAGAAAAACTGCGCCATGGCGGTCAAAGAAGGGGACATCAGCGCAAAGGAACTATTGATCAAATCTAACCTTCGCCTTGTTGTTTCCATTGCCAAGGATTACATGAATCGAGGGCTTGGCTTCCAGGATTTGATCCAAGAGGGCAACATTGGCTTGATGCATGCCGTTGACAAGTTCGATGCGGGCAAGGGTTTTCGTTTTTCTACCTATGCGACATGGTGGATACGCCAATCGATGTCTAGGGCGATCGCAGATCAATCACGCGACATACGTTTGCCCGTCCACTTGACGGAACAAATCACAAAAGTCAATAAGACGCAACGCGCCTTGTTACAAGAATTGGACAGGGAACCTACCCCGGAAGAGATTGCCAGAAGGGTGGAAATGAGCGTGGAAAGGGTTGTTGAGCTACAAAAGATAGCCATGGAGCCAGTGTCCTTAGAGACACCTGCGGGCGAAGACGAAAGCACTACGCTATCTGATTTCATACAAGACAGCTCGGCGCAAGATCCAGCGCAAATCGCCAATAACGACGTTCTTCGGGAACAAGTTGACAGCTTATTGAAAGAGCTGCCGGAAAGGGAACAGCGCATCATACGCATGCGCTTTGGCCTAGATGGGACGGGCAGCGCCAAGACCTTGGAGGAAGTTGGCAAGGAGTGCAACGTCACCCGTGAAAGGATACGCCAGATTGAGACAAAGGCGCTGCGCCGTCTCCATCGGCAGCTGGTGGTCAACGACAACTACAAGGATTTGAAAGATTGAAAGGCGGAAAGAAATATGGATGCTATTAGGGAAAAACTAGCGGAAATAGAAAAAGAATACGATGAGATTACGGCACAGTTGATGTCGTCTGATATTGTTAGCGACTTGCGCAAGCTTACAACGCTATCGAAAAGGCAGGCGCAGCTAAAGGGAGCGGTGGATGCGTGGCATTCCTTGCAGTCGCTCGATGAAAGAATCGAACAGGCGCAAGAAATGAAACATGAAAGCGACCCAGAAATGAAAGAAATGGCGCTCATGGAGCTAGAGGAATGCGAGCCGGAAAGAGAATCGCTCCTGGAGAAGATTCAGCATCTGCTAATCCCGCGCGATCCAGCGGATGACCATGATGTCATCATGGAGATCCGCGGTGGCGCCGGGGGAGATGAAGGGAATATCTTTGCGGGTGATCTTTACCGCATGTATACAAAGTATGCCGAGGCAAAGGGATGGCGCGTGCAAGTCATGGAAGCAAATCCTAGCGAAGCGGGAGGGTTTGCCCAGATTATTTTTTCCATCAAGGGAACGGATGTGTACAAGGACTTGAAGTTTGAATCAGGTGTTCATCGCGTGCAAAGGGTTCCCAAGACAGAGGCGCAGGGCCGCATTCATACTTCCACTGCGACTGTCCTTTGCCAGCCGGAAGCAGAGGAAGCGGATATCGAGATCGATCCAAAGGACTTGACTATCGAAACGCACCGTGCTTCTGGCGCAGGTGGCCAGCATATTAACAAGACTGATTCCGCCGTGCGCATTGTCCACCTTCCAACGGGAATCAGCGTCAATTGTCAGGAAGGGCGCTCCCAGATTGAAAACCGTGAGACGGCGATGCGCTTGATCAGGGCAAGGGTGTACGAGGAATACCGTCGAATCAAGGAAGAAGAAGAAGGAAAGATCAGGCGGGCAAAGATCGGAACGGGGGATCGTTCCGAGAAGATTCGCACCTACAACTATCCCCAAAACCGAGTAACCGATCATCGCATCGGTTTGACAATCACCCAGCTTGACCGTATCATGGAGGGAAGGCTTGAGGGCGTTATCGAAGGTCTCCAGGCCGAGGAAGAAAAGCGGAAGCTGGAGGAAATGAAACTGTGACGACCTTTTCCCGATCAGTGCGCGCATACGAAAGGCTTTGCGATGAGAAAGACATTCCCGCCGAGACGGTGATGGCGTTTCTTGTTGAATTGAGTCAGAGGGAGCGCTATGATCTTTACGCAAACTATGACGAAGAGATGCCATCGTCTCTTGCCAAGGCATTTGACGAAGGCATGGCGCGTATTCTTGCGGGCGAGCCGATGGCGCATGTCTTAGGCTATTCCTGGTTTTACGGGTATCGCTTGTCGGTAGGACCAAATGTACTGATCCCGCGCTACGAAACAGAAGAACTTTGTGCAAATGTGCTTGGCGATATTGACGTTTGTTTCAATGCTGAGGTATCTTTGGTGTGTGCAGACGTGGGAACGGGTTCCGGGGCGATTGCTATCACACTCGCCAAAGAAGAACCCAGGCTCACGATGTATGCGACGGACATATCAGGCGATGCTCTTTTGATTGCGGCTGAAAACGCCCGCGCCAACGATGCCCAGGTCACTTTTTTGCAAGGGGATATGCTAAAGCCATTGATCGAGCAAGGTATTCGATTGGATGTACTTGTATGCAATCCCCCCTATATCCCGATGGAAGAGGAAATGGAGCGTTCGGTGGTGGACTATGAGCCGCATGTGGCGCTTTTTGGCGGAAGCGATGGGCTGAAGTTCTATCGTTCCGTGTTTGCGGATTGTGGCAAGGTTCTCAAGGAGAACGCGTTCATGGCGTTTGAAATGGGATGGAACCAGCGGGAAGCAATGGTCGCGTTGTTGGCGGAATACCTGCCTGGGGCGACATATGAAATCCGTCGAGACATGAATGGAAAGGACAGGATGCTTTTTGTGTATCTTGGCGCGCTGAAGGACAAGGCGGAGGTGAACAAATGAGAAGAAGATATATCAAGCCAACGATTTTTTGGGCTGTTTCCTTGGTTGCGGCGCTTATTTTGATTGCGGTGTTTGTCAGGCTGCCGATGTTTCCCAGCCGATGGTCGTTGTTCCTTGTCATAGGGCTGACAGGGATCTTGGGAATTACAGCGTATTACTCCTTTACCAGCCATCCCGCTAACTTCGGGATCAAGGTGACAAACTGTTTCATGGCGTTCATGATGGCGTTCATGGCGTTTGTCTTGCCGATCTATACGGCAAGGCTGACGGAGATCATTGAGACAAGCAATACAACGAGCGACAACACGATCAAGATGAACTTGTATATCATGTCCGATGCCTTTGTGTCGGCGCATCCAGAGATGGCTGGATCGCTGCCTGAGGATCGTCACAACCTTGCCAGCTACTACGACAGAAGTTTTATTACGACCCTTGGCCTTGACAACAAATACCAGTTGGAAGGCGTGACGCAATTGCGCCAGACGCTTGGTCGCGAGGATATTGAGCTCAATGACAAGGGGACGCTCTTGGATGCGGCCACTGCGCTGTATTCGGGCGAGGGACAGGCAATGTTGATGTCGGATGTCTACGCCTCGATGATTTGCGACATGGAAGGTTTTGAGGATTTCTACAATGAGACTTCCATCCTGTATACCTTCAGGATCTCCGAAGTGGTCAACCAAATCCGTCTTTCCGATGCAACGCTGACGAATGAGCCATTTACGATCTTCATCGGAGGCAACGACCAGGAAGGTGAATTGATTCTTAGCGGGCGCACAGACGTGGATATCGTTGTGACGGTTAATCCCAACACCTACCAGGTGGCGATCTGCTCCATGCCGCGCGATTCGTATGTTCCTAACCCGGCGGGCGGGGGCATGCCCGATAAATTGACCCATCTTGGTGTTTCTGGCCTCGACAATACCTTGAAAGAACTCAGCACGTTGTTGTCTACCAAGGTGGAAAACTATGTGCTAGTCAACTTCACGACATTCATGGCTATTATCGATGGCATTGGCGGCGTGGATGTGGACAATCCCTATCCCTTTACATACACATGGGACGAGAATTACGTGTACGATGAAGGAAAGATACACTTGGATGGACAGGCTGCCCTCTACTATGTTCGCGAGAGATACAACTTGATCAATGGCGACTTTGGGCGTAACGAGCACCAGCAGATTGTCTTGAGGGCGCTCATTTCCAAGCTGTCTTCTCCTTCCGTCATCACTCGTTTCAGCACGTTGCTGGATTCGCTCAAGGGAACGTTCCTTTCGAACCTTTCCGAAGAATCGATCTATGCGTTCTGCCAAAAACAGCTGGACGAGAATATTACCTGGAATGTCGTCAACTATAGTGCCCTAGGAGATATCGACAATGCCGTGTGCGCTTCTGCGCCTGGGCAGGAACTCAGCGTTGTATTGACGTATGCCAACCAAGTTCGCTTCATGGGTGAAGTCATCGATGATTGCATCAAGGGAAAGACACTCGTGCAGGAAGAGCTTCCCGATGGATGGGGCTATATCAGTGATCCAATCAAGCTCCCTGAGCCTACCCCATTGCCAACGGAGGTGCCAACGCCAATTCCTACCGAAGAGCCAGAGCCGATTGCAACGCCAATCCCTACGCCAATCCCAACGCCAGTGCCGACACCAATTCCAACGCCTGTCCCAACACCTGTTCCAACGCCAGTGCCAACGGCAGAGCCAATTATTGAGCCAGAGCCGACAACCGAACCAGAACCGATTATTGAGCCGGAGCCGACAACCGAACCGGAACCGATCATCGAACCAGAGCCAACGGAGGATCCATTCCCCGTTGACTTGGAGCCTGTCGAGCCAACGCCTTGGCCTGAGCTTCAGCCTGATAATCAAGGGGAGTAGGAAACCATGTATTTTGTGGATGATGGGACAAAACGATGTGGGTTGTATACTTGTTCACATTGCGCTTCGCGATTTCTTGACGCAAGGATTGCGCCTAGGATGATGTGTCCGTATTGTGGGGAAACAACGCTGGACTACGAGATTGGTCCAGACGATGAAATGCCCGAGGCACATGAGGATGCCATCCTTGATGAAGTCATTGAGGGCGAGGATCAGGTCGAAATGTACGATAGCCTTTTGTCCTTGGCAATTACTGGCGGAAATTATGAGTGGATATGAAAAAACGGACGATTGTCCGTTTTTTTTATTCCCAAAGAATGTCAGGATAGATGCCCCTGTCTTTCATCTGCTGAATGCGTTTCATGACTTCGGGCT
>OMYM01000063.1 GCA_900315225.1 uncultured Erysipelotrichaceae bacterium | reverse complement strand
TACAAGAAGTTGCAGGCAACAGGCTTGCATTTGGACATGAGTCGTGGAAAGCCTTGTCAGGAACAGCTTGATCTCTCCATGGGCATGATGGATGTCTTGGATTCTTCCAGTGACCTCACATGTGAAGATGGCTTGGATTGCCGCAATTATGGCGCGCTCACAGGCATCAAGGAAGCCCGTGAACTTCTTGGCGACATGATGGAGAATAACCCAAAGGATATCATCATTTACGGTAATTCCTCACTGAACGTCATGTTTGATACTATTAGCCGTGCGTGGACGCACGGTATCATGGGAAATACCCCTTGGTGCAAGCAAGACAAAGTAAAGTTCCTCTGTCCTGTCCCTGGCTATGACAGGCACTTTGCGATCACGCAATACTTTGGCATTGAGATGATTCCTGTTCCAATGACACCAACTGGTCCTGACATGGACATTGTTGAAAAGCTTGTCAGGGAAGATGAAGCTATCAAGGGAATCTGGTGTGTTCCAAAGTATTCTAATCCTCAGGGTATCTCATACTCTGATGTGACTGTTCGTCGCTTTGCTAGACTTGAACCAGCTGCCCCAGATTTCCGTATTTTCTGGGATAATGCCTATGGCTTGCATCATCTCTATGATATCAAGCAAGATCATATCATTGAGATTCTTGCGGAATGCAAGAGAGCGGGTAATCCTGATCTTGTCTACAAGTTCTCATCCACTTCCAAGATCACTTTCCCTGGATCTGGCATTGCGGCACTTGCGACAAGCCCTAACAACATGGAAGACTTCATCAATCATCTCAAGGCACAGACGATTGGCCATGACAAGGTGAACCAACTGCGTCATGTCAGATTCTTCAAGGACATCAGTGGCATGGTTCAACACATGCGCAAGCATGCGGACATCATTCGTCCGAAGTTCGAAGCAGTTGAAAATATCCTCAAGGACACCCTTGGCGACCTCGATATCGGCACTTGGACAACACCCCTTGGCGGATACTTCATTATGTTCGATTCTCTTCCAGGATGCGCAAAAGACATCGTATCGTTGGCGAAAAAGTGTGGCGTTATCATGACCAATGCTGGCGCTACTTGGCCTTATGGCAAGGATCCTAATGACACTAACATTAGAATCGCTCCTACATATCCAAGTCTCAAAGATCTCGAAGAAGCAATGAAGATCTTCACTCTCTGTGTACGCATCTCCAGCGCAAAGAAAATCTTAGCGGAAAGATAATTCCAATAGCCCAACGCGCATGCGTTGGGCTATTGTTTTCCGCGCTAGAATATCCCTCGGCGCGCACATCACGAGGAGAAATGAGATAAATAGTCATATTTTTATGCATCAAATAACTTTTTTCTCCCTGTATTTACGAAAATCCATTGCAAAAGCCTACCGCACATGCTAGACTATGGTTGGTCACCTAAGACGGATGTCCTCATGACTTGTGGAAAGCGGTCGTTCCCTTAAGGGAAAACGACCGCTTTTTTCTATTTATTGCTTTATTAAATAACTGTTACTGTTTCTTCTAACGGTTTACGCGAATAATGCAGTTTGGTATGTTGCTTGGATTCCTTTGCGGGATATCCCATTGAAAACATCATCATAGGTATGATATTTTTTGGCAGCGCAAAGATTTCCGCCACTTCCTGACTGACAAGACCACGCATCCTTTGGGTTCTTCCAGACAATGGCCACGTCATAGCACACCAGCATCATAGGTGCATTGAAATACCTCTCGGAATAGCGATTTTTCGCCAATTACAGCTTGCTAGCAAACTCACAGATTTCCGTCAACCTTGCCTTACTGCCATTTTCTGAACCTGCTTGTGATGACAGTCAATCCATTCACCTGAATATGATTACATCCTTCGATATATTCAAACTACGCCAAAGATCATTCGATTTGTCAACCACATATACCAAACGGCTCGCTGATGGAATGTAGAAAAGAATCACATCAATTTACTATTGACGTATAATATATCATAAAGTATAATTCATATAAGACATTAGTGGATGGAAATAAAGATATGTCATATAAAAACAGATAGCCCCTTATGCTTTCTGGCTATCTGTTTTCCTTTTACCCTCTTGCTTTCGCTACAGATTTCTTCAATAGATACATTGCAAAGATAGCACCACATCCTTCTCCTGCCACCAATGCACTCGCAAGCCCTACTTCCCCAAACAGTCTATCCAGAATGAACATGAAGGGGATGTAGAACACCAGTTCTCTTACTACCGCATGTAACATGGTACTCTTTCCATCACCAATCGCCTGCATGCTGAAGGAACTGGAGTAGTTGATAAACTGCATTGGTGAAGCAATGCATCGTATGCGAAGGAACAATGCCGCATAGGCAAGTGTTGTGATCGCTGCTTCTTGTGACTTTGTACTCAAGAAGACATGGGTGAGTGGCCTGGCAAATATCTCAAAGAGGATGATAGACACAAACGATACCGATAGTCCCCATAGCCTTGCCGTGTCAATCGTCTTTTGCATTCTCTCTTTGTTACCTGCGGCGTAGTTATACGCCACAATCGGTAACATGCCTTGGCATAGCCCTACATTGACCGCATTGGGAACTCTTTCCACCTTCATGACAATCCCCATGCCTGCTAGCACCAGATCGCTATGTGCCGCCGACAACATGTTCACACAGATATTCGCCACATCAAACAATCCCGTCAGTATCGCCGAAGGAACACCTACGACAAACAGACTCTTTCTATTTGCCTCACTGATCTTCATTGCGTCCCTTGGACGCAATGACAGGCTTGTCTTGTGGAAAGCATGCAACAGGTAGGCACAGGCAAGGATGTTGGAGATGAGTGTCGCCAGGGCTGCGCCTATGACCTCATATCCCCTTGGCAGGATGACAAACATGAACAATGGATCCAGTATCATGTTCAGCACTCCTCCCCCGCTAAGACCCATGCTTGCCTGCGTAGCGTTGCCTGTATTACGCAGGATATGTGCCAATGTCAGGGAGAGTATCGTTGGTATCGCCCCAATGACAATGACGAGGATCGTGTATTGTCTAGCGTATCCGATGGTCGCATCGGATGCGCCAAGGAAGCGTAGGATTGGATTGAGGAATAGCCCCATGGATAAGGCATAGAGAAGGGCTAAGCCAACCGCCCCCCAGCCAGCATATGCGCTGACTGTCTTGGTGTCTTCTTCTCTTCCTGCACCCAAAAGACGCGCTATTAGAGATCCCCCACCCACCCCAAATAGGTTGGAGAATGCTACGCTCATCATGGTTAGGGTGAGGGTTAGGGTTGTAGCAGCCATCATGTAGGAGTTTCCTGTTCTTCCTATGAAGAATGCATCTACCATGTTGTATATCAGGTTGATTAGCTGGGATATGATGGTTGGGATTGCCATGGTTGCCAGGGATTTAGCAATGGGCATATCTTCAAATAATTCTCGTTTATTTACTTCTGCCATTTACATAACCTCCATTATCTTACAGTAGCACCAATAGAACCGTTAGTATCGCTATGGGAACAGTGACAGTGTCCCATTCACTGGATGAGTATAGTTCTGTTGTTGCACCGGCAATGGCACCGATCAAAGATGGTAACATTGTTCCCGTTAACATCATTCCTACAAGGAATGATGCACAAGTCATGGAAAGGGTTCCTTCCCATGACTTGTTTCTGTGGATCTTGTGTTTGCCTAGGGGTATGCCGACAAGGGCTGCTGTTGCGTCTCCTACGCCCCACATAAGAATACTTGCGGCTGATGCCAGGGGTTTGTCGAAGATTCCCCATGCGACTATCACTACAACAGTAAACATGCCAAAGAGTTTTACCAAGCTTCTTTTCACTTCTCCCGAGGATTTCTCCACGAACAATGGGGCATACCATTGTTCGTTCTCTAGCATCTGTAGGATGGGATATGCTACAACGGTGATAACAAGGGAAGTAAGGACAACGGGTTGGTAGTTGTCTGCTTGGATCATCATGACGGTCAAGCATGTGAAGGCAATCATATGCAATAGCTTGCGAAAGACAAACGATGGGATCTTGGTAATATAGCGTATGGGAAATACGACAATGATGCATATGACGATATACAGTATCAGGTTGCCAAGACATTGCAGGATTGATACAATGATGTCATATTGCGCTAGCATGGGCCAGAAGTTCAGCGTTAACATGCTAGCGCCTAGCAATGTTAGCACTGCACCAGTGACGAGTCCTATCGTTCTGTTGCTCACTTTGTTCGCAAATCTTGCGGAAACAAGGGATGAAACAGTAGCCACAATGATGCATAATGCCATGACATTCCATTTTTCGAGAATAATCGCAGGATGGATCAGGATGTGGCTTACTGAAGCAATCAGTGCTGTGAATGTCATGATGAATGTGCTTGTTCCTACGGCTGTCTTGACATCCATCCCTAGGAACATGGTAAATACCACAAGCATCATCATTCCTCCACCTGTTCCGACAAATCCTGTTCCAAAGCCAATGGTCAAGCCAAAGAACAGGGATATGAGTATTCCTTTCCAATCCAGTCTTTCTCCCTTTTCCACGGGATTCTCTCTGGTTGTATCGGGTTTTACCAAGAATCTGATGCCTATAAAAAATGTTAGAAACAAGGTGAAGCTTCCAAGGACAACATTGCCTACCAAGTATGCTACATAGCTTCCTACTGTACACATGCATAATATGCATACAAGCATGATCCATCCCCTATGTAGGTCGATGTTCTTGTTTTTCGCATATGTGTATGTAGCTACGGCTGAGCCAAGGATGTCTGATGCCAAGGCGATCGCCGTAGCTTGGTATGCGCCTGTTTTTCCAGCAAATGTGGGGCATAGAACAATTAGCACAGGAACCATGACCGTCGCTGCCGATAGGCCTGCTAGACCTGTTCCTATCCCTGCCCCCATGGCAGCGACGGTGTACCAGAATATCTCCATCATACCCTACGGTTTGTCAAGCGCCAGATCTTCTGTTGGGTCGCTGCCTTGATCAGTTCATCCCTAAACCCTGGATGAGCAATCGATATTAACAATTCTGCCCTTTCCCATGTCGTTCTACCGGTGAGATTCACTACCCCGTATTCTGTTGCGACATAATATGCCTGGCTTCTAGGGCTTGTCACAATCTCTCCAACGAAGTTAGGAACGATCCTTGACCTCACTTTTCCTGTCTTGTCGGTGTAGGTGGAACGCATGCATATGAATGCTCTGCCTCCCTTTGACATGGCTGCACCTGTCAAGAAATCCAATTGTCCTCCTGTGCCCGAAATATGCCTCGTTCCAGCGCTTTCCGAGTTGATCTGACCATATAGGTCAATCGAGACACAACTGTTGATAGAGACCACGTTATCCAGCTTTCCAATCGTCTCTGGCGCATTGACATATTCCAAGGGAGCGACACTTAATCCAGGATTCTCATTGATCCACTCATACATATCCTTCGATCCAAAAGCAATCCCAAACACACCTTTATCCCTGAATATATTCTTTTTCCTGTTGGTGAGCTTTCCTTCTTCATGCAAAAGATAGTATGCATCCCCGCATAACTCCGTATGCATGCCAAGATCCTTGACATCCGACTTAGCGATCATTGCTCCAATGGTATTGGGCAATGATCCAATGCCAATCTGAAGATTGGAACCATCATGGATGAAAGGCATGATATTCTCCGCAATCTTCACCTCTTGCGGGGATGCTGGAATCACGGGAATCTCAGGCAACTCATCATGTTCCCCTTCCACCACGATATCCACATCATCGATATGTATCGCATCATCATAGAAACCATGGATCCTAGGGAGTTTGTCATTTACCTCGAGTATAACAATATCCGCTTTCTCCAAGATCCCTTTCGCAAACCCACCGGCACATGACATCGAGAAATACCCATGCACATCCATTGGCGGCACTGCCATCATCGCCACATTCACCGTCAAGAAATGCCTATAATACGGTACGATAGAACGGAATATCATCGGGATATAGTTACACATCCCCCTGTCGCATAAATGCCTCTCATACGAGGAACAATGCCAGCTATTATAGTAGAAATGCTCGCGAGAAGGATCGCATTCCACCGTCTTGATCGGTCCAAAGATCAGATTCCCCCTGATCTTCACATCAACCAACTCATCCTTCCTTTTGGACAATGCATTGTCCAAAAGGGAAGGAAAACAAACATTGCTAGTATAGTCAACCCAATCACCACTCTTGACAACCTTTACTGCTTCTTCTGGACTTCTAAGCTTCTCTTTATATTTAGCGTAATAGTCAGCCATACAACACCTCCTGCATCTATCATACCACAACTCATAATTGAATATAATTTATTTTCCCTCATGTACCCTATAAGCATGAAAGAGAGGAAAAGAAAATGAACGACTGGACAAAATACACACCAAGCCAAAAACAACTGTTTGATTCCCTGGAACCAGGGGACATCATCGTCGCATGGATGCCCCTAAGCCCCGAAAAAATGGCCCAGATCGACGAAAACCACCAAAAACGCCCATACATCGTCGTAGCAAAAAAACGCGAATACATACGCTGCTACCCCTGTACAACAAAGGCAAAAAACACCGACCCAACATCACGCTATGAACTTGGAACACTCAAGTACAAAATGTGGAAATCCGGTTATGTCCAAATCCAATCCCCCATCGACCTACACATCAACTGTCTTGTGAACAAGATCGACCGCCTGCAAGACGATGACATCGCTTCCATCAACCGCATAGCATCCAGGCGGTCGATCAAGGAAATAGACAGAAAGTTCTCATTCAACGTTGAAACGGGAGACATCGTCAGAGACAACAACAAACTCTACTACGTCAACATAGAAAACAACAACCCAACCTACTACCCCCTCAACAAGCAAGGTAGAAAAGGATCATTCATGTTAAGAACCTACACAGGCAACGTCTACCCCGAAGCAACACCCGTAAAACTCTATGGTGTCATAGACAAATCATGCGTCGTATGCCACAGTCACGCCAATGTCAAGAAATGCATGGATCGCTTCCT
>OMYM01000139.1 GCA_900315225.1 uncultured Erysipelotrichaceae bacterium | reverse complement strand
TTGGAAGGAACTTGGACATGCCTGGCAAAGCAATCCATGACCTCCTTCGACACAACGCCCGCCTCGATTTCCTCTCGCTTTCCCGGCAATACATCCTCCAGGGGATCGTGTATGCGCACATAAAAGATGTCGACTTTGTCCGCATCGCGCAAAAGTTTGGCAAACAGCAGTTTCCTTTCATCCATTGCGGGAAGCGCTAGCATGTTATGGCAGGCAATGGCCGTACATATCGTTTCGTTGCATGCGTCTGTCATCGCCATCCTTTCCGCCAATCTCTCTTTCTTGATCTCCTTCACTCCAAGAAGCGCGTGATTCTCGCTCTTTCCATCGAGGAATGTGTCGTATTTCTTGACTTGCTCAAACCTGCCGATATCGTGCAACAGGCCAATCAGCCATGCTAGCTCCACATCCCTTTCGGCGAGACCGATCTGTAGGGCGAATGTCGCGCAAAGATCCGCGACCCGAAGCATATGGTCAATCTTCAGCCTGATCTTTCCATTTCCCGTGTCATAGCGCGAGGCATATTCCCAAAACAATCGCAAGGCGTTTTCGCGTGAGAAAAAAGATGGCAGGCTGCCACCTTTCTCATTCATCTTCAGACATTTCTTCGCAATATGAGCGGAACTCTCTGAGAAGCCCCTTGTCCTCGATAAAATCAAGGGCATACTTGTACCACTTCTCCGGTACATCGTATGCTTCGCCAGTATCATCCAACCCAAGCAATTCGGCGATACGATCCGATGTCTCATCAGCAATCCTTTCGGCCATCATGTCAAATAACACGCCAACCATGCCTGCTCTGGTAAATACATTGTCGCCTGAGCCGCCAAAGTCAAAGAGATCGTTGTCATTGTAATCATCATCGTCTTCGTCATCATCGTAGAAATCATCGTTGTCTTCGTCAATCCCTTTGTCAAGGTTGAATGCATCAAGCAAATCGTCGAAATTCTTGTCGTTATTCATTGTATCCTCTCCTTAATCCGTTGTATTCAGTGCCTCGCTCTTGATCATGCGGGCATTTTCTTTCTCTTGTTCGCCATGCCATGTGTAATTACGCGTCACCCTGCCGGAAATCAGGCATATGACTTCGTATGGGATGGTGTCCAGTTCTTGCGCCATGTCCTCTAAATGAATGTGCGCGCCAAAGATTTCGACCAGTGTTCCTGGCTCTACTTCCTTCTCCAGCCTGACCATGGCTTGGTCCATGCACACCCTGCCAACGACAATCCCATACTGTCCATCCACATACACCCTTCTGCCTTGGTTCTTGCGGATAAAGCCGTCCGCATAGCCAATGGGCAAGGTCGCGATGATCTCATCGCCAGAAGCCTCGTAAGTGGCGCCATAGCCAATCTTGTCGCCCTTGTGGACATGCTTGACCATGACCACGCGGGTATGCAGCGAGATCGGATAGTGCAGCCCCTTGTAGTAAGTGGACACTCCATACAGGGAGATGCCGATGCGGCATGCATTGGTATAGTCGTCGATGAATCCTACCGCCGCATCGCTATTGTCGCAATGGATCCACTCAAAGCCACCGCCCAACGCTTCCACGGCATGCTTGAACCTATCGTACTGCATCTTTGTAAAGCCTAGGTCGAAATCGGCGCAACTGAAATGCGTAAAGATTCCTTCCAAGCGACATCCTAGCTGCAGCAGGATGTCCCTAGCCTTGGCCATTTCACTTTCTTCGCGAAACCCGATCCGGTTCATGCCCGTGTCCACTTTCAAGTGAACTTTCAATCCTTGGCAATCCACGTCTTTCAGTGCTTGTACCCAATCCATGCTGTAGGCGGCAGCGGTGATGTTGTTTTCGATCATCACACCCACGTTTTCCTTGTCCGTTGCGCCAAGGATCAGGATCTCCGTGGCAAACCCTTCGTTCCTTAGCATCATCGCCTCATCCAGCGAGCTGACCGCAAGCATGTCCGCGCCACCCTCGATGACAGCCCTTGCTACCTGGCAATCCCCGCAGCCATAGCCATCCGCCTTCAGCACGGCAATGACCCTTTTCCCGCAGGCTTTCTTCAATAGCCTTGTATTCTCAGCGACCTTGTCCAGGTCGACTTCCATCCAAGTATTCCTAAACATATATTACAAAATCACCGAATAATAATAGCCGACATATACGCCGCACGCACGCAAGGCAAGCCCTAGCAAGGCATTCAGGTTGGTCGATAAATGCACCTGCATCCAAACCGTTATGGCATCCCCCCAATACGCAGGGGAAATCAACAGCTGGAAAAAGCCAACGACGCCATACATGGCGCAAAGATCCCCAACGATAATGGCAAGCACTGTGATCAATGCCCCCGCCACTTGGTATTTCTTTGTCACGCCTCGGCCGATTTTACGAAGCACATTGGCAATGGCATAGCCGATCAACACAAAGAATATCGATGATTCAATGTGAATCAGCTCCATCAGCAAACCGTACGCAATGCCACAACCTATGGCAGTCGCAATGCCTGCGGCAATGGCCTTGGCAAACCTTCCGTTGCGGTCAATGCTAGAAGCGTTGTATATCTGCATATTCACCTCCATCACGCTCAATTGTACACCAATACCGGATTCAATCAAGATGCTCGTAGCGTGGCCTATCGCCTCAAGTCCTCGTCAATCCTATCCTTGATCCATTGGACGGCATCACGCCAGCCATCTTCTTCGTTCTCAATGAACCGCAACGACTTGCCGGGAAAGCTCTTCAGCCTTGCGCCAACACCTGCCCTGTCAAGCTCAAACTCATACTCCTCGCAAGCAAACACATCTTTTTCACTTCCCGCCCCAATAATCGCAACGGGTCCTGGATGCCAGCCAGCCCTGGCAAAAGAAGTCGAGACATAGTCAAGGTATGGGTACAGGAACAAATACCCCTTTGCGACCTTCGATGCCTGCACAAGGGAAACCCCGGCGATCAACGACAGGTAGGCCCCGGCTTGCGAACCCGCCAAAAGAAACCTTTTTCCATCAAACCCATGTTCATGGCCATGTTCATAGAAATATGACACAACATCCTGGATTTCCTCTTGCGGATACGAAGTCACGTGTTCGCGTATCAACGAGTAGGCGATAGATACGATCGCTACGTTCCAAACGTCCTTCATGCGATTCAAAAACGCGTCAATGTCATCTGGATCCCCATGAATGAAATCCCCGCCATGCGCAAAGTACACCACCGGCATATCCCTCTCCGCAGGCAAATACACATTTACCCTGACATCCCGCCTTGTTTTTCTAGGAACATACATGCGCTGCCCCAGGATCTGTTGTTTCATGCCGCGCACCGTGTCCTTTAGTGTAATCTTTTCGATAAACCAATCAATGTAGAAGCTATTGTACGCCAACAAGCTGAACAATATCCCATAGAACACCAATAATACGGTGAATATAATCGTTACGTAGTACATGCGGTATATTCTACCACACCCGCTTTCCATGCATGCCAAAGACGCTTTTGCACATGCAAGAGACATCGCTTATAATGTCTGCCAAGGAGAAAACACATGAACAAACCTGTCATCCTAGCCTCCAAGTCCCCTCGCCGCAAAGAATTGCTGGAGAAATGCATCAGCGGCTTCACCTGCATCCCCGCCGACATCGACGAAACAATCAACGAAGACAACGACCTGTCCCTTGAGATCAAGCGTCTCTCCCGCCGCAAGGCAGAGCATGTCCTTGCCAGCCACCCAAATGCGATTGTCATTGGTTCCGACACCATTGTCGTCGTGGATGGCAAGATCCTTGGCAAGCCTCATGATGATAATGAGGCGTTTGCCATGGTCAAGCTTCTACAGGGTAGAACCCACCAGGTGATCACCGGTCTTTGCGTCATATCAAGCGAGCGCACCTATGAAGATGCTTCTGTCTCAGAAGTGACATTTGCGCCAATGTCCGATGAAGAGATCGCGGCATATGTCGCTACCGGAGAGTGCGCCGACAAAGCTGGCGCGTATGGCATCCAAGGCTATGGCGGCAAGTATATCACTCATATTTCAGGCGATTTCTACGCGATCATGGGTCTTCCATTGAACCTCGTCTATGAAGAATTGAAGAGAATCCTGTAGTATTTTCGAATTTCCTATTGAAAAATTCTGTGGATATGCTATAGTACTTAGGCTAAGTCGCCGCTTTAGTATAGTGGTAATACGCAGCAATGGTAATGCTGAACGGGCAGTTCAATTCTGCCAAGCGGCACTTAAAAAGCACCCCTATGGGTGCTTTTTCTTTTATACGATCCTAGCATACACCGCTAAATGGATACAATTGAGAACATAGAACAACGACAACTGTTCATAGCATACCGCGCCAATCTCCGATACGTCATCATTGCGCGGCAAGGTAATATGTATGTCCGCCTCGCTCGCTTGCGCGCTAATCACGATAATACGGCATCCATATTGCCTTAGATCTCCCGCGTATGCGCCATCCTTCCCCATTAACAACACAGCGTCATACCTGCGCGCATTCACCGCAAACGCGAGAATATCATCCGCCACAATTACCGTGCAGCCAAGCAAGTTCATGGAACGGGCAAACTGTGAGGCAACCGAATGCAAATCCTTTGAGGCAGATACAAACACCCGTCTTGCGCGCATGATCGTTGAAGCGGCAGCGGAAAGCTTTTCCCTTTCCACACTGCCATAGCAATCAATGGAAGTCTGCCTCATCAACTCACTCATGCTGCGAAGAATTGCGCCAGAGGACTCTCCCTTGCGCGATGACTCAGCCTTGGCTGCTTGCGCCTCTTCTTCCTTTTCCGCCTCGTACCGCGCCTGCAGCTCCTTGAATCCGCCAAAACCCATCTTCTTGCAAAAACGACTGATCGAGGCATTGTTGCTGTGGGTCTCCTTGATCACCCTTTGCAAGGTTAGAGAAGGAATCTCATCCTGCACGCTAAGCAGATACGCCGCAATCTCTTTTTCACTAGCCGTAAAATCCTGCGTGTCACGCAGCTTATCAATCAACCCCATGCTTCCTCCTCACGCATAGATTTTAACACGAGTGAAATATTTGCTCAACGAACCACACAAACGGGGAGCAATGCTCCTCGTTCTTCATCAATCCAACAAAACCCCTGTCACTTCATCAAAGTGATACATCACGCCATCGATCATGATATAGCCCTTTGCCATGGCTCCTGTCTTGGTATCGTAGTAGTATGTGTTGCCTTCCTGGCCTATGAACACAGTGGAAAGACCATAGCCATCGATCTTGACCCAGCCTTTCATCATACTGCCTTCCTCGTCATACCTGACCCACTTGCCAGAATGATTTATCATGCATTGGTAGATATACTCTTCCATGCCCTTGTCGACATTGTTGGCATTCTCTCTTTTTTCCGCATCAGACATACTGTTTTCATTCTGGTAGACATATGGCATCCACACTTCCTTGCCATAGGCTGCCCTGCCATCATAGATGCAATCCAGCCAATACCATCCATCAGATTCAGGATCATATATTTCCCTTCCCCTCTCGGTATTGCCATATCCTTGGTCGAAGATGTTTTTTGGATCGCCAGGGGAACCTTGCCTCTTGCCATTCTCGATCCAATACTTATTGCGCGACATCCAGGAATTAACATCTCCGTTAACAAGACCAAATCTCTTTATGGCATATAGGTCGTTTGGGTCGCACCCCTCTTCTTGAACAGAAAGATGGAACCATTTGGGTCCAAATGCGTCACACAGATCATAATAGCCAACCGTATCGCCAATCAATTCAGCTGTAACAAAAAGCGTTCCGTTCTCAAGCCTGCGATCAACATTTTTCACAATATGTGGAACAAAATCAGTCAGCGATGAAAACAGCATGCTTTCAATTGAATATGAGGACTCGGCGTTATACAGGTTTTCAACATCGCCCGTTGCTTCTACATTAAGGGTATACTTCTTGTCCTTTGTCAATATCAAGCGGTCGTCTTCCAAGCCAGCATAGAATCCATCCTCTCCTGTTACTTCCAGCTTTTGGATCTTTATTCCCGATTTGTTTTTTGCGACAATGTGCCATGAATTGCCATAGCCTAGATCAATGGTGCATTCTCCTTCTCTCAAAGGAACAAAACTGAACGACCACCCCCAACTAGGACGCCACCATAGACCATCACCCTTTCCCCGTAATGACAATGAAGCATCTAGAAATCCGCTGTCATTGAGCCTTTTGATAATTACATCAGGCATAGAATCATCGACCTGACAATCCATGAAGCCCAAGTAGCCTTTGCCAACCTCAAGTTCCAACTCCCTGTCTGTTTCATCGTAACGACCTGTTTCTTCATAATCCACACTACCCCACTTAGTAGCCTCAATGTTCATATGCAACGATGGTTCATAAGTCACAATATCTTCTTCTAGGTTGTCGCCAAATTGAAACAAAATCTTCCCCTCTTTGATAGCCTTGACATTGTATTTCGCAATGAGCTTTCCTTCTTCATTCTTTTTCTCGACAAGGGTTACCTCGACATAGCCAGTTCCATTCAGCCTGTCCATCAAGTCTTTTTCAGGACTCTCAAAAGAACCGCTAAACTCGACATACATGTAATGCTCCTTTTCGCCCGTGCCAAACTCTATGTATGGCGCAGTCCAACTTTCCTTCCCGTTATAAGCAACGATGCCACGATACGTAGTCTTGACACTCACATCATAGCCAATGCCTTCCGCCTTCGCCGTCAATGGGTTTGCGATTAACGTTGTTAACATGAGGAAGGCGCACAAGAATGTGTTGATTATCTTTTTCATATGTATTTTCCTCTTTCGTAAAATACCCCTTTCCGTATGATTTAGACTACACTATTTGCTTTATTCACCATTGAATTTCTAAGTATCATTGCACATATTACGCAAAAGCTTCAACTAACGACATAATGCGTTAGCGAATTACCACATCAACTACTTTATGACAAAGTTTCTTTTGCCAACCTCAAGACTCCCTTATTTGTTCCGTGATAAAGATATCATGCGATTGCATTTCGCTCATTCTTCCGATATCCTCTCGTATACGGCAATCTCATCCAATGGAACCAATGTATGGATTGTTTTTCCACCCTTGATGATTTCGCTTGTCCTTGTATCGAGCCAGGAACCTACAGGAAGATACACATCTCTTTCGTATGTGTCTTCATATAGAATTGGCGCAACAAGATACTTGTCTCCAAACATATACTGGTCGTATGTCTTCCAGCATGTTTCATCCTCGGGGAACTCATAGAACATTGCGCGAAGGATCGGTGAACCGTTTTCATGCGCTTCGTTGAACAGTAAAGCAATATAGTCGTGCATGGAAAGACGGATGTCCAGGAACTTTTTCATGATCCTGAAGTTTTCCTCGCCATAGGACCATAGCTCGTTGGCATGTCCTGTCTTGAGGTAGCCACCGCCAAAGTCTCTGTCGTCCAGTGGTGGAATGTCGTATGGTCCTCTATCCCCATGCATGCGCAGGATTGCAGTGTATGTCGCAAATTCAAACCATCGTATGAGAAGTTGCTGGAATTTTGGATCATTCACATCGTCTGTCATGAAGCCGCCAATATCCGTTGTCCACCATGGTATTCCCGCCAAGCCCATGTTAATGCCACACTGGAGTTGATCACGTAGCGATTCAAATGTGCTTGGGACATCTCCCGACCAGACAACATTGCCGTATTGTTGTGATCCTGCCCATGCGCTGCGTATGAGGTTGACAGGGTTCTTTTTGTCATCCTTGAGCATGTTGTCATATATGGCGCGGCTATAGAATTGCGGCCATATGTTTGAGCATGACAAGGCAGTCCCTAGCCAATACCTGTATTGGTCGAAATCGTATTTGACATAGTCTGGCTCGGCGTTGTCGAGCCAGATCATGTCGATGCCAAGGTCAAGGTAGTTTTCCTTGACTTTTTGGTAGAGGTATTCTCTTGTCTCTGGATTGGTTGCGTCGATTTCCGTGCAATCTCCCTGGTAGTCGTATGTCTGGAAGCCACCTCTCTCTGTCCTTATCAACAAGCCTCTTTCCATCATATCCGCATAGTTTTCGCTTTTCTTGTCGACCGATGGCCAGACGGAAACACAAACCTTGATGCCCATGGAATGTAGCTCATCGACCATTGCCTTTGGGTTTGGCCAATAGATGGGATCAAACTTCCAGTCTCCCTGATATGTCCAATGGAAGAAATCAATAACGATGACATTGATTGGCACATCGTGTTCCTTGCATGCCTTGGCTGTTTCCAAGACTTCCTGTTGCGTCCTGTAGCGCAATTTGCATTGCCATAGCCCCAGCAAGTCCTCCGGGAACTCTGGTGCTTTCCCCGTAACATCTACGTAGTTCTTGAGTATTTCTTTCGGAGTGTCCGATACCGTGACCCACTCATCGAGTTGTTTGACTGCTTCGGCGGTGAATTCGGTGATGTTGGTTCCAAACGATGCCCTGCCAATGGCAGGGTTGTTCCAAAGAAAGCCATATCCCTTGGATGAAATGAAGAAAGGAACGCTGACTTGCGAGTTCCTTTGTTCAAGATCCAGGATGCATCCCTTGAGATTGGTATTGGCTTGCTGGTATTGTCCCATGCCAAAGATCATTTCCTGCGGGTCGCTGTCGAACTTCTGCATAATACGGTAGTCTCCGCCGATATATGACCGATAGTCGCGATTGACGTATTTCAGGCAACGGCTTTCCTTGGAAAGCGTTCCTTCATAGTTGCGATAATACTCCCGGAAAATCATTTTTCCATCCTTTTGGATTTCCATTACGCCTTGGGGATTCACTTTGGCGGATATCCTTCCATTTCGAATAACTGCTTCGTTTTCGTTCCTTTCAATAACGGAATCCGAGTCCTGTGGCGTTTGGGTCAATGCCCAATCATGTTCAGAGAAAGAGGGATACATGGTGGAACGGATGCGCAGGGAATCCTTGCCCCATGCTTCAATGCGCAGGGTTTCCCCTGCATGTTTTACGATCAATGCCTGATCTTTGCGAATAAACATGTCATTCACTCCTTTTCTTTCATTATCCCACAAAAGATGTTGGCAAGATGACAAAGAAAAAAGAGCTTTCGCTCTTTAATGGAGATAGATATAGCCTACAAGGCTCTTTGTTCCTGTTCCCCAGGTGGATACCCAGCGTTCATTGTACCTGCCAAGGTAGCCGCCTTCCTTGATATAGACAGATTGTCCATCGGACGATACCGATGTGACAAGCGCAACATGTCCATAATATACAGCAATGCAGTATGGCGAAGGAATTGTGCTTACCGTGTAGCCATCCGCATGCGCATTGGAATACCAGTTAGTCGAATATCCCCAGTCAGGCATGGCGATGTCTGTATGCTCAAGCGCCAGCTGCCAAGCTGTCCATGTGCAATTGGAATAGCCTCCGGAATACGGGTTTGTCCTAGGGTCACGCTGACGCAGGCCCGGGGCGACGACTGTTTCCTTTTCTCGAAGAATACCTGTTGTTTCGTCAAAGTAGTAGGAGGAGCCATCGATCTCATGCCAACCCTTAAACATAGCGCCTGTTTGAAAGTCATAGTAGTATGTCCCACTTGAAGTGGAATACCAACCTTTGATCATTCTGCCAGAGTCGTTGTAGCGAACCCATTTGCCTTCAGAGTTGACGTCTCCCTGATAGATGTACGGCATCCAGACCTCCTTGTTGGTTGCCATTGCTCCATTATTGTTCGCATCAAGCCAATACCATGCGTCTGTACTGGGGTCAAAGATTTCCCTTCCACGTATGGCATAAACACCGCTTGATGTGTATGCGCCAACTGCTTTTGGGTCATCGACGGTTCCTTGAACCACCCCGTTTTCAACCCAATAGGTATTTCCTCTTCTTGAAACCCATCCCATCTGAACGTCATCGTCAGCCAGGGTTACAGTTGGCGTCATCATGCCAAGAACAATTGCGGATGTCCATATCTTTCTAGTTAAACTATTCATACTTCGAATCTCCTTTAGCTTTGAACGATTTGGATTTTATTATGCTTTTTTTAGGAAAGCAAATGAATTCTTAATTTTCCTTTAAAATCACATAATTCCCTTTGCGAGCGGGTAAAATCGTCTATAATTGTGGGATAAATCACATAATTGCGTGCCTTTTACGTTTGTATGTGCTATGATTTTTGACAGGAGAAACCTAACATGATCTATATCATCCGACACGGCCAAACGCATCTCAACCAATTGCATCTTTTGCAAGGCAGAAGCAATGCCCCTCTCAACGACAACGGGATTGAGCAAGCAAAAAAAGCATCCCTTGCCCTGCAAGGGCAAGGGATCTCTTTTGATCATGTCTTCAGCAGTCCCTTGGACAGGGCACTGCACACAGCAAGGATCATTGCTCCAAATATACCTGTGCTTATCGATGATCGGCTCATTGAAATGGACTATGGTCCCTATGAAGGCATCGACCTGCATCATCTTCCCGATGAAATACTTGCGTTCTTCAATGACTTTGTCGGTACACCTGCCCCCAAGGGCATGGAGCAGCTTTTTAGCGTTGTGCAACGCACCGGTGCATTCCTTGAAGACATTCGCGGTTTACATGGGAACATCCTTGTCTCAACGCATGCTATTGCCATGAAAGGCGCATTGGAATACACAACGCCTGGATCTAATGGTGGCTATTGGTCAAAGTTCATTGGCAATTGTTCCGTGTATGCGATCAATAATGAAAATGGCAGCCTAGGCGTGCCATTTGAAGTCCTTTAACGCACTGTTTTCAAGCGGATGATAAAATCATCGATCACTTCACTTAGCTCGTCATCATGACCATCGTAACAATGGTTTCCTTCCACCATGGACAAGTGGCCCATGGGATATTGCGACTGCAGTTGAACCAATTCATCCAAGGGAACCAATTCATCTTCTTTCGCCGCAACAATCAAGGTTTCCTTGGCAAAGCATTGTGCCACATCCCTTGGCCTTAGCAATTGCGCCGTCCTAAAGTAATCTCCATCCAGCCATCCATCAAACACCTTGAGCCTTTGTGGAACATGCAGTGGGTCAAAGGAATAGCCAAGGAACTTTCCTTCCATTAGGCCATGGCAGATATTCACAGCCGGCGAAAGCAACACAAGCGCCTTAATGTCATCTATCCGCATCTTTGCGGCAAACATTGCCGCAAGGCCTCCTTGCGAATGCCCGCAAAGATAAATATCGGTATGCCCCTCTTCCTTCACCTTGTCGATCACAGCGCAAATATTGGAAATCCACTTGAACAACGTATGCTTTGCATACAAGCCATCGCTGTTTCCATGCCCTTGCATGTCAACGCGCAAAGATACCATTCCGCATTGGCGAAAAGCCTTGGCGGCAGTATCTATCTGATGTTCCTCCATATTACCTGCTAGGCCATGCAAAACAATCGCAATCTCTTTGTCATTGCTCATCTCTGGATATTCCATTTTGGCATACAATCGCACGCCCTCGTCCATGATATTGAATTCCTTTGTCTTCATCATCTTCTCCCACTATGGCCACAAGACGAACAGAATGCCTTGAGGCATAGCCAATTGTATACCATAAACACTTGAAAAACAAAGCTAAAGAAAATATACTTGATATAGAAACAAAACGTAAAATTCAGCAAAATGCAAATCAAAGAAAAGGAGTACACTGATATGAAATACTATAAAGTTCGCCTTGCGTTCCGATACGCTCCAGATAGGCTCTATCGGATATTCTGGGTCATAAGCAACATGGATTGCTCGACGCTTGCCTATTATATCCAGAGAATGTTCTATGCTACATTTGAGCATCTCTACATGTTCGAAACAAAGAAACTGGGCAGGCTCATTTGCAGTGATGACGAGCCTATCGACATAAGCGATAAATACATGGATACAGTCGTAATCGATGAGCTTGCGGGGGAAAACATCATTTTTACCTACGACTTTGGGGATAATTGGGAGTTTGTTGGAAAAGTCTACAAGAGAACAAAGGATTTCCCTGATGATTCCCCAGAAATCATTCTTATCGAAGGCGCTGGAAAAGGAATTTGGGAGGACAACGTATGGTCTTACTTCCAATACCTTTCAGGAGAACTGTCCCCTGACCTTACGAAAGAGGAAGACCCTGAATGCATGAGCATGCCTTGGAATTTCGAGATTGAAAAGCTGAAAGACGTGGATGCTCCGCTTGACATTGCCAAGGAACAAAAGCGACTCTAACACGCAAATTGCATAAAAAAAGAGTCTTTAAAAGACTCTTTTTTATGACCACATGTAGCTATCGTAAAAGACATGCACATGGCTCTTTATTTCCAGTCGATTGTCTCAATCCTCCTTTTGCTTCCCTTCTGATTCTTTCGAACCACGATGTTGGTGATTTTCTCATAGACATCATCGGTTTCCACTACGGCCCAATCATCGAAATAATCAAAGATCGACTTGAAATGCTCCCACATGGTGTGGCACGGAGCATCCGATGACAAAACCTCCTTCTTGATCGATTCAATTCCCTGGGGATATCTTTCCTTTACGAGCAATTGAAGCATTTCATCGGATGCATAGTACTCTCCTAGAATATACTGGGCAACCCTGGCAGATATTTGTCTGCATTCGTCAAACTCAAATCCATTTTCATCCAAATGTCGTCCAATGTATAACAATGGCACCTTGATTCTAAATGGTCCTGGTTCCACATAATACCAAGTATTGTCCAGATCATAGAAATAGCCATAGTCAATAAATACGATTCGACTAAAAATCTCCCTCTCTGTCGTTCCAAGCCAATGTGGCGATCCTTCTGGTTCATGCGTATAAAATCATGGTTCGCCGCCATTCTCGCTCCCTGGCTTTCCAATGTGTTTCAACTGTCCAAGGCCAAACAGGTATTCCACGTTTTGTGGAGCCTGATACCATGCGATAAGCTTTGCTCCAACACTCCTGAAGTAGCCTCCATTTCCACTCCAGCCATATTGGACGCGTGTTCCTCCTTCAAGCCTTCTTGCAATGATGCTTACATCTCCCACGTCAATATCCTCCTTTTCCGTAGTTCTTCTTGATTTTTCAATGATCCAAGCGTATGGTCTCATTGATATGCGTAAACATTACCATTGCTTTACGGAAAAGTCATTGAACCTACAGTTGAATTTTTATTTGCGAAGAAAACTACCCTTTGACTTATATTACGTAGCAATGAGGATATAGTTCTTGGGAATAATGGCATTTGCACGAGCAAGCATTGTCTTTTCCTCTTGTACGGACATTCCACAGCCAAATATGAAAAGCAGGACGACCTAAGCTGCCCTGCTTTTCATGCCAGTCATTCTCTCGGCATAATCTTTTTGCTTCTGTCTTGAAAACTTGGAGATCCTTCGCCGATATACCGTTGTATGCCCAGAAGAAAGCTCAAAGACAATAAGATTCTCAATAGCCAAGTCCTTGAAGCCAGTTGTCTACACTGATTCGATGGTCATTTTGCGCATCTACCCCTGCAATGGCGAGTCCATCTTTCACTAGACTGTCGGGGCAGATGGATGACAATTTGCTGTCAAATCCCGCCAATCCGCTTCCCCCATGCGTGGAGAAAGGAATCAGCGTCTTTCCTGCAAGCGCTGTTGCATTGTCCTCAAGAAACGTATAGCAAATCATTGGCAAGTCGCCCCACCATACGGGAGATCCAAAGAAGATTGTATCGTATTGCGCAAAGTCTGGCGCTTTTGGCGCATAGGCAGGTCTTGCGTTTTCATCCTGTTCTTTCTTTGCGACTTCTATCAATTCATCGTATGTATATGGGTAGTAGTCTTCTTCGGGAATGATCTCAAAGCTATCCGCATTGATTGCCTCGACAATCATATCGGCCACGATGGCTGTATTGCCTTTGTCGATTACACCGACATTGTACTGTTCGCCGGTTCTTGAGAAAAACACGACCAGCGTATTGCTTGCTTCATTTGCCTCATTTGGTTCCGTAACACTTGATGACAATTGGGATGGTTGCGCTGTCTGCGTGCTTTCCATGGCATCAGGTGAAGAACCGCATGATGCCAACAACATTGCCCCAAAGAACAAGACAAGCATTCTCAGCTTCTTTGTTATCTTTCTCATACGGTTTTTATTCTTCTGGCTGAAGAGGACCATAGAAGTAGCTTGCCGTGGCACCGCCATCGGCGAGGAAGGTTGATCCAGTGATGAATGCGCCTGCATCGCTTAGCAAAAGATCTGCGATGTTTGCCACTTCATCCGCTGTTCCTGGTCTACCGGCAGGACACTTGGCAAACATGTTCTTGTAGAAATCGCCACGGGGTCCGTTGAACTCATCGATTGCCAAGGGTGTAACGATAATTCCCGGGGCGATGTCATTCAGCCTTGCCCCACGCTCGCCCCACTTCACGCATTCATACATCACGCGCTTTTCATTGCATCGCTTTGCCATCTGATATGCATGCAACGTATCCTTGATATTCTCTGGCTTCAGGATCTCTAGCCCAAGCAGTTCTTCCGTTGGTGTTGTCGCAAGCTGTCTATCTTGTTCAGGTGTCAATTGCGGCATGCGCCAGCCGGATTGGCTGGAGATCGTCACGCCTGCACCACCTCGGGCGATGACCTTGCCGACTTCTTCCAAAAGCACTGCCGTTCCATACAAATCCACCTTGAGGATCGTTTCAATCGAAGCCTGGGATGGGGATACGCCTGCGCCATTAACAAGATACTTGATTTCACCAAACTCTTGTGCCTTGGCGATCATCGCCTTGATTGATTCTCTTGACGATAGATCCATTTCAAATGGTTCTACGTCAAATCCCGCATCTGTCATTATCCTAGCGATTGCTTCACAGTTTTTCATGTTTTTGTCGCCAAGGATAATCTTCTTGCTGGAGCCTGTGCGCCTTGCGATGGCCATGCTGATCTGCCCTGCACCGATAACAATCATTACATCTTTCATTTCAAGATTCCTCCTATGTCTTCGACTTTGCCCATTGTTCCATGGACAACAGACATGCACCGTTAACAAGCATATTTTAAAAATGCTTGGCAAGTCGATCAATTCGAAATAAGAGGCTTTCCCATAAGCATTGGTTATGCGAGACAATCCTATGACAGAGTCAATGACAGTAGGTCGACTATTCCCTCTCCCTCAAAACGAATGTACAAGGCACCAATCCCTTGGGGAAAAATATCGGTGGTTCGCTTGATCCATGAGTGGGAGTCGACGTAAAGATACATCGAGCCCACAGGGTTCAAGATCGTTGGATCACACGCAAAGACAAGTCTTCCCTTTGCCTTGCCCCTTAGTTCCACATCAGCATGCTTTATGCTTGTAAAATCGATGTAGCGAAAGCCACAGACGGAACCATCCCTGAAGTTGGCGATGAATTGTCTTTTTTCTTGCTTGAAGTAAGGGTGTTTCCTGAAGTATGTCCGCCTGTCCTTGCGGTCGTATCTGCCTGCTCCATCCTTGGAAAACAAATGGCAGGCGGTCCTTGCCTCGATTCTTCCTTTTCCAAATGCATCTGAAATGCCGGAAGATGTAATGCCTGCCTGGAGAAAATCCCCGTTTTCATCCATCTCCAGCTTTTCCATGCACGCTTGTCTGGCATAGGAAGAACGGTTTGTCTGACGGTGGTAAAAGATGTACCAATCGTCTTTTATGTGCAACAATCCTCCGTGGGTGTTGCCAAGGTAGTTCAGTGCGTCTTTTTCTTGTCTGCCAGACAGAAACACATCGCCAATGTCGACTAGTGTTCCCTTGAAGGAAAACGGTCCAAAGGGATCTTCTGCCTCGCAATAGCACAATTCATGGTTATGCTCGGAAGAATACACGAGGATATACTTGCCATCTTTCTTGCGGATGGAGCTTGCCTCAAAGAAGGCATGGTCTTCAATGGCTCCAGGCATGCCTTTTCTTGGCAAAACAAGCATAGGACCGCGCAGAATGGTTGTCATATCGCTGTCAAGCTCCATGGCAACGCATCCCTCGCTCAACAACCTATGCCCTCTTGTCGCAATCCTTGGCACATCTATCGCAAAGCCAGAATACAGGTATGTCCTGCCATCGTCGTCCACCAATACGCCAGGATCAAAACAAAAGTGATCGCCGTTTCTTGTGCCTAATACATGTCCATCCGGGAAACGAATGTTCCCAAGATATGTAAAAGGACCAACAGGATGATCGGATACCGCCACGCCAATGCGTCCCAAAAAGTCAAAGGCATAATACAGGTAGTATCTGCCGTCTTTTCCTTGCACGCAATCTGGCGCAAACAGGCAACGCAAGCCAAGACGATTGCCAGGATCATCGTTTCGCCGATAGATGACTCCTTCGTAGCGCCAATCATCCAGATGATCAACGGGAGCGGAATAGCACACGTAGTCGTTCACGCAAAAGATGGGAGCGCCGTATTCATCATGGGAGCCATACACATATACACGATCGTTGAATACCCTTGGCTCGCCATCGGGAATGTATTCATCAAACGGAAGATATGGGTTCATATGAACAAATCCAAGTGGCTTTCCAGCCATCTTCCCATGCCGTCTTGCCAACATGGGTATGCGGTGATTTCATCCGCGATGGCCTTTGTCCCATCGCTTCCGTTTTGCATGCATACGCCTAGCCCTGCCGCTTTCAACAGGGCAATGTCGTTGTCCATGTCGCCAAAGCCAACAATCTGTGAAGCATCGATCCCTGCGCGCTCGGCATACATGCGCAAGCCATTTCCCTTGTCCATCCTGGGATCCATGAATTCTATGATCCCGGGGAATGTACGGATCGCCACATACTTTGGATTGGCGTGACCATCTATGTACGCCAGGATTCTTTCTTCATCGGGGAGATTGTAGCGATAGAGGATGTTGCTGGAGGGATGCATGCACAACCTTTCCATGTCACCGTTGGATATCGTTACTTTCATGTGGTTTCGCTTCATCGAGGCATGGGTCAATTCGTCCATGTACATGGATACCATGCCTTGTCCCTCATAGATGCTGGCATTGAGTCCAAGGGGAGCCATCATCTCGAGTATCTCGCGCAATGTCGCTTCATCCAGCTCAAAGAAGCTTTCCACCTTGTTGGTCTGTTTTGTCCAAACCATTCCCCCATTCATTCCCACAAGCATGTCAAAGTCAAAAGAAAGACCCCAATCGTCTTTCTTCATGAACATTGCATCGGTAATCGGTCGGCCTGTGGCCAGGCCAAAGCTGACGCCTCTTTCGTGCAGAAGCGTTATCATTTTCTTTGTCAATGGCATGATTGTCTCTCCCTTGCTTACGAGAGTGCCATCGATATCCGCCAGGATTGCCTTGTATTTTTTCATGTCGTTCTCCTTGTTACCGCAAATCATACTGGGGGTCGCAATGGACTTCCCTATGCATCCGCAAGAAATCGTTCAAATTCTTGCGCGGGAAGCGGTCGGGAAAAATAATATCCCTGTACCAATGCGCAGCCGGCATCCTTGAGGATTGCCATTTGTTTTTCGTTTTCAACGCCTTCCGCAACAACCGGGACATTCATGTTCCTGGCGATGTCGAGAATTAGTATCACAAGCCGCAAATCCTTGTCGTTATGTTCAATATTCCTGACAAACGCCATGTCCATTTTCAACACGTCGATTGGCATGGACGACAGCATATTCAACGAAGAATATCCTGAGCCAAAGTCATCCATCTCTATTTCAAATCCTTTGTCCCGCAAGCGGTCGATCATCTGGATCATCTGTTCTCCGTTTTCCGTATACGCCGATTCGGTAACCTCAAGTTTTAATAGCTTAGCCTCTAGCCCATTGTCGCATACGATCTTGTCCAATGTATTCTCAAGTTGCGGATCGTAGATGTCTACCCGTGAGACATTGACGGATACCGGCAAGGTGACTCCTAGCCGATTGCGCCATTCAGCAATCTGTCTCGCAGCTTCTTTCCACACATAGTTGTCCACTTGGCTGATATAGCCGTTTCCTTCAAACAACGGGATAAAGTCAGCCGGCGAAATCATGCCGAATTCTGGATGTTTCCAACGGATCAATGCCTCGGCGCTTGTCAAGCGGGGAGGATCGCATTGGATGTTGTATTTTGGCTGGTAGTAAACCTGCAGTTGTTTTTCTTCCAAGGCTCTGGACAGATCCTTCAGGAGTCTTTGGTGGTAGATCTCTTTCTCACGCATCTCATCGTTGTATATGACAAGGTGGACGCGGGAATCCCCGCGCACCATGTTGCACGCAGACCATGCTCGATCAAACATGACAACAAGCTCCACGTCTTCTTGCCATGGCATGACACCCATGCGAAGACGGATATTATGTTCCTTAAAGACATTCAGTAATTTGTCCAAGAACGCTTCATAATCCTGTCCACTCTTGCAAAAGATGTTGAATTGGTCTCCTTCGACTCTACTTGCAATGCCATTGGTTTCACCTACAAATTTCTTGATTTCATTTCCCAATAAGCGCAAGATCTTGTCTCCATATTCACGGCCATTGAGGGAATTGACAGCGTGGAATTGCTCGATATCGACCGCCACCGCATCCATTTTCCAATCGGGATGTTCCTTCAACATGCGGGCGGCGTATTCAAAGAAGAATCCACTGTTGTACAAGCCTGACAAAGTGTCTAGCTCTACGGCGGAAATCAATTGCTTGTCTTGCACGACATCATTGCGCATCTTCACGCTATACAGCAAGAGGGTCAATATGATGCACGCCAAGAGTGCCCCAACCGAAATAACGGCTCCAAGGTTTTCCTCTATATATTCCTCCAATACCGCGTCTTGCGAAACAATCGAATAGCTGTATAAAGATGCGGACATTGCCGAAGGCTGGATAATGCCTGCGATTTTGTTCAGGATCGAATACAGGTAGTCGTCTTTTCTTCTTATCGCAAAAGCATAATTGATCGTCTCATCGATGACATTCATGTTCAAATCGTACCTATGGAGCATGCGTCGGAAAACACTTAGCCGATCATCGCTGATAAACATGCAATCAACGAAACCAGAGGCGATTGCCTGCATGCATTTCTCAATGTCGTCGTAATACACGGGAGTGTAGTCGCTATAGTTGTCCATCAAAAACGTTTCATCGTTTGGGCTGTCTTTCACGATGGCAACCGTATGAGGCGTACTGACGGAAAAATCTTCGGTCCTTGAAAGAACCTGCACTTGCGAAGACATGAACGCAACGGTAGGCAAAAAGCCCGTCACCTCGCCCTGGTGATTGCTGATGAAAATAGGAAACACGCAATCCACTTTCCCTTTTTCAAGTGCGTCAAAGGCATCTTTGATGGTTGGATATGCCTTGGACGCAAAGGAAATCTCGGCGTTCTTTATGCAATGGGAAGCAATGTCGAGATAGTCTCTCAATGCGCCTGTCAGGTTTCCATCTCCATCGCTTGCGCAATATGGAAGGTTGTCCTCGATGTAGGCGACCGTGATGACTTTCTTCTCCCTTAGCCATTCGCGCTCCATTGTTGTCAGGAACATATTTGCCCCGCTGTTTCGCAGGTATTTCTCAAACATCTGATGGTTGAAGTATCTGTTTTCGTCATAGATCCGGTTCATTGCCGTATCAAGTTCCTTAAGCAGATCGGGACGTTCCTTGTTCACTGTGAAATACACATCGGAAGAACCAATCTTGCATACGGGGATATAGCCATCCGCATAGCCGAATGCATCCAATGTGATATATGCATCGAGGGTCCCGTTTTCCAGCAGGCGCAGCGATTCCTCTTCCGACCCTGTCAATTCAACAACATCGGCGTATATTCCATAGCGTTCCTCCCACTCATGGAAGAACTGTTCCTGCACGCTGTTTTTGATCACGCCAACACGCTTGCCCTCAAGTGTCTCAAGTCTCTCCTGGATGATATTTGCATTGCTAGGCGAAACATAGACATAGTAGTCCTCTGATCCCATCGCCATGGCGGAAAACAACATGTTTTCCGCCCTTGTAGGCGTATAGGACACATCGCTCAACAAGTCGATCTTTCCCTCTTGAACCATGTCTAGAAGCTCGGAAAAACTACCCTCTATGTATTCGTAACGCCAACCAGTGTACGCGGCGATTTTCTGCTGGTAGTCATAAGCATAGCCTGAGCGCCTCCCAAAACGATCCATCGAATTGAACGGAGATTCGTACCAGCCAACCCTGACCACTGTATCATTTTCCTGGGCATGCGCCGGCAACGGGTGAATGCAGGCAAGCATCGCGACCAAGGCAAGAAACACTATCGTCAATTTTGTGATTTTGTTATTGATTTTTTTTGCCATACGCCCAATTCCTCGTTTCCATTTTCCATTTTCCATCCATGCATGTCAATAATAAAGTGCTAAGTAAAGAAATAAAGAGGATTTGCCCAAATCCCCTTAGAAGTAAAGCATATACGCAAAGAAACACCACGCCAAGGTAAACAGTGGAACAAGCACCGTAAACTTCACATGTCTTGTCTTGTGATGGAACAGTCGCATCGCCAATAATGCGCCAATGCCTCCACCTATCATTGCAAGCATGACGAGCTGGTCCTCGCGGATACGCCATTGTCCTTTCCGTGCCCTTTGCTTGTCGATGCGGTAGAAGTGAAAGGCCACTATGTTGACCAGAGCAAGATACACTGGAAAAACGTGGTTCATACCGCCCTGTCGCTCTCCATGGAAATCGTTTCGTTGCATATGCGCAAGGCAGAGGCACGATGGGATACCAGGACAATGGTCTTGCCGATTGTTTCTTCCTTGAGGGAGCGAAGGATGACGCCTTCGTTCAAGGCATCCAGGCTTGCGACCGGCTCGTCAAGCAGGATGAGCGGGGCATCGTGCAAAAATACCCTTGCCAAGCCAATCCGTTGCGCCTCGCCAGACGACAATGTGTCGCCAAGCTCACCCACCTGTGTGTCGTAGCCATTGGTCAATGACGCAATGAATTCATCAATGGATGCCTTGCGGCAAGCCTCTTTGATCTCCTCATCGGTAGCATTCAGTCGCCCAATGCGTATGTTGTTCTTGATTGTATCATGGAATAGATACGTTTCCTGACGCATGAACCCTTCCATGTCCCGCAGATTCGAAGTATTGATCTGCTTGACATTTCTCCCCGCTATCTCGACACTTCCCTGCTGCACGTCCCAAAAACGCATGAGAAGCTTGAGAACCGTTGATTTTCCTACGCCCGAGGGTCCAAAGATGCCAATGGCCTTGCCACCAGGCACATCCAGGGAGAAACGATCAAGTATGTTTTCAGTGCCATAGGCAAAGCCAACATCCTTGAGCGCTGCGCCATTGAAAGACACTTCCTCCATGCCTGTGATTTCCTTTGTCAAAGGAACATCGTCCAGGATGTCAAGCACGCGGTTGCCTGCCGCAATGGTGTTGGAAAGCGTGCTGCCAAGCATCGCCAAAGCCGAGACTGGTCCAAAGGAACTCAAGAAACAAAGACTCGTAACCAATGCTTCGCCAAAGGAGATCTGTCCTCTGCCATGGAGTGTCGCCGCCGCTATCACAAACAGCACGTCAAAGAAGTAAATCAGAACCCCGGTTTCCGCACTGTTCCTTCCTTCTACCTGCTTTGCTTCTTCCTGTAGCAAGAGAAGATCATCGGTCGCTTCTTTCATGCGATTCATGCGGCTGTCTGTTTTTTCGTACTGGATGATTTCCCGCAATCCCCGCATGTTGTCAAGGACCAAGGAGCTTAGGGCACCGCTTTCCTTGCGCAACAGATAACCAATCTTGCCGCTTCTTTGGCTTGTTAACATGGGAAGCGCAACCCCAATCGCTAGATACGAGAATACCGCCATCATGCCCAACGCCAAGGAATGAGCGCCAATAAACGCCGTCATTGCGACCGTATAGATTATCGCAATGCACACGGGAGAAATCGTATGGGCGTAGAAAACCTCCAGCAACTCTACATCTGAAGTGATCAAAGAAATCAAGTCTCCCCTGTCTCTTCCCTCCAGCTTTGCCGGGCTAAGCCTGCGCAATGCCTTGAACACACGATCTCGGATCAAAGCCAGCAAGCGAAACGCAATGTAATGGTTGCACGCCTGTTCGCCATACTTTAACAACGCCCTTGCGAAAGCAAGCAGCACCATGAGTGCCATCAGCCACCCCATGGAAAGAATCGAAGGATATCGTATGGCATGCAAAAGAGAATAGCCCGCAAATACCGGGATGAAAGTGGCGCAAAGATGCCCAAGGGTTCCCATGGCAACCGCCAGGACCATGAATCCCGCCAAAGGCTTCACCAACCCAACCAGACGCATCATAACCTGCATTCCGCTTCTTCTCATGCGATTGCCTCCTTTCCATAGTCTTCCAGCTCTTTTTGGCGCTGAAATATCTTCGCATATGTTCCGTCTTTCGCCATCAACTCGCCATGCAATCCCTCTTCCACAAGGTTTCCATTGTCCATGACATATATTCTTTCCGCATCCACCGCATTTGCCAAACGATGTGTGATCAGCACAATTCCCCGTGTCTTGGCAAGATCCTTGACAACCGACATGATCGTCTCTTCGGATTCCACATCGATGTTTCCCGTTGCCTCATCAAGCACATAGACCTTGGCATCCTTCAACAACGACCTTGCCATGGCAAGGCGTTGCCTTTGGCCTCCCGAAAGATTCGAGCCACGTTCCATGATCTGCGTTTCCAGCCCTTCCTTTCCCTTGAAAAAACCCGCAAGGTTCACTTTTTCCAATGCTTCCCAAAGCGAAGCATCGTCTTTCTCCATCAGGTTATCGCGCACGGTACCCTTGAATATATATGCATTGGAAGGAACATAACAGACACTTTCACTCAATAAAGAACGCTTTATCTTGCGCATATCTTCGCCAGACACAGAGATGATTCCCTCGTATTCCCTTCTTTCCCCGGCAATGATCTTGGCGATCGTCGATTTTCCACTACCCGACTTTCCAACAATAGCAACCATTCCCTTTTCAGGTATGTGAAGCGAAACATCATGAAGAACCTCCCTGCTACCATCATAGGAAAAAGACACATGTTCAAAGCCAATGTCATAGTCCATGAGAGAGTCAATATGCCCATCCCTTGGCTCCTCGATGTCCAAAAAAGCAAAGATCCTATCGGCAGCAGCCATCCCATTCATCGCGACATGAAAATACGAGCCAAGCCGACGCATCGGCAGAAAGAATTCCGCCGACAACAGCATCACAATGATAGCCCCGGACAACTGTACGCGTCCTTGCGCCACGCCTGCAACCGCCACGATCATGCCTACGGCAGATCCTGCATAGGCGACAAGATCCATGATGGAAACCGAATTCAACTGCATGATCAACACACGCATCGTAACCTTGCGGAATGCCTCCGCCTGTTCGTTCATGACCTTGTTGCGGTATTCATCCGCCTGATAGATCTTCAAATCTGTCATTCCCTGCAGGTTCTCCAGAAAAGAATCACCCATTTCCACATATTGTCCCCAATACTTGGACAAAAGCTTCTTTGCCCACTTCTGCACAAGAATAATAGACACGGGAATAAGCGGCACCGACAGGAGCAGCACAACCGCCGATACCCAGTCAATCTGAAGCATGTATATAAACAAAGTCACAGGCGCAAGCACCGCATAGTAAAACTGCGGCACATATGCCCCAAAATACGTTTCCAATTGGTCGACCCCCTCGACCCCCGTCTGCACGATCTCCGAAGAAGCAATCACCTCATCATAGCCAACCCCTATCCTCACAAGCTTTTCAAAGATCATCGACCTCAGTTTCTTCTTCACCGTCTGGCTGGACAAATGACTCATTGAAGATGAGAAACATGTGCAAAAATACCGTATGATGCCTGCACCTATTGCTTCAAGCACCAGCAAAGCCACGAAATAACTGTGATTGACCCCATGGTACAATGCCACGAAAAGAATCGACAGGGCATACATGAGGGCAATATTCGCAATCAACGCAACCCATTGGTACAGTACATTCAAGTATATATAACGCTTGCTTTCAGGGACAAGCGCCATCAATCGTTTATTGATCATCGCGTTCTCCTATCTTAAACACGGTGAATTATACCAGACGTGCCAAATGTTGGAAACAAACATTCGCTCTGTCCACAATAAATGCCGCAGGGTTTAATTTATGGTTTTAACTTTTGCAGACTCGTGTAATAAGTCGATGCATTTTTCCGATTTTCATAAGGACACGCAGTCAAACTTTCACTTTGCGACAATGGTTTCAGGGTCTTGGTCATTCTTTACTCCCGTCAAGTCATGTTCTAGGATCGGAGAATGCTTGCTAGCATTGCGGGTGAAAAGGACGCAATAATAAGTGCTTTCGACACGGGCAATAGCCACCTAGAAGTCATCGATTGTTACTGTTTTGACGCTTTTTTCAGCGAAACATCATGAAACAATGGACATCCATATCATTCGGTCCAAGACCATAAATTCTCCCTACTCTGCCAGTCATCGGTAGGAGATAATTATTCCACTCATGCAAAGCGACTGATTCATGCGCATATCATGTTGATTTTTACGCACATCCATGATAGAATGACCACGATATTAGGAGGATATTCTTTATGGCAAAGTCGGCAACTAATCTTAGCCTGGACAGCGATGCAAAACAGGCTTCCATCCAGCTCTTCGCTGAGCTCGGGTTAGATTTGTCCACGGCTGTCAACATGTTTCTAAAGAAGTGCGTAAAGGTTCATGGCATCCCCTTCATTATTTCCACGGATGAACCAAATGCCGAAACCGTAGCGGCCATGAACGAATACTATGCGATCAAGTTGCACCCCGAAAACTACAAGCGGTACGCTTCTTTCAAAGACGCAATGGACGAGGTGCTTGCAGATGACGCTTGACATAATCCTGTCGAACAGGTTTAAAAAGGATATCAGGCTGGCAAAAAAACGCGGCTACAACCTTGATCTTCTCGAAGAGGTCGTGACAGTGCTTTCAACAACTCAGGTCCTGGACGTAAAATACCGTGACCATGCATTGAACGGTGATTATGCAGGATTCAGGGAGTGCCACATTCAACCTGACTGGCTTCTTGTCTACCGCATTGACTACGAAGAAGTTTTCTTGCTTCTTTCACGCACAGGAACTCATTCCGATTTATTTTAAACGCCACCAGGCCTCCTGCGAGGTCTGGTCTTTTTCTATCTGAATAAAAGCCAGATAGGCAGGCTCAAAAATA
>OMYM01000180.1 GCA_900315225.1 uncultured Erysipelotrichaceae bacterium | reverse complement strand
TGGTATTTCGCAAGGATGATGCGGGACGCATCTTCCTTGAGTTCGGCGATATTGTTGGATGTGATTTGTTTTTGTTCTGTCATGAACGCTTCGATTTCTTCTTTGTTATGCGCAATCTTCTTCTGGGTGTTGATGGATGAATTGGCGATCTTGTCAGTTAATTCATCTGACACATAGCGAAGGTTACTGCGTAATTCATCGATCTCCGATAACTTCTTGTTTATACCTGCTACTGCAAGAACTGTAGCGATCATATCCACCACGAGTGTCATGTAAATGAATGCCATGATAGCCCATCCTGCAATCTCGGGGAGAATGTTCATGCTCAGGTTTGATATCAAGGGATGGATGCCATTCACTGCCAGTACGGTCGCAAATCCCCAATATACTGAGAATTTGAGGCAGATGTATCCATGTAGGTTGAATCTTTCGTTGGAGTAGTCCCACCAACGGGCATGAAAGAATTTCATTAACATCCATCCTGCCAGCCATTCAATGAATGAACATACAATCATACCCGTAAAGAATGTAGCCCAGATGTTCCCGCTTTCTTCTCCCAGGGTCATCAGTATGCCCAGCATGCCAAAGCCATACACTGGGCATACGGGACCACACAGGAAGCCTCTATTGGTAACGATGCCCAGTTTTAATGCATGATATGCGACTTCAAGGCACCAGCCAAGAAATGAATATATCAAAAAGAATACTGCTACTTGGTAATATGTCAATCCTAGGATCATTACGCTACCTTTCTAATGCCACAACATGAACAATTCCAACAATGTTCATCTGACTCTTCACTAAAGTAACTGAGTATTGTATGCCTGAGGCATGTCTTTTGTTCACTGTATGCCTTCATGGCTTCTAACCTTGCCATCTCGGTCTTTAGCGTTCTTTCTTTTTCTTCCGCTGTTCCTGTACGAAAAGCACGAAGGATCAGGGATTTGTCTATTTCGTAGTCTTTCTGGTTGTATATAAGAATACAATCAGCTCTTTCTCCGTTTCTTCCAGCTCTTCCTGCTTGTTGGTAATAGTCTTCGATGGACATTGGCATTTGGTAGTGAATGACAAATGATACATCTGGTTTGTCTATTCCCATGCCAAAGGCGCTTGTTGCGACAATGACAGCTGCTTCATCATGGAGGAAGGCGTTCTGTGCTTCTTTCCTTGCTGAATCGCTCATTCCCCCATGATACATCACAGCCTTGATTCCCTGCTTCACAAGCATGGCATGCACCTCTTCTGTGCATCTTCTAGTAGAACAATATACAATACCTGTCTTATCCTGACGAAAGAATAATAACTGTCTCAGCATTTCATCCTTGTTATCGGTTGGAAGCACAGCTAGATACAGGTTCTTTCGATCAAAGCCCGTGGTAATAGAGAAAGGATCCTTCAGTTCTAATTGTTTCGCAATGTCTTCTTTCACCAATTGTGTCGCTGTAGCGGTAAATGCTCCAATGACGGGACGTTTCTTTAGCTTCTTGATAAACTTGGTTATACGAAGATAATCAGGACGGAAGTTATGTCCCCATTGCGATACGCAATGGGCTTCATCCACAGCAACCAGTGAGACATTCATGTCTCTAACCACATCCAGGAACTGTTTTGTCAGTATTCTCTCTGGTGCAATGTATATCACCTTGTATATGCCTTTTTGGAGTTTCCTTAGCCGTTGTTCATACTCCGATGGTAACAACGTGCTGTTGAGGAATACTGCCTTTATACCCTTGTGATTGAGTGATCTCACCTGATCCTGCATCAGTGATATCAGGGGAGATATCACTATGGTGATTCCTTCCATCATGATCGCAGGTATCTGAAAGCATAGGGATTTCCCTGCTCCTGTGGGCATGATGGCTACTACGTCTTGTCCGTTTAACAGTGCTTCCGTCACTTCATCTTGTCCTTGGCGAAACGCATCGTATCCGAAATATGTCTTCAGCACTTCTTTCTTGTTCACAAATGATTTCCTTTATTTCCAGCGATGCTTGCGTGCCAAGCTAATCGCTTTTGGTTCTTTGTTTTCATACGCCTTTAGAAAAGAAATGAATTCTTCATTGTTGTGGCATTCTTCCAGAATATCATGTCCTTGTTCATGGATAACGACATATTCTTTCTTGTTGAACATTTCCAACACTGCATCATCCAGATCATACCGTGACACAATTCCTTCCAGATCCACACAATCTTCTTCCACCAATGTCTCCACTTCAAATCCATCGTAATGATAGACAATCGGTTTATCCAAGATATCTTCCAGCGTCAAGTCTTCTTTCATCTCTTGCCAGTCAATGCCCATGAGAGATAGGGCATTGACTGGCATATCCTTTAACATAGCCACTCTCTTGCGTACTCGAAGCCCTAGCATCTTCTCATACATCCCATCAGCATATGGCTCGCATTGGAGGTACACAATAGAGTCATCTTCGTTTTTTCGATAATACATGTAATGTATCGCAAAAAGATCCGTCTTTAATACTGAAGGATGCAGATCTGAGGCAACCCATTCACCTACAGTGGATATCTCTGTGTCCTTCAGGGTGAACATATGATCCTTGATGCCAGACAAACCGAACATGTCATTGATCAAGCCCGAGGCTTGATCCAATGTCATGTCGGATCTTACCAATGCATCACGGGTATTTCCTGCAATATCCGCATGCAAATGAAGAATGGTTGCACATAAACGAATCTGTTCTTCCTCGCCGACAAACTGTCCTGCCTTGATTCTTTTCTGTATCTGTCCGTAGCTCATTGCTTCACCTTCTTTATCTTCATTAACAAACTTGTCTTCTCTTCACCGACATCCGCCGTCTTGACCGTAACAATCACTTCATCCCCTTCGTTCAATCCGTTCAAGAGACCGATATCTTCAACGAGGATACGTCCATATCTTTCGCCACTGGATACAGTTTCAAAAGACAATGCGACCTTGCCAAGTTCCCAGCTATCTCCGTCTACCAACATATAGCATGTGTCACCGTCTCCCTTCTCCAGTCCCTTGTATGTGACAGTAGCGTTCTTTTCCCACCACGATACATTCTCAACGGAGACAATCCCCTCTTCCATTGCGTCTCTGCGCACATGTGCCATGGAGACTTTGCCAGTTCCACTAGCGCATGCGCCAAGAAACAGTGACAATAGAAACATCATACATCGTTTCATACCTACACCCCCTCCCTATATATATTGTATGTGTCACACCAATATATACAAGGTGCATATCTTTAACATATTATTAAGTTTACTAAATCATTCCCAATAAGTCGTCTTTCTCCTGTATGTAACATGATACTTTTCCTTCATGCTAAGGTATGCTTCTTTCACTATGCCACGCACTAGTAACCTTAAGTTTCTACGCTGAACGTACAGCGCAAGGAATGATGATGGCACTTTCGACACATACATGGAATACCTTGCCTCACCATTGATGCATATCTCTTCCATGAGTTCATACGCTGGCGATCCATATCTTTCAAATATCTTATGCATGACATCTGGTCGCAGGATTTCCTGCACTGTTCTTGAAGCCAATGTTGCCTTCTTCATCTTTTCATCTGCTTCAAGCCCTGCTTCCCTAATGATCCTCAACAATTCATTCTTATCATTTGTCATGAGATAACCATATATTCCTCGAAGTTCCTCTTCGTATATTCTTTTGTCAACCTCTAACTTAATCAATGCATAGGCTTTCTTTCTATCAAAAGTACCATCTTCATAGGCATCGTATGCCCATTGACACATAAAGGGAATAATGTATTTCTCAGAATACCACCCGGAAAGCTTACGATAGACATCATGCATGCCTTTGGGATTATCGACTTTGATTGCTTCTAGCATCTTTTTCTGCATCTGTGTTGACACGCAAGGGAACTCATGAAACATATGACCATAGCTGTCTCTTTGAAATGCATTGAATGACGTATAGTCGATAATCTCGTACAATTGAACACGATCCGTTGGAATATTCAAAGCAATCTCATAATCGCTCCTAAACACATCATCTGACAGGGATATCCAGCCATTGCGGCATATCTCTTCGTAGATCTTCTTCATCCTGTCCTTGATATCTTTCGGCTTGATCTTATGTTCCTTCAGGTAAGACACAATCTTTTTGTATCCAGGATAATTCACGGCATAGCCACTGTTCCAGATATCATCGATTGTACTCTTGTTAACGAAATAGGGTTCTATCGTTTTAGCAAAGTTCTTTAATCGGTGATAGTCTTTCCCCTTGAGGTCAATCGCAACTAGATATCCATCGTCATGCAAGATATCTTGTCGCATGTCACAGAGGATACTCACTTCTCTTTCACTGATCTCTCTGTTCACATATCTCATGTATTTCGTCAATGTCTCGATAGAGTATACTCCATACGACACACCACAGTGATATATACACGCATCCAGCCATTCCCTGTCGTACGTAATAGCTTCTCTTTGGATCGCTGAAGGATACACTTGCTTTACTTCCTTCACCACATGTACATGGGAACCATTTCTTTCAATGCACAAGCATCCCATGTACATGAGATCTGTCTCATCCTGCCCCACAAGCGTATACTCCTCTTGTTCCACAATCCTGTGGAACAAGAGAGAACTCCTATAGTCCAAATGATCCAGATACTTCAACAAACCGTCTTTGTCAGTCAGGGTCTTGTATATCGCTTCTACAGTCTTCTCCTTGGTCATGTTCTTTTCCACGGATATGCCGCTGATGGCGGATTCCGCCATCAGCTTGTCCATATCCATGTTCATCAAGTGTTCCCTAAGCTCATCCATCATCCACTACCCCAAAACAACGTTAAGATGATATGTATCAATCATCGACTGGATGTTCGCTTTCTCAGTCTCTGCCTTCTTTGCGCTAAAGTATCTATTCTCAACATTTGACTTAAAGTTTTCAAGCAATGATCCAAGTGTCTCCATGCCAGTTCCATTCAACAGCCAACGCTTTGCCTTCCCTGTCAAAGAAACCAATTCCTCGACATCCTTGTCTTCCATCCAATTCAAGTCAACCGCCGCATTATACGTAATAACGCCACACTCATAAAGACGTTTCACACACTCCTTGTAAGGCATGCCAAAAACATCCATGAACAACAACATATCCTTCCTCGTCAAACGCTTATCTATCATGTCATACACCGCCAGTGTGTTCCACACCGCCTGTGTCGGCATTAACAACAATCCAGCAAAAGAACTTGATTGTGTCTCTTCCACCATGTCATTGTTCTCAGGGAACGTCTTCTTCTCCAACCAACAGGCTTTCCACCCACCAGGAGCATCCAGGTTCTCGGCATATTCCAATAATTCATACAATCCCTGTGCTGCCACATAGATCTGCTCATTGAGCGGAATCAACGTATTCACAAACAAGAAAATCACCCCATCCTTCACAAACGTCAATCCTCTTACATCATTCCCTTCCAATGGGCAACGAACAATCTCAAAGGGAATGAAATTCTTTCTGGCATAATACTCCATGGCAGAGAAAATATTATCCCTCAATGTCCCGTTAACGCCATACACTGCGTTAAACATCCTTGCCTTATCTTCCAGTTCATTGAACCTTCTGGCATTCTTTCCCGAGAAATACTCATCAATTCCCGTGATACCCTTCAAATCCTTCATTCTTCCTCTCCTTCCATGATTCCTGCATCCAAAACCTTACGCTGATACAAAATCCTATCCGCAATCGCTTCCGCCGCCAGCAAAGCATTCTCTGCCTCCTTGGCCTTATCACTCTTTTTCAACGCATCAATGGAATTCAAATCATTGTTCGACTCTGTAAAACGCATAATTCTTTCCATTGGCACATTCAGATATTCTGATATCTTCTTCAATTCAAATGCACTAACACCACGCCCCCCAGTCAACATCTTGCTGAGGATTTGCTTAGACACACCAATCCCATCCGCCAACTCTATCTGTTTTCTTCCTTGATGCTTTAGAATATCTAGAATATTCTTAGCCATAGCTTGATTCACATCATCTCTCATACGCTTACTCCTTTAGTGTCTATAGTATATATCATTCTATTCCACAAGTCAATACTTTAGAAACATGTTTTTATCCATAATTTCTTCTGTTTCTAATTTGTTGATTAATAACCTGATCATTCTGAATATTCTATGTTATGATGATGTTAAAGTTAATTGTGAGAACACATGTTAAAGAGTACATGGGAAAGGGAATCTTATGCAAGAGAATCGGTAAAACATAATTTAGAAGAGAACAAGAGAGCAGGAGAAGGGCAAGGGATACGATAAAGGCTTGCGCGCAGGCAAGCCTGATACATGAAAACAGCTGAAAAAAACACCTCGCGCGACCCGCTGTCGCGGGGATCAGGTTACTTGTTCTATGATTGCGTCTTCTTCCCTCCGACCCCTGACGGATGATTAAAGATGGATCCTCAAGCTGGGCCGAACGGCATAGTCACCGAGGCTAACCCAAGAGCCGCGGAAATGGAGCGAACCACCATTGTCAACGTAGGTCGCAGTGCTAGACTTGCGACCAGGCGAGCGAAGCCACCACCAGCATCGGTGATCTTCCCCGTAGTTAGCCTCTAAATTATCCCAGCCTCGCTGTTCGTAATACCTCCCGATCCCCTCCAAAGCATGTCCTGTTGCTTCACAGATTCTCTCTTCATCGCCAGAAAAATATCTGTATGCTTCTTCGATGCTTAACAGGAATACCTTGTCTTCTGTATCGTTTCCTCCTATTGTTCCATATTGTGGATTGCCATCATTCTTCAATTTTGTCTTAAAAATGAGCATCTTTTCATCTTTACTAAACGCCTTCGCGTAGAAAGTATCTGAATCGCTTTCATCATTCAGCCATCTCCTCAAAGAACATTCTTCCCAAGTCGCATCAATATCCTCATCATTATATGCCCTAGCTTCCAAGCCATATCTGCTTATAACGAACAATGTGCCATCCTCTTCAACATCCAGAACCTGCCATTCAATTGGTCGCATCACTCCATTTTCTAAATCATCCGCATTCATGTACCATTTTCCAAACTTGATAATAGTACCTCTTACAATCTCTTCCTCTTTCTTATCCATAGGTATGTCTCTACCATAAGACTCAACCTTGTTGAACAAATATTCAAGGACGTGGAGTTTCTTTGGAATTGATCCAAGTGCTTTTAGATCCTTTTTATACAGTATGAAAGACCATGATAATGTTTCAGCTTCTTCTTTTTCTTCACCGTAGTCTTTGATGAACTGTCCCATTCCTGGTCGGTTATCCTTGTCAATCGGAAAGAACTGGGTGTCTTCCATTTTGAGGTTGCTTGTGACCGCATCAAAGAATGGTTGTGGTTGAGCATCCTTGACATTGGCGAGAAGGAACTTTGGTCGTTTTCCAAACAATGTTTGTATTCCCTTTTCATCAATAGAATCGATATCTTGCACTTCCGCAGGGTATTTGTACTTCAACAATAGGATATAGAAATACAGAAGACGTGCCTTGGATGGATAGTCTGTCAAGTGATACTTGTTCAGATAGTAGAAAGAAGAGCATAGTCCTTTGATTTCCCTAGGGGTAAGTTTGAATAGCCTGCATAGATCATAGTATTCAGCTCTATCTTTAGGCAGTTCGTATTCATCAGCGAACTTGTTGAAGAG
>OMYM01000062.1 GCA_900315225.1 uncultured Erysipelotrichaceae bacterium | reverse complement strand
GACGCTCGGATACCTTGCGGCGAAAGACAAGTACGACATTGCCCGCGAGGGCAAGGCAGGCAAGGGATGCGCCGACTTCATCTTCACGCCGAGAATCGAAGGAAAACTCCCGATCATCATGGAGCTGAAGTACAACCATTCCGCCCAAAACGCCTTGAACTGCATCCGCGAGCGTGAATACATTGCTCGTTTCAAAGTATTCAAGCGCATCCTGCTAGCGGGAATCAACTACAGCACTGTCACAAAGAAGCATACCTGCCTCACGGAGCTGGTTGAGCAGTTGCCATGCCACAGGGAACAATTTGCCTTCCCTATGCCAACTTCATGGATGAAACTGTTGGTATGCTACAAAAAGATTGTTAAAGGAAGGTTTGGCACAACAATTTCAATAAATTGACACTCTCTTGGATGCTATTAACGATGAAAAAGTGATCAACGTGATGAAAAATTCAATTTTCACATTCATACACCCAGAGCCTCCAACCCTGAAGACTTTGTCAGTTATGCTGCATCTGGGATAAGATCAATAATAGGGTTGAAAAATCGTTTAGGTTGCTCAAGACCGCCATCAAGGTGTTTGGCACATTTAGGACGAAGACAGGCGTGGAGGAATTCGTTGCAAGGTTTTCCTGTCCGCAGACATGCAGGCTTCGCAAGGTCAATCGTTTTGATGCAATCAAAAGGGCGTTCAAGGGCGAAGCGAAGCAAGTGCTTTTTGGAGTTCGAACAAAAAGAGCAAGCATAACAAATTGTGCCGTCACTGAACAGTTACGGTTTTTAAAAAGAAAATGCGATAGACTATAGGGTTGAAAGATGACTGACTAAGGAGGAGTTTCATATGAGTGTTATATTAAAAACATTTGGAAAATTAAAAGGATATAAAGAGCATGTGGCAGATCAGTTTGTGCAAAGCTTCAAGGCAAAATATCCATTGATCAAAGGTGAAGTGTACCTAGGATATCCGATTTATCATGATGAGATTACTGGTCAAAAGATTTCTGTGGATATTGCAATGATATCCAAAATTGGCGTGTATATCATTCATATTCTTGAACATCCTGTGACTGACTATGGAGAGATTCAAGATGATATTTATAACAAGGTTGAAGCTAAATTCAAGAAACAATATTTTTTGCGCAAAAGAAAAAAACTTCTCTTCGATTTTCAAGTAATTACATTTTGCGAAGGAAGAATGGAAGTTCTGGAAGAATGTCTGCTGGCAAAAACAAATGAAGATTTGATGGCATATATCGACAAATATGCCTGTTCAGAAGAATATTCCGATGACTTGTATGGGAAGATTTTATCTGGAATTCAGGAGGCGTATGGCATTAACCAACATTTGATTCGCAAAGGAATCAAACAAGGAACCAAGGCATACGCGATCAATCGAATGGCAACGCAAATTGTGAGATACGGTAACAGTCAGATGGAGGCGATTCTTACAGACGTGGAAGGAATTCAGCGGATTCGCGGTATGGCGGGGAGCGGGAAGACAATTGTCTTGGCAAGAAAGGCTGTAGAGCTTCATACTGCGCATCCAGATTGGGATATTGTTGTAACTTATTCCACAAGATCCCTGAAGGGACAATTAGAAAAATTGATTTCTCATTTTTATTCCAATAAGAATGATGGTGCAAAGTTCAATGATAAGAAACTTAAGGTCATGCATTCATGGGGCTCGGCGAGTTCCCGTGGAGTATATTATGAAATATGCATGATGCATGAGATCTCTCCGTTGACATATAAGGAAGCCACTGCTAAATATGGGAAGAGGGAGAATGTTTTCTCGTACATGTGTGAAAGTATGCTGGAGGAAATAAATTCATTTAAGAAAATGTATGATTGTATACTAATCGATGAGGCGCAAGACTTTGACAAGAATTTTCTTCGGCTTTGTTCAAAAGTGATAGGACCAGAACAGAGACTTGTGTATGCCTATGACGAGCTACAAGCTTTGAATGAAGAACCGATGCCAAGTCCCAAAGAAATATTTATGCATAATATTGAAAATGACACTCCGTTGATTGTGTGCTATCGAAATCAAGGACCAGTGATTGTTACAGCGCATGCAATTGGAATGGGTTTGTATCGCAAGGAAGGATTGGTTCAGTTGCCTAGTTCAACAGAGTTGTGGAAAGTTATTGGTTATTCATCGGATGAACCAATTCAAGAAGGAAACGAGGTGACGTTGTATAGGACTAAAGAAACAAGTCCTGATTTCCTTGGTGTTGATAAAAACGAGATCATTAACTTTTGCGAATTCAATGATTCCATGGCTATGTTTGAGGGATTGATTCAATCCATATCGGTTGATACTACAAAAGAACAACTTGATTTGACAGATATAATGATCATAGACATGGATAGTTTGGCATTCTACAATAATTTCAATAAACTATACACTCTTTTAGATGCCTTGAACGATGAGAGAATGAGCAACGGTGATGAAAAATACAATTTTCGTATCCATACTGCAGGAGCATCGATCCCTGAAGATTTTATTAGAGAGGACTCTATTGTCTATTCCAGTGTGCGTAGGGCAAAGGGCAATGAGAGTTTTATGGTGTACATTGTCAATGCTCAGAAATGTGTGAATACAATTCAACGTAGAACTGACAGAAATGCTTTGTTTGCAGCTATCACCCGATCAAAAGGATGGGTAAAAGTATTTGGGTACGGTGATGGCATGCATATACTTTGTGATGAGTTTGAAAAGATTAAAGAACATGATTTTAAGCTGTATTTTGATCATTATCCGACAAAAGATGAACAAGAAGCTATTTTTCTTAATAATCGAGACACCGAAGACAAAGATAGACAAGCGTTTGAAAAGACTAAAGAACTTATTTGTAGGTTGTCACAAGAAGGTCATATGAGCAAGCTAGAGCTGATGAAACAACTTTTTGACACAGACAGGGCGGGTCTGTTGAATTTGATCCAGGAATCAGAAAATGAATAGAAAGAAAAGCGAGAGGATTGTAAAAGAAATAGTTAAAGATATCAATAATACAATTAATGAGTTGCGCAAAATAAATTTGATTCGTGATGAACGCGGTTTGTCGGAGAAAATGACAGGTGTGGATTCCTTTGAAATCTCATTTAGTGGAAAAACCAGTGCAAACTCCATCATGATGGACAAAAATGTGTCGGCATTCAATGTGATGAACAAGCTCTTGCAAGAACGTCAATATACGATTCTTTTATATGATAAGGGAATTGTACAAGCTGAGTTTTGCATCAAAAATGGCGAAATAGTGAAAGAGCGATTGGTTTTTTTGAAAAGACACAATCAAATATGGGAAAAGAAAGAAATACAACATGCAGATGCAGAAGATGAAGACTGGTTCGCAGAAGAAGGCATTCCTGTTTTTATTCGCATCGATTATGATCCTTTTGAACATATTGAATGTGACCATCCATCAGCTCATTTGACTTTATCGAATTATGAATCATGTCGCATACCAATGAAAAATGTTGTTTCATTTTCGCTATTTATCAAGTTTATTCTTCAGCAATTCTATGGAGTCAAGCTTGAAATGAATGTATATGCATTGAGTAACGACAATACAATAACTGATTTGGAGCGTAAAATGATTCATTTCAATTGGGAATAGATTTGGAACAGCAGCATCTTACAAAGATATTTTTCTGATGCTGTGTTAAGAATATAGGACTGCTTCTTAGCAGATGGCTTAATCTCGCGAAAGGGAGAGACAAAGTTTGTCCATAAAGCTACTTTGCATATACATGTGAATCTACGATGAAAGGAATGGAAATGCCGCAAGAGATTATGTCTTGACTTTCTACTTAATCGGTAAAATTGATGGCTTTTCGATACACTTGTAATGAAATTATTCTGAGATGATCAAATATATGAGTGAATATTTTCAATCGTAGGCATATACCTGTAGTTGGGCGTTTGTTCTTGGCACAATGTACAGAAAAGTGGTGCTTCCGATTCCTGAGAAGTATCCTTTAAGATCATGCTTGATAAAGTAGCGTAGAAAGAAATACCAGTTGCATTTTTCAAGGATTGGATAGAAAATAATATGTCGTTAGGGAGGTGCAGTGATGAATAGGGAAAAACCAGTCAAGATAGAAGTTAGGGGAGCACGCGTTCATAATCTGAAGAATATTGATGTGGATGTCCCCTTGAACCAAATTGTCAGCGTTGCTGGAGTATCTGGCTCAGGCAAAAGCTCTTTGGCATTAGGAGTGCTTTATGCGGAAGGCTCAAGAAGGTATCTTGAGTCACTTTCCACCTATACGAGAAGGCGCATGACACAATCTACCAGAGCAGATGTAGACGAGGTACTCTATGTCCCTGCTTCTTTGGCGATGCACCAAAGACCTTCTGTTCCGGGTATTCGTTCCACCTTTGGAACTGGGACAGAATTGTTGAATAGTTTGCGCTTGATGTATTCTAGGCTTGCCAGTCATAGATGCCCCAATGGTCATTATATTGAACCAACGCTGGCAGTGGCTGCCGGTCAGGAATGTGTTTGTCCACAATGCGGTGAGCGGTTTTATGGACCAGGAGCTGAAGATTTGGCGTTTAATTCAAGGGGTGCATGTAAATGTTGCGGAGGAACAGGTATTGTTCGCATCGTAGATCGTTCTACTCTTGTGCCTGATGAAAACAAAACGATTGACGATGGTGCGGTAGCTCCATGGAATTCTCTGATGTGGTCGCTAATGACTGATGTATGTAGAGCCATGGGAGTTAGGACAGACATTCCGTTCAAGGATTTGACGGAAGAGGAAAAAGAGATTGTCTACGATGGACCAATGGAGAAGCGACATATTTTCTACAAACCAAAGAAAGCCAATACAGCTACTGCGGGAGAGATGGATTTTACCTACTACAGTGCAACAGCAACCGTGAATAATGCCTTGAACAAGGTCAAGGATGAGCAAGGAATGAAGCGGGTGGAAAAGTTTCTGAAGGAGGAAACATGTCCAGAATGTGGCGGCACAAGATTATCTGAAGAGGCTAGAACCCCTAGGCTGATAGGCATTTCACTTGCGGATGCTTGTACAATGACCCTTAAAGATTCGGTGGAATGGGTGAAAACCGTGCCTTCTTCTCTACCAGAGGAAATGCATGCTATGGCAGTCAATATCTGTGAATCGTATCTTGAGGCAGCAGTTAGGCTCATGGATCTTGGGCTAGGCTATCTGACTTTGGATAGGGCATCATCCACATTGTCTACGGGTGAAAGACAACGCATGCAGTTAGCAAGGGCGGTGCGCAATCGTACCACTGGTGTGTTGTATGTCTTGGACGAGCCGTCCATAGGGCTTCATCCCGCCAATATCGTTGGTTTGATTGGCGTAATGCATGATCTTGTCAGAGATGGCAATTCTGTTCTTTTGGTGGACCACGATACACAGATACTAAAAGAATCTGACTGGATGATAGAAATGGGACCAGGAGCTGGTTCTGAAGGTGGCAGGGTAATCGCAGAAGGGACGATACAAGACATCAAGGAAAAGTCAAATTCATGCATTGGACCATTCCTTTTGGACAGAGCATCATGCAATAAAGCAATTCCTTCCTTTGCGGAAGGAACGATTCACATGTCCACGACCAACATCCATACTGTGAAGCCAATGGAAGTCGACATTCCCAAGGGAAGACTCACGGTTGTGACGGGTGTATCAGGATCAGGCAAAACGACGATGATTCTTGAAAGCTTGGTTCCTGCGGTCAATGCAATAACGCAAGGGAAGAAACTCCCCGACCATGTGCTTTCGATAGATGCGCCAGGAATCGCGCAGATTAAGCTGATTGACGCAACTCCCATAGGGATCAATGTCAGATCAACAGTGGCTACATATGCGAATGTTCATGATGAACTTAGAAAGACATTTGCTCGAACGCCCGAAGCGAAAGAACAAGGGTACAAGGCTGGGGACTTTTCCTATAACACGGGAAGTCTTCGTTGTCCTGTGTGCGATGGAACAGGCCAAATCTCCCTGGATGTTCAATTCTTGCCAGATGTTGATATACCATGCCCAGAATGCCATGGATCACGCTATGGTAAGAACGCTAAAAGGATTCGTTACACAAACAGGAATGGTGAAGCAAGATCCCTGCCAGAACTCATGGATATGGATGTCAACACCGCACTCTCCTTTTGCCAGAATCTCAAATCCGTAAAACCAAGGCTAGAGATTCTAAAAGACCTAGGCTTAGGATATCTTACTTTGGGTGAAGAGACGCCATCTCTTTCAGGTGGAGAAGCCCAACGATTGAAGCTTGCCAGCGAGATGTCTAGATCGCAAAATGATTCGATATTTGTCTTCGATGAACCGACAATCGGTCTTCATCCAAAAGATGTTGAAACCCTATTGAATGTATTTCACACCCTGATTGACCATGGTGCAACGGTCATTGTGATAGAACATGACTTGGATGTCATACGCAATGCTGACTATATCATTGACATGGGTCCTGGCGGTGGACAGGATGGCGGACGCATTGTGGCATGTGGTTCTCCCCAGGACATCAAGAACAACTCCGATAGCATCACTGGCAGGTTTATCTGAATTCGCATAATCATTGAAAACAGTCACAAGAATAGACTATTCATCTGCATATGCCAGTAAGCAGCGCAATGGAATAGTTGATCACACAGCCACACATGTCAATAAAGAAAACCCCTGTCATATTGACAGGGGTTGGTTATCTTATCCCTTAGGCAGCTCTCCATTAGCGATGATTGACCAATATGGCGATTGGTTGAAATACTTCCTCCATAATACTGCATGATAGCTTCCATATGGCTTTTTCTTCTTAACCCAATCGTAGGTGTTCTGGTCTACTTCCCATTCATATAAGTCATATTCAACAAAATAAATATTGCCAGCTGCCTTAATCTTGGTAAAGGCAATGCTGTTCATTGGCTCTTCAAGCCCATAGATGCCAAATTCACAGATATAGCAAGGACCATCAGTGAATTCGTGTTTATAGCATTCTCCGAAGTCTTCGGCGATTGCCATGAACGTATCAAAATCGAACGCAGACATGTTAAGGACATTTTCCCTGAGCCAATCGATTTTCTCGGCATCATATTTCTTGTGCGCTGTAAACCATCCACGAGGATCAGGACCATCAATCTCCTCAACGTTGAAACTTTGGGGTCCGACCGTATAATTTACGCAAGATAGGAAAGGCGCAATCAAACTCCTCGTGATTAGTTCCGTATTCAGCATAGGATTGGCAGAGGAATAGATCAGTGGTCCAGTGCTATACCCATAGCCTTGTATGAATTGATTGAGAAATTCCTCAAGGGAAACGGGTGGCTTTATTTCTTTTCCAAAGTTGTCAAGAACACCCGTTGTCTCATCGAAGTGGTATTGCGAACCATCGATTTCAATCCATCCCTTTGCCATTGCACCCGTGATAAGATCATAATAGTAAACATTTCCAATCTGTGGTGTATACAGAATCATGTCATTGCCTACTGGAGTATACCACCCCTTGATCATCTTGCCATATTGGTTGTAGCGCACCCACTTGCCTTGCTTGTTAATGCCTTTTTCAAAGTCCTCTTGGAAGACATAAGGCATCCAGACTTCCTTGTCGACCGCCTTGGCACCTCCATAGACAGCATCCAGCCAATACCATCCATCGCTATGCGGGTCATAGATCTCTCTTCCGCGCTCTATCCCGTACAAAGTGTCTCGGATATTCTTTGGATCTCCATAGGTACCTTGCCTGACATCATGTTCATACCAGTAGTCCTTGTCTCCATCGCCCATCCACACCAGATGCTTCTCTTCCGCTTGCACTGGAACCATTGTCATGAGCAATGTTGTCGTCATAGCGACCATGAGTGTTTTTCTCATACGTTTTCTCCTTTTCCCTTGATCCACCTATATTATAGTATGTTCTCGAACAGATGAATACTTCGAATCGTTCTTTTCAATATAATCGGGTTTTGCGATGTTTATGTTATAATGTTGTCATACGTTGAATTCAACGTGACATATGAAGGAGAAATGGTATGAAGAGAGTATTATTTGTGATTGGTTCCCTGCGCAAGGAATCATTCAACCGCCAGCTGGCAAAAGCAGCTGAAGAAATGCTAGCGGGCAAAGCAGAGGTTTCCTATTTGGACTATGAGGATATCCCGTTTATGAACCAGGACATTGAGTGGCCAACGCCCGCATCAGTGCAACGTATTCGTGACATGATCCCAGATTATGACGCTCTGTGGATTTTTACGCCAGAATACAACTATAACATTCCTGGGGTTCTGAAAAACTTGCTCGATTGGTTGTCACGTCCAATCGAACAATCACCCAAAGCTTCTTCAGCTGTCAAGGGAGTGAAGGTTACAATCAGTGGCATTGGTGGACGCAACGCCACAAAAAATGTACGTGCATCCCTTTCCAGTCTTCTTTCATTCATGGGCATGGAAGTCATCGGTGGCGATGGCGTTGGACTAGCTGTCAATCCCGAAGCATGGACAAGCAATGTTATTGCCTTGTCACCAGAAGACATGGACCAGTTGGCGCAACAAGCAGATCAACTGGTAAACGCAATTCAAGCTTGATCAATGTTGGAAACACTTTGTTCAATGGGCAAGACCCTTGCGCTTTGAATTCAATATGCGGACTGGTTGTTTCAAATACTCGACCCGTCTGATGCAATAACCAAGAGCGAATCCAAGCAATGTACCAGAACTATCAAATATCTGTTACAGATTTCTGAGTCCTCTGGCATAGCATGTTTTCGAAGGAAAGCTGGCACAATCGCATCTATCATAAAAACAGGAGGTAATGACAAGATGTTTAAGAAATTGTTTGCATTAGGTGACCGCTATGCGGAACAAAGCACTTGGAAGGACTTCGCACTGTTGAAGTTCTGCATTTGTTCCATAGGGTTGATGATCGGAACATTTGTTCCAAAGACACAAAGGAAGAAGGTCATTTGCGTGTCCGCAGGGGTTTTTGCGGTCACATATATTCCGCTCATGACAAAGTTATTCTCGATTGCCCTGAAGAAGGAATAACGCCGCATGGTTCATCTGGAGAAAGTCAGTTCTAGCAATGTGTGGGATGTCTTACGCCTAAAGCCAAAGGAAAGCCAAAGGGATTATGTTGCGCCAAATGACATCAGCATCATTGAAGCATATGTTGCCAAGGAACATGCCCATCCCTTTGGTGTGTATGACGGAGACCAGTTGGTGGGATTCGTCATGATTGGCTATGGCGTGGAAAAGGAATGGAAAGACGCTCCAAGGATTGCCTATGGCAATTATTCTATTTGGCGGCTGATGATTGATCAAGAACACCAAGGAAAAGGCTATGGCAGAAAGGCATTGGAACTGGCATTGTCATGGGTCAATGCCTTTCCCTGTGGGAAAGCACGCTTTTGTTGGCTGTCATACGATCCTGACAATGATATCGCAAGAAACTTATACCATTCCTTTGGTTTTGTAGAGACTGGCGAAATGGATGGCGATGAAAAGATTGCGATACTCCCTTTGCGTTTTGAAAACTACAAAGACGATACGGACATGACCGTATCGTGTGGACCTGGGATTGTGAATGTCAGGGCAGGCGCCATTATCATCAAAGACGGGAAGGTCTTGATGGCGGGCAATCGTTATGTTGACTTCTTATATTCCGTAGGGGGAAGACTCAAGTTTGGTGAAACTTCCGAACAAGCCATAGTCCGTGAGGTATTTGAAGAAACAGGAACAATGATGGAAGTCGATCATCTTGGCTTTGTTCATGAAAATTACTTCATAGGCGATTATAAAGGAACATTTGGCCAAGAAATCTATGAGATCGCTTTCTATTACTATATGAAGGTTCCCAATGACTGGAATCCTGTTTCCTATACTAGCGAAATAGAACATCTTGTGTGGATTGACTTGAATGATGAACACAAGATTTTCCCCTCGTTCTTCCGTGAAGAACTCAAGCACCCAGAACAATGCGTCAAACATTATGTGACTGATGATCGATATCACCTTGGCGATATCGTGACGGTCACGATTGACCGACCATTGGGGTCAGTTCATCCTTTGCATGATGATATTGTATATCCAGTCAACTACGGTTATATCAAAGGCATTTACGCCAAGGATGGAGAGGAACAAGATGCCTATGTTCTTGGCGTAGATGAACCTGTAGAGGAATTCACAGGAACCTGGATTGCAACGATCCATCGTCTCAATGACAACGAAGACAAATGGGTCATTGCTAGTGAAGATAGTTGCTATAGCAAAGAGGAAATCGCAAGACTGGTACATTTTCAGGAAATGTATTTCTTGACAGAGATACACATGAAGGAAGATGACAATGGATGAAACACTGAATGAGATGATCTTTGAGCGATCAAAGGCTGTCTATCAGCTGGGAAGGTGAAGATATATGGAGAACGAACAGTATGCAAAGCTAACGGAAAAAATGATCGAATATGACAAAGGTTCGCCTAAGCGCATTCAACACTTCCTCAAAGTTCATGCCTTTGCCAGAATGATTGGAATAGAGGAAGGACTGGATGAAGAAACTATGTATGTCTTGGAGACAGCCGCCCTTGTCCATGACATTGGCATACGAAATGCCTTGGCAACCTATGGCTCGGAAAACGGAAAGCTACAGGAGAGCATTGGTCCCTTGGAAGCAAACAAGCTACTAAATGAAGCAGGAGGCTACACTTCCAGTCAATTGGAAAGGATAGAATACTTGATTGCCCATCATCATACATACGATGATATTCAAGGAATCGACTACCAAATACTCGTTGAAGCCGATTTTCTGGTTAACCTTTTCGAAAACAGCGTCAAATACAAGGGGATCCTTGCGGCAGATAAACGTATATTCAAGACATCCGCTGGCAAAAGGATTTTGGCAACGATGTATCAAGAAGAGTGATTGATGAAAGATGCATATTGGGCAGACACAAGAGACCATTTGGTTGAAAATGTGAAGAAGCTTGGCTTTATCCTGGGATCATATTGTTAAAAATAGGGAAGTCCTCAACAGCTACCTTATGTAGCGAGATAGATTCTTGGGAACAACAGAATGCCTGGATGTCACTGTCAAGCAATAATATCAAATGTTGATCAGGAGGAATATGGATACAATTGTAAGGAAACGCTACCGTTTCTCTGGCGGAGTGCAAGGCGTGGGATTTCGCTGGACGTGTATAAATAAAGCAATGGCGCTAGGCTTGACCGGATGGGTTCGCAACGAACGAAATGGATCGGTGACAGTCGAAGTCCAAGGTGATCAAGATACAATTGACAAACTGATTATGTTCATGAAACGCAATCGCTTCATTTGGGTAGATTCAATTTCCGTAGAAGATGCACCGATAGAAGAAAACGAGGCATCTTTTACCGTTCGCTATAGATGAGTGACAGATGAAAGACACAAAGATTGAAGTCATAGAAAAAGCGCTGGATAAAGCTCTTCTACATACCCTGATTGAAATGTCCAGAGATTGGGCGGCTGAAAAAAGCTGCTATGGCTATAGGGAAAACAGCCAGATCGACATTGAAGGCAACAGGATCTTCGTTGTGCAAGAAAACGATCATATTGTAGGCTATCTTTTTGGACATGTTGAAGAAGCCAAAAATGCTAATTCTATCATGAAGGATGGAACGGCATACTTCGAGATTGAAGAGCTGTATATCTTGCCACAATACCGTTGCATGGGTCTGGGAAAGCTGTTATTCCAACATGTGGAAAAAATAGTGTCAAACGAAGTAAAATACATCATGTTGAGTACCGCAACAAAAAACTGGAAAGCCATCCTTCATTTCTACATCGAAGAGCTGGGCATGGAATTTTGGAGCGCGAGATTGTATAAGAGAGTTGGTGCTGAATAGAGGTATAATTGCGGCAGGCAATGCAAAATTTGCTTTCATGAACGGAAAACAGCTTCCTCAAGGAAGCTGTTGCATGCATCCGTTGCTTTGTGGAAGCGTTGTCCTTTTGTGAATGTACCATGTAACAATGATGCAAAGAAGAAGAACAAGACAAGCGGTGAAGGTTCCTTCAATGCCAAACGATGTGCTATATGCAAAAGAGTCTCTTGCATTGGCTGCGTCAAGGGTAAAGACTGAATAAGATGAAACAATTCCGGAATTCGGCAAGCCGAATATGATGTTCTGCGTGAAATTCCATGTAGCATGGGCAAAAAAGGCACACCACGGACTTTTGAAGCAATATACTAATAATGAATAGGCAATGCCAACGAGGACAATGTTCAGGATAGAGAGAGCGGTAACGCCATCATTGAACAAATGTAGAATAGCGAACAAAAGAGAGTTAGCAATGATTGCGATGGTTTCTGGATAGGTTTGCTTGATCTTCTGATACATGTATACGCGGCATACCAGTTCTTCGGCAGAGGATTGGACAAGGATACATAAATAGATCCCGATGAGTTGAAGTGGCTCAAGGCAAGCAAATGATATATGAATGTCTTTGTTTAGCCAAGCAACGAGAATGCATATGGCATTTGTAAAAAAACCATGGGCGATCCCCACAAGGATCATTTTCCAGTTGTTTCCTTCTGTGGCAGGGGTAAGCTGTTTGAGAAAGGGATGATTGGCTTTGTTAGCAACGATTGCTAAGAGGAAAATGACCCAGATGCCAATAAACCTAAAGTAATACAACCCCATTTCAAGGGCGTGATTTCCGCCATCAGGTATCAGGTTGACTGGTTCACCTAGAAACTGGCCAAAACTCATTAACGTTACTGTCAAGAATGATATGTAGACAATGGTGTTGCGAAAGTTTTTCTTTTGTTTCATTTGAATTCTCCGTTTCGGTCATTATACAACTTCATTGTATGCAATACAATGGATACAGAATGGGCACTAGGAACTTGAATGAAAAGGAGTTGTGATATGAGTAGAACAGAAAATGTAGAATTAACGGTATTATGTCTTGTCAGCGATGGGAAAAAGCTGTTGTTACAGAATAGAATAAAAAACGACTGGCCAGGATATACGCTTCCAGGTGGTCATGTTGAGCCAGGGGAATCGATAACTGACGCAGTCATACGAGAAATGAAAGAAGAGACAGGGCTGGATATTCTCCATCCCCGTCTGGTTGGGGTAAAGCAATTTCCCATCGAGGATGGGAGGTATATTGTATTTCTTTTCAAAGCAACTGATTTTACTGGGACGATTTCTTCTTCTGAAGAAGGTCAGGTAGAATGGGTTGAACACGAGCGTCTTCAGGACCTGAAGACAGTGGATTTCTTTGAGGAGTTATTGAAAGTCATGAATGAACCCGAATGTAATGAGCTACAGTATTTAGAAGATGAGGAGAATGAATGGAAGGTTGTCATTAAGTGATGATCATTGTTTGTTGTGGTTGCGGAAATCTTCCTTGCTATTATAGATTTCCGATTCTGTCAAAAGGTTGATGTAGCCGCACTTCCTGCATTGCCATGCAGAAAGATGATCATCAAAGCCGGGTTGATTGTTGAGTATTGCATCACATATGTCGCAATACCACTGGATGCCTGGAAAACGCTCGCCATGCACTTCACCAAGGTAATCTAATTCAAATGAATCGGGGTTTATCATGCATTCGATTCGTTCTGATAGTTTTCCAGATTCGGTGGGAACCTGGCACAAGGGAGCAAACAAACTGTCGTAAGTGCGTAATACGCGACCACACGCATTGCGCAATGTGCTTCCAAGTAACAGCCACATCCATGCGTTGACAAGTCCTTTTCGCTCTGGCTGGACAAGTTGATCAACGACATTTTCTATGATTCCTTCGAATACTTCATTATCAAAGGGGAAAAGCTCTTCGATTTTGTCATATTCGCTTTTTTGCTCATAGGCTTGCGCGGTTTCTTTGGTGAAGGAAAGCATATCTTCGTGGAATCTCTCTTGTTGTTCCTCATCAAGCTGGTTGATGCGATCAATTACACGTTTTTCAAACGCAACTCTTTCCGCAACGTTTACACAGATGCGGTATGCGATGTTCTTTTGAACGATTTCAGCTGTATAACGTTCTTTCTCTTTATTGCTTTTGGATGTGCCAACAAGTTTTCCACAGATGTACTTGACGCGGGGGTTATTTCCAATGAACGGGCGGCCATGGCGAATGTAAGTTTGAATGATTTTCTGCGTATCCTCAAAGGATGCTGCATCACCTTTTGGTGACGTCGTGTCTTTGTTGCCAATTATAACGATGAGTTCGCCGAACCATTCATTCAATATCTCCAATTGCTGGCGATCCTTGATGCCAAGAATGTTATAGTATAGCTGCGTCACGTAGCCGAGACGTAATTCATGAACAATGTTTGCCATATGACCTCCTTCCGTATGACAGTTGCCTTTCCCTTGTTCAAGCATAACATAAATACGTTTTCCCTGAAAACAGTAGTTTGCTTGATCAAGGAATTGTATTACGATGTCATTGCCAAGATCTGCCATCTGAAGCATACCGGCATGGTCGATGATTGAATAATTCAATCGTTCTGCATAACAGCAGGCAGATGCTGCAGAATTCTATATATTAGTACGTCCGAGTATAGGTGGAATTCTGCAATGTCCATCTGTAGTCATCACACATCATTTGAACATCTTGGGTAACTTGAAAAATATGTGCATCGATAGACAGATGGTAGTAAATTTTCTTGCTAAATGTGTTAATATGCCAAAGTTCTCAATAGATTGCGCTGAGTTTCTTTTCCATGCGCATTCATTGTGAAGCGAAGATGATAGGTAGTAGTTATGATAAATCGAAAGATAAAATGGGCATTGGTGGGTTATGACACAGTTGTATTTTTACTTGTTGGAGTGGTTATTTCATTTCTACAGGTGGGGGTTGCTGGTGGTTCTTTTTTGTCAATGGCTAAATGGCTTGGTGCGTGTTTTGTTTCTGTGATGGTGCTTCGGATTTGTTGGGACATATACGCGCAGATTTGGCGATATGCCGGGGTAAGTGAGTTTGTCAAGCTGGTCTTATCAGATGGAATGGCATGTGTGTTTTGCGTTGGCTCGTACATAGTGTTTAATGGAGCTAACGGTTCTGTCGGGTTGGTCGCTGTCATTCTTGGCAATCTCTTTGGCTGTTTGTCCTTGCGCCTTTGTTATCAATGGACGTATCAACATAGGACGCTTAATGCTGGCTTTGCCTTGATGATGAAAAAAATGTTAAAGATTCTGACGGGTGTTTCCTTTATCAACGAAAAGGAAGACACTGGCAACCGCATCAAGATTGCGATTATTGGTGCGGGTGGCGTTGGTGCCATGTTGGCTGATGAACTTCAGAAGAATCCCAAGGCTGTTTATGAGCCAGTTTGCTTTGTGGACATTGATGAAAAGAAAGCAGGAAGGGATATAGGATTGTTGCCAGTGTTGATGCCGGAAGATGATCTGAAACCTAAGCTAGACGCAAAGAAGGTGCAGGAGATTGTATTTGCTCTTCCAAATGTTTCTTCGGAGCGTAGAAGGGATCTCTACGAGTATTACGGGGGCATGGGATACAAGATCAAGACATACGATTATCCAATCTTGGATTCCGATGAAAGCAGCAAGAGGCGCATTCATGACTTTAAGATCGAGGATTTGTTGTTTCGTTCCACAAATCAATTTCTGAACGATGAGACAAAGGCATGGTATAGGGGCAAGAATGTTTTGATCACTGGTGGGGGAGGATCCATTGGGTCCGAGCTTGCCAGACAGATCGCAAGGTGTCAGCCAAAGCGGTTGGTGATATTGGATGTTTACGAGAATGGCGCATATGATATCCAGCAGGAGCTTAGGATTAAGTATGGCAATGAGTTGAACCTACGAGTCGAGATAGCGAGTGTTTGCGACAAGGAGGGGATAGACAAGATCTTCCGTGAACATACGCCTGACATAGTAATGCATGCTGCGGCACACAAGCATGTTCCTCTCATGGAGAGGAACGTTTGCGAGGCAGTGCGCAATAATGTTTTTGGAACGTTGAATGTCGTTGAAGCGTGTGAAAAGTACCATGTGAAGAGGTTCATCATGGTATCTACAGACAAGGCGGTAAATCCGACAAATGTCATGGGCGCAACAAAGAGAATGTGCGAGATGATTGTACAGAGTAGAAGCGGGGAGAATACTTCTTTTTCCGCAACTCGTTTTGGCAACGTTCTTGGTTCGAATGGTTCCGTCATTCCGCTTTTCAAGAGGCAGATTGCGGCTGGTGGTCCGGTAACAATCACCGATAGCCGCATTGTTCGCTACTTCATGACTATTCCCGAGGCATCACAGCTAGTCATGACATCGGGTGCAATGGCGAGCAATGGGGAGCTGTATGTCCTTGACATGGGCAAGCCAGTCAAGATCATTAGCCTTGCGATGAATATGATTAAGCTCAGTGGACTTGAGCCATACAAGGATATAGACATCGTTGAAACTGGTCTAAGGCCTGGCGAAAAGTTGTATGAAGAGCTTCTCATAAAGACGGAAGAACTTGATAAGACGGAGAATGATAAGATCTATGTGGAGCGTGATAAGCCTTTGAGCAAGGAAGAGATTGCTGGTAAACTGGCAATCCTTGAAAAGGCGTTAATGACGCAAAGCAACCATTTGGTCAAGGAAGCATTGATGCAAGTCGTTCCTACATACAAGTCACCTGAGGAAGTCAATGAGCAGGCGATTCAGGCTGAGGAAATGAGACAGGCTGCAGGGGCTTGAAGCTTTTGAATCATATACATGAAATCAGATTTGGCGTAAGGGTTGGTCTGATGAGACATGTGAGTTAAGAACTGTGCATAAATAACTTATATATTTCTTGTTGGTGAAAACATTTTAATGCGATGCTATTATCTGGAAAACGGCTTAAACACATCAATCCATGATTTCTTGCATTAGCTATCTTCTCAAATATACTGGAATCCTTTGGATCCATTGTAAACTTTATCGCGCTGTAAATGTATAAGTTATTTATGCACAGTTCCTTAGTGGTCTTCGGAAAGAAGACCTAGATAAAACAATTTCAATATGATTGCTAAGACGCCCGGTTGAAAAACCGGGCTTGTTTTTCGTTTTATCGAGGTCAAAGCATAAGGGAAGCAACGAGAAAGAGTCAAGAGTGAATGCTTGTTATTCATCATCAGAACTCCCTTGTGATGATTTGCTTGCGCGCGGCATGCCAAAATGGTCGATACAATTTCTTCATTTTTGCTGAATTTCGAAAATAACTCATTTATTTGGAAAATATTCTTGTAATTTTCTGAAAGAAAGGCATAATAAGAAAAGTGCTGTTTTTCTTCTTTTCAAGGCAGACGGCACGGAAAAACAGTCTTGGGTTCGTTTTGGAGGAACGGATGGATTGTTAGCGCCAGGCCCATGGATGGGTGACGAGGATTGGCAGTTGTCGAAAGACTCGGCGGATGCTGCCACGGTGTGAATAGTGCATCGTCAAAGAGAAAGCAAAAAGCGGAATAAAAACCGTAACAGAGGTTCTCTTATCACTGTGTTATATGGTCCCCTTGTGTATTCTGGGAAGGACAAACCAATGGAAGATTCTTTGTTTTGCCCGCGCTTGTATGCGGATGTGTCAATGCTTCGAATGTGTTCTATGCTGGAACAATCGAATATCTGGAATAGATATTTCAAGCGTTCTGCAAATGACTACAGATAGAGGCTGAAGTTTCCGTTGATTTCCTTTGCCATGTATACATGGGCTAAGCGCCCCATATGGATGGGATTTTTGCAATAAAAACACAATGATTGGCTTAAAGCTAGAAAGAGAGAAATATTAACATGCGTGTTGTAATTCAGGATAACTATGAAAAGATGTGCCTTTGGGCAGCAAACTATATCTGCGCTCGTATCAAGGAGCATAACAATGGTCCCGAAAAGGATCGTCCGTTTGTTCTTGGTCTTCCTACGGGAAGCAGCCCAATTGGCGTTTATAAGGAACTTGCAAGAATGAACCAAGCGGGAGAATTGTCTTTCGCCAATGTTGTGACATTCAACATGGATGAATATCTTGGTCTTCCTCACGAGCATGATCAGTCCTACTGGTATTTCATGCATGACAACTTCTTTGATCATTTGGTTGACATGAAGGCTGAGAACATCAATATTCTCAATGGCATGACAGATGATCCGGAGACAGAGTGTGCCAACTATGAGGCGAAGATTGCGTCATATGGCGGAATCGATCTGTTCATGGGCGGTATTGGCGTTGATGGTCATATCGCATTCAATGAGCCTTACACAAGTTTGGCATCTCGCACGGGTGTGCGCAACTTGACAAGCGATACAAGAATCGTAAACAGCCGATTCTTTGGCAATGACCCTGAAAAGGTTCCTTCCCAGGCATTGTCTGTTGGCGTTGGAACTGTCACTGATTCCAAGGAAGTCTTGATTCTGATCAATGGTCACAATAAAGCGCGCGCGCTTGCTGCAACGGTAGAGGGTGGTGTCAGCCACAAGTGGACATGTTCCGCGCTACAGATGCACAATGGAGCTATCATTGCTTGCGATGAGGCTGCGTGCGGCGAATTGACGGTCGACACTTACAAGTATTTCTTGGACATCGAAAAGAAAGAAAGACTGTAATATTCAAAAACACAGGGAGCTTTGAAAAGCTCCCTTTCATCACCTTTTGGGGGACATTCTTGGCAAAAAATCAAGCGAGGCAATGTTTCCTTTTTGCATACTTGGTTATTTGCTTGCCTATCGGTTCCAAAAACATCCAGAACGCTTGTAATTGAATTATATTTCGCGTGAAGATTCATGGTACCATGCAGGTCGATTTTTGAGTCCTATTTTTTGGACTCAATTAAAATTTGGGGTTTACAAGACGCAAGATGTGGGGTAATATACTTCACACACAGGCGATGTGTGTGATACTCGGCAGAGAAACAGATGTCAGCTTCACTCTGTCTATGAGTATTGGGGATGGGTTGTGGATGTTTGTCCTACGCATTTGGCTCGTCTGGTATGGCAATGACTTGCGCGCGTGCCGGGGATCCCGGGAAAAACCTTGTGCGCGTTGCGAGTGTGAATATATTTTGTCTAGCGAATTGTGTTGAAAAGCCTTGGTTGGCGGTTTATTCAGATGGACTACAGAATAAGTTGCGTGCGGTATCATGCGCGGGGATCTCTGAAAACTGAATATATTTTTTGCTATGGACTTATGTATGGCGGGCAAGGAATAAGATTGGACATGAATAAATTATTATTGAGTAAAATGTTCGATAATAAATATATAGTTGCGTCATTTCTTGGCGTTTGATAGAGTGTCTTGAGTTAATCCATTGCATTTAAGCGTGCAAGCAGATGTGTCTTGCGTGCTTGGAGCGTGGAAAAGGAGGATATAGGATGAAGGATATGGATTATGGTCTTGCGCATGGCCGGGAAGCAAACCACAGCAATCGGTTACTGTGGTTTTTTCGCAGGATTGAGGATTTGTACAAGCGCTATACAGGCAAGAGGCTTTACGACCTATGCCAAGTGGAAAGCATCCAAAGGACGGGGAATATCCTTGCGGCGGCGGTCTTGGATATTTGCGAAACTTCTCAATCACAGCATGATGCGATGGATATCGATCTAAGCAGAAGCTGGCAAGAAATGACGCTGGCTGATATCAAGCTTTTCTCAGAGTGCCTGAAATACTCTCTGAAGGATGAATTCCTGCTTGTACATTATGATGAAAGGGCGATGTGGGGCAACACTGCCTTGGGCAAGGTGGAAGATGTCTGGAAGATATATCAAGGTCTCTTGATGGAATGTCGCTCAACAGTGGTAAACCTGAAATCCATGGAATATGCGCTACTGCCATTTGCCAAGTTTCGAAATCTCGGTGAAGCGGAAGAGTATTCCCTTGAGGTTGTGCGGGAGAAGATTGAAAATGCGGCGACAGTGGAGTTTTCTGAAAAACTGGATGGAAGCTTCATCCAAATGAGATACATTGGGGACGACAGGTTTCTTTATGGCATTTTGATATCTTCTTCGGGCTTGCTTGATCCAGAAAGATCATATCAATTGGCGAACACGCTTGCATTCATGAAAGAAAAGGGTGAAAACATCAGGCACATGGTTACTGGGATGCCAGAGGTCACCTTTATGTTTGAATGGATCGATGAAGGTGACCCGCATGTCGTTGGATACCCAATTGAGATGCAGGGACTGCATTTGGTTGGCATGCGGCATGTGGGATGCGGAAGACAATACGCCTATACGAATGTTGCACAAACTGCCGCCGCGTATAATGTTCCTGCAACAAAACTATATGCGATGACATTGGAAGAAGTTCTCGCTACACTAGGAGAGCTTCATGGTTCGGAACGGGAAGGGTATGTTTTATACGTGGATGGCTTCTTGGTGAAGATCAAGTGTCCTGATTTCTTAGGCTTATTTCACGATTTTGCGATTAAGCGTGGATTTGATGCGATTGCGAAAGTGGCTGCGGAAGGGAATGCGGACGACTACATTTCGATGTTGCCAAAGGGATATCAACTTGACGCAAGAAGGAAACTGAGGAAAATATTGACATATGAACAGGACATCATCAAGCGGGTAGAAGAGGAATGCGCCAAGATTCCAGAAGGTGTTGATAGAAAAACAGCAATGATCATGTTTGACAAGATCGAGGATAAGTTCATCAGAAGCTTGGCTAGGCAAAAGTATCTTGGCAGACCAATCAATCCCATTGCTAGAAAGAAAGGCGCAAACATTCAATATGTGAAGGAAGGCGAAATTGATGAATACTACAGCAGGCAAACAAATGTGTCAGCCAAGGATTGCGCAATGGATGTTGATGCATAAGGACGCGCGCGTAAGTATCGCGCTCAATATGGAAAAAACAGACGGATACTTAGCCATTTCTTACTGATTCGCTTGTCGGAGGAAAGCTTGCGTCAAATTGCATTATAATCAAGTAAAACCATAGGAAAGCTTTAAGAGGAGAGATTATGTCCACACATATTGAAAATGAGGCCAATCGTTGCCTAAATTGCAAGGTGGCAATGTGCCAGAAAAACTGCCCAATCCATACGCCCATCCCAGTCGTGATTTCAGCCTTCAAAGAGAACAAGATCATGGATGCGGGAAAGATGTTGTTTGAAAACAATCCGCTTAGCGTCATTTGTGGCATTGTCTGCAATCATGAGGCGCAATGCTATGGGCATTGCGTCCTGAACCGAAAAGGAACACCTGTTCAGTTCTTCGAAATTGAAAAGTTTATCTCAGATGGTTATCTGGATCGTATGCCAATTGAGAAAGCTGAACCGAATGGAAAACAGGTTGCGATCATTGGCTCAGGTCCAGCTGGTCTGACTGTTGCGATTATTCTTGCGAAGAACGGATACGACGTGACGATTTTCGAACGCAAAAATCATATTGGTGGAATGTTGCGCTATGGAATTCCTGATTTCCGTCTTTCAAACACCGTTATTGATCGCTACGAAAAGCTTCTAGATAAGCTGGGAGTAAAGATTCGTTTGAACACTACCATTGGTGGAGCGTTGACAATCGAGGATCTGTTCCGTGATGGCTATGCATCTGTATTTGTTGGCACAGGCGTATGGCGTCCCCGCACACTTGGCATTCATGGCGAAACACTTGCGAACGTTCACTTTGGCATTACATATCTAGAGAATCCTGCTGGACAAAAGCTCGGTCAAACAGTGGCAGTCATTGGCATGGGCAATGTCGCCATGGACGTTGCGCGCACTGCGTTCCGCAATGGTGCGCAAAGAGTGATGCTGTTCTCTAGAGACGATTCCGCAACTGCCAATTCCGTGGAAATGAGCTTCGCACGTTTGGATGGTGCCGAGTTCATTTACCGCAGACAGATTGTGCGTATCGATCCAGAAGGACCGGTATTCCTGGAAACTGTCCTGGATGAAAATGGCAATGTCATTGGGATGACAGGCGAAGAAATCTTGGTGAAGGCTGACTCTATTGTCATCGCTATTAGCCAAAGACCAAAGGACAAGCTGTTATTGTCAACGGCACATCTAGAGGGCAATGCAAAAGGACTTCTCGTTGTTGATGAAAATCATATGACAACACGCGAAGGCGTGTTCTCTGCTGGTGATGTCGTCACAGGTTCATTGACCGTTGTTCACGCCGTTGAAGGCGCAAAGAATGCTGCAATGTCAATGATGAAGTACATGGAGAATACAGGCAAGAAGGAATAAAGTCTTTGTCTTGCAAGACCTCCAAAGGAAAAACCGAACATTTCATATGTTCGGTTTTCTCTTCTTTCCTTCGAGCCTTCATCATTGTCATGAGAGCATGAAAAGGTGTTAAACTATACTGGAACGATCAAATATCTAGAACAGGTATTTCAATCGTTGGGCATATAGGGCATAGTCAAGGAGGATGATATGACGGAAAGAGAAAAAATGATAGCAGGTCAGTTGTATGACCCCTCGGATCCCGAATTGAGCAAATTGCAGGTAAGGGCGAGGAAACTGGCGCGTAAATACAATTTGATTGATGAGGACGAGACGGAGAAAAGGGAAGAAGTTCTTAAGGAATTGTTGAAGAATTCCGAAAACATTCCAGCCATGCAGGCACCGGTGTATTTTGATTATGGATTGAATACGACATTTGGCAAATACTGTTTCACGAATTTCAATTTTACCTGCCTGGATGTATGTCCAGTCCACATTGGGGACAATGTATTATTTGGACCTAATGTAACGGTCGCAACGCCAATGCATCCATTGGTTCCAGAAGAGCGAAATATAAAAGTACGCAAGGATGGCAGCCTGTACAACCTTGAATATGCAAAGCCAATTACGATTGGCTCCAATTGCTGGCTTGCGTCAAATGTCGTTGTGTGTGCTGGAGTGACCATTGGCGAAGGTTGTGTCATTGGTGCAGGCAGCGTTGTGACAAAGGATATTCCGCCCCATAGCATTGCGGTTGGCAATCCATGTCGGGTCGTCCGGCAAATAACAGAAAACGATAGAATGAACAAGCAGACGGAGGAAGAAAAATGAAGAAGAGAGTTTTTATCTCCTTCCTGGCTCTAGAAAGCCAGGAAGGAACCTATAGTTTAAACAATGGTAATAATAGCGAACAGTACAATGAGAGTTTTGGTCAAGTTCCTTTGGTGAAAAAGTTAATGGGTGAGGGAAAGCTTGACTGCATTGGGCTTTTTGATGCAAGACAAGCATCAGATGAACAAAAGCCTGATAGCTATACCAATCTTTTAGCAAAGCTGAAAGAACTGTATCCAGGGATTGAAAACGATACACAACTGATTTCCTTAGAGACGAACGAACCAGGCATGGGCTTGTTCTTAAGCATCACTGACATCATCGCTAGATTTTCCAAGGAAGATGAGGTCGACCTTTACATCGATTCCACCAACAATACGCCTGGAATCCCTATGTTCATTGTGCTGAATGCAATTGAAAAGGCATACGCAAATGCAAGAGTCAAAGGCATCTATTGCTGGAAGTCTCTTCCTGACACCGATGGAAAGAGAAACTACGCGATAGAAGATCTTGTTAAAACATACAATGACAATCGTTTGGGCGAAGCGATTGGCTATTTCCAAAGGACAATGCATATCGCCAAGGAAAATGTAAAAGCGGAAGAAACAGATTCAGAAGATGTCAAGGACCTGAAGGGAATCCTTGGGGATTTAGAGACATCGCTCCAATATTCGAATTTTGTTGAAGTGGTAAAGCATTCGAAGAAACTTGTCGCTGCCATTGAGAACATGGTGAATGACTCTAGCGTTAGTGGCATTCTGAAGGCTTATCTGAAGCCTCTTGGAAACATGTTCGCAAGTTATATCGAGGAAGATGATGTCTATACGGCGATTAACATCGCAAAGGGACTGTATTATGATGCAAGCCAGGTGCAATCTTGTGTAACGCTGCTTGAGGCAATCTACAACCAGATTATCGATCAGCTGATCGAGAAGAACCTGAATGAACCCGACAAGCTTCTTTTCTACAATTTGACGGCAAACCAGCGATACAAGCTGCATAAATATGCGGAAACAGCCTTATGCATCAGATGGAATTCGTCCGCTGAAGAAGTGTCAAGGGAATATAAGAAATTGATGCAATTCACGTCTAAGGAAGTCGCTGAATTGTTTGAGTCGGTTGGCGATGCCTTAGAACAAGTCTACAAGAATACCAATCCTTCGATATGCTATAAAAAAGTATATGACCGAAAGTTCAAGGCAGGAAGAGCGATCAGTGACTTTTTATCTGAGCTTCGCAACAGCATGGACCATGGCTTTGGCAAGAAAGTGGAAAACGAAGAAGAACTTATGCTTGCGTACATCGACGTGCTTAAATTGATGTACAAGACATTTGTCTTGGAATGAGGAAGAAGAAACATGAAGAATATCATTTTATTTGCCATTTCGAATCTGCCAAAGACAAAGACATTGTCGCTCAATAGCTCTGACAGCTATGAATTGATTGATCCGATTGATCCACGCATGAGCCAAAATCCAATCGTGGAAAACTGCGTGTCGCAAATGGAACCCGTTGTCAGACTGGTCATGCAAAACTATGCAGGCGATACAGAATGCATTGTTCTCTGCACGCCAGAAGCAGAAACCCCTGTCGATGCAAATGCGCTATTTAATGATGAAGAAGGAAAAGACATCGCCGGGATATTAGAGAAAATAAGTGCCATTGAGTTCTTTCTTTTGCGACTTCACCAAAAGGGATTCATTGACCAAATGGAATACGATGAATACGAGGAACTTGGTGAGCGAACCTCCAGGTTTGTCATTGGAAAGGAAAAGAAAATTACATTCTATTGCATTAGGAATCTGCGACAGACCACATCCAAAAGCTCAGACATCCTAGATGCGACAAATCTAGCGGTCAATGAGATAAGAAGACTGAAGAAAGAATCGGGCGATATCAATTTGTTCATTGCGGCAAACGGAGGATTCAGGGACAATGCCTACGTGTTCTCCTCCGTTGCGTCAATGTTAAAGCTAGAAGGCATCGCTATTACAGGAATCTACAGCACAGGAAATTTCCCAGAAAAAGACCGGGATGGCAAAGTGGTAAAGAACGGAGAAATCCTGGATATCCGCAAGTCTTTTGAAGTACTTGACTTGGTTTCGGGTATGAATGAATTTGAAAAATATGGCGATGTGGATACATTCATCGAATATTTCTCAAAGAAGCATGGCAAAGATGTCGAAAACGACAATGTCATCAAGGCAATGAGGAATCTTTCCAATGGCTTGTCTTTTTGCAATATCGATCTCTATACCGAAGGATTGGACATGTTAAGGGAATTGTTCTTTGCACAATCCCCTGACAGCGAAATCATGAATGACGTTGAGTTCCAGACGTTCAAGGATTGGTTCAAGGAAGATTACGACAAGCTTTTGGCATCGCAAGATGGGTATAGAATCGTTGACATCGTTGAAAGATGCATTAGGAAGAAGAAACTTCAACAAGCATTGACATTTGTGGAAGCGAAGTTCACGGATGATCTCTTTAGAAGCGGCGTGTTGTATTTCAATCCTGATGAAGCGGTTTCTACAGATAGATCAGCGGTAGAAGGTTCATCGCACCATAAAGAAAAGGCAATCGATTACCTTGGCTATGTAGCAATGTTGAAGAAAACCCATGAAGATGATTGCGTTCACTTCTTGTTACAAGAATATGGCTATCAAAAATACAGGGATACATTTACATTTGCGGGCAGTGTGTTCAAGGATGTGAAAAAGAAAGTAGGCTGGATGCATGCCCATTTGGATGATTTGAAGCAGATTATCCAGTTGGTCGAAAACCGTGGTGACTATCCATATATTCTGAAACTTGCGCAAAGGGTTTCGAATAGAGAAATGGACCCAGGGTTGATGCTTAACGAAAGGGGATGCTTTGCGTCAGATCTATACAAATGCAAGGCGAACAAAAAAGCGGTTGACGCAGGCGTTCACATCCTGACAGATTTGCCAACGGATGATACCGAGAAGAGCTATCGATTGTTGGCGGGAATTGTGTTGTATCTATACTATATATTCAAGGATACAAGGAATCGGTTTAACCATGGAAACGCCGCCGAACAACCTGACCACAAGGAATTGATTGAATTGTTGGAAGTCTTCTGCAAGGCAGCGGATGTATTGCTTGATTATGCGGATCTTCATGGCGGTAAGCATGATTTGGAAAACGTCAACACAAGGTTCAGCCTTGCGAAGGATAGCGCCAAAAAAGAACTTGAAAAGGCGAATAACGCGATGCTAAGCAATCCTGTTGGAAATCCTAACGCACGAAACAACAATGCATATGGTAACAACAGGCGCAGCCAATCATACGGTAACAATCGAAACTACAAGAAAAATCCAGTCAAATCCGGCGGAAACAAACCCCGGATGTAAACAAGGGAGGCGATGATCGCCTCCCTTGCGCATTGAAAAGAAGTGCTTTCAAACCTCTATTGCGTCTGGTATAGTATGAAAAAAGACTGAGGTGGATTATGACGCAATGGATAAAAGAAAAGAACTTGGTATTTCTATTGAGGACAAGACATTCTTCCTACATGTTTCGGGTTGACCAATATGGTCATCTAGAACATATTCATTATGGCGATAGGGTTTTGTTGGAAGACGCTGAGGTGCTTTCGTTAAAACGCATTGTCCCATATGGCGAATCGGTGGAATATGAAGACGATATTTCCACGAGCTGGCGGGATGTTGTCCCGCTGGAGTGGTCAAGCGATGGGATAGGCGATTTCCGTGAGAAGCCGATGGAGATTCATCGTGAGGCAGGAACCACACTGGACTTTAAATATGCCGGGCATGAAATCAAGCAAGGGACAGTATTGCATGAAAATACGCTTCCCGACCCATATGATGGTGATGAAACCCTGATTGTTCATTTAAAGGATGAAGTTTCTAAGATCGACATTGACTTGTTGTATACGGTTTATGCCATGAGCGATGTTATTACAAGACGCATGAGAGTTGTTAATGGGTCGAATGAAACTGTATTCATTCGAAAGGCTATGAGTTTCTCTATGGATATGATTGAGTCTGACTTGGTCATGATGAACTTTTCAGGCAGTTGGGCAAACGAAATGCAGAGGAACGATAAACATATCACATGTGGAACATATGTATTGGAAGCAGATCTTGGCGCATCCTCCAACCGCGCCAATCCTGGTTTTATCTTGCGCAAGGCAAGTACAACAGAACAAATGGGGAAAGCATGGGGATTCAATCTGATCTATAGTGGAAACCATTATGCGTCCATAGGTTGCGACCCCCATGGAAGTGTGAGAATCATGCAAGGTGTTCATCCCGCAAGGATGAATCGCCCATTAAAGCAAGGGGAATGCTTTGAAACCCCGACAGCTGTCATGACATTCAGCGATAGAGGGCTGAATGATCTTTCCCATCATTTCCATCAGTTTGTAAACCATCATATTGTCCGCACGGATTGGAAAATGAGGGAACGTCCGATCTTGGTCAATGATTGGGAAGCGTTTATGTTTGATTTCGATGAAGAAAAGCTTGTTACGCTTGCTACGGAAGGAAAACGCCTTGGGGCTGAATTGTTTGTTCTGGACGATGGATGGTTTGGCAATAGAGACAACGATTTCGCTGGTCTAGGGGATTATTGGGTGAACAGAAAAAAGCTTCCCAATGGCATTGAGGGATTGTCACAGAAGATACATGACATGGGAATGATGTTTGGACTGTGGTTTGAACCAGAGGCTGTCAACCCCGATTCTAATCTTTACCGCGCACATCCTGATTGGGTAATTCGAGACGAGGGGTATCATAACCTGCGGGGAAGACATGAACTGTTACTGGATTTGACACGACCTGAAGTAAGAACCTATATTGCTGGGAATGTTGTGAAGATTCTGGATGAAGCCAAGGTTGATTATGTCAAATGGGACATGAATCGTCCCATGAGCGCAAGGGATCAATCGTATTCCTATGACTATATTTGTTCTTTGTACGAATTGTTGCACACGATATTTGACAGTCGACCACACATATTGCTGGAATCATGTTCTTCAGGAGGAGGTCGGTTTGACTTAGGCATGATGTGTTTCTCACCCCAGATTTGGGCTTCGGACAATACCGATCCCATTGACAGATACGCGATTCAAACCGGCTATTCCTACTTTTATCCCCAGAGTGTTGTAGGAGCACATGTATCGGCATGCCCGCATGGACAGACCCAGAGAGAAACGCCCTTGCAGACGCGATTCCATACTGCTGCCTTTGGCGCATTTGGCTATGAGCTGGATCTGCGGATTCTGAGCGATATCGAAAGGAAAGAGATACAGAAGCAGATTGAATTCTATAAGGAACATAGGGATTTATTGCAGTTTGGCATTTATTGGCGCAAGGAAACCGATGAAAACCATCGAATGGCGTGCGTGACAAATGCCCATGGCACGACTGCCATCGCAACAGTCTTCCGTAAGTTGATATCCGCTGCTTCGCCTGCGGAAAGGATGGAAGTGCCAGGGTTGTGCGAGGATAGTCTCTATGAAATCGTAGGGCGTGATTTCTTGGTGCCGATTCGTGCGCGCGGCCCATACTATGACATGATTGCGGAAGAAGGGCTTTTGGTTGAAGAAGACGATGGAAGCACAGGTTTGCTGTGGCGTGGAGAGGCGATGCATGCTAGCGGGGCGGCGTTACGCAATGGCATCTTGTTGAACAACGTCTACAATGGAACAGGATATGCGGATAAAATCCGCGTGCCGAGCGACTTTGGTTCGGAAATGTATGTGATCAGCGAGGAATAATACATCCTAGCGAGTGAAGAGAACACAGGCAGCCTGTCTAGGCTGCCTGTGTTTATTGGGAAGATCTCATGTCCATTTTCAGGCAATCAAGTTTTGATGCTTGAAAATGTTGCTGAGAACAACAAGTGAAACGACATGGTTGTTGCTTGTGGCAACAATTTACAAAATATTCATCTTTGTGAAAAAAATCTTGTAAGATCTTGATATTTCTATTGCATTATTCTGTATGCGATGGTAATATTATAGCGCTGTAGCACATCTTGCAATGTTGTTACTGGCAACAGGAGGGAATCCATGAAACATTTATCACTTAAGATGCTTTCCGAGATGGTTACGAGAAGGAGAAAGGCATTGAAGCTTTCCCAATCGGTTCTGTCCGAAAAGGCAAAAATAAACAGATCGATTTTGTC
>OMYM01000059.1 GCA_900315225.1 uncultured Erysipelotrichaceae bacterium | reverse complement strand
TAGAACTCACTCATTTTCTCGGCTTCGCCGTTTGGCAGAGTAGATCTTTGATTCCTCGTTGATCACAATATTGCTTTTTTTGATGCGTCTTCCGTTGGCATAGCGATTATCTGACATTGCCACTATTCCAAAGCAAGCCAATACCACTTGACATCATTGAAAAGATAGTATAAAACATTTACAATTATCTAGTGAATAGCAGCAGAGGAAAACAATTACGATATGACAGAAGTATTAGACTCAAAAAAACCAGATAAGCGTTTTATCTGGTTCTTGTTATTTGTTAGTTCAAGCGTCCATGCCAACCAAGCGGCTCATTGAGAAGACGAATTCACCACGCAGGTAGCGGAAGTTGTATTGACCATCCTGGTAGGCGTTTTCGCCGCCTCTTTGTAGAATCAAACGGGTTTCCTTGAGTTCCTGTAGGTTCTGGAAACGGTGGTCGGTTGGGATGGAGAGCGTTACTCCTTCAATCAGCCTGATGTAGATTCCATCTAGATCATCGGAGAACTTGACGATGGTACTGGTGATTCTCTTGCCAAACCATAGGAGAGATACGACTTGTCCCACATCCATGAGATCTACCTCCGAATCGATGTTGGGAAGCTTGATGTAGAACTCGTTCATCTTTTCGGTTTCATCGTTGGCGGAGTAGATCGTTGTTTCCTTATCGGTCACAATATCGCTCTTGTCAACGCGTCTTCCGTTGGCGTAGCAGTTCTTTAGGTTGATGGTCACAAGTTCGTCTTTGCTTGCTCTTTGAACTTCTCTGATGCCTTCGGAGACGTGGTATTCCGCGTGGATGGATCTCACTTCCGCAATGACATCGTATTTACCTTGCATGCCGTCAATGGAGACATCACAGAGCTTGATCTTGTCGTTGACTTCAATGGATCCATTACGCACTGCAACGCGCCATACTTTTCCTGCTTGTGTACGGGTCTTGCCGATTTCCTTGTCCACGGACACCAATGTGTTCTGGGGAATCAATACGTTGATTTCTTCCCTCAATTCACCAATTCTTGTCTTGATCGCCTCGATTAGGGTGGGACCATGGTACCATGGTGTCTTGTCGCTGTGTTCAAGGATGTTCACTCCGTTTCTCTCCTTGAATTCCACTGCCACGGGAATGATCGCTGCGGCTTCTTCCTCGCGGACTGTGTAGCTGATGGGAATGCCAAAGACGTTTTCGGAGAGCTCGTAGTCGACGAACTTGCAGAAGCGACGAATTTTCTCGCAGGCTGTATTGTATGCCTCTTCGCTGTATTTGCTGAGATCGCTCATGGTCAGCAGATAGATGAACTTTCGGCTGACGTTGTATGTGCGCCACAGGTCGGCGTATCTGAACAGGACTTCACTGAAGTCGTCGCTTAGCACCTTGTCAATCGCAAGGCAAAATACCCCGACATCTCCCAAGGCGATGCCGATCTCGCGTTCCTTGATGAACTGGACATGCCCTGGCGTGTCGACGGCGACGATATCAAGACCATCGATAGAGATGTTTCTCGCTTCGCGGGAGCGGGAGTTCAAGCGTCTGACAATCCCCTTTGTGTGGGTAATGGTCGTCACTTCAACCTTTGCCCCTGTAACGCGGGTGATCTCGACAATGGTTTCTTCTTCGTTGTCCTTGATCACTTTTGTTCCTTCGCTGGCATTGGGATACTCAGAGATGGCAAAAGTGTTTACCTCGGTCTTTGTGTCGCTCTGAAGATAATTCTCATTGATGATGGAGGAATAGAGCAGTCCTTCATCATAGTTTTTGCCCAGCTTTTCCTTGACACGTTTTTCAACTTTATCCATGTCAAGGTTATCCGCCTTGGAAAGCAGGTAGCCAATCAGGGTCGTCTTGCCATAGTCGGCTTCGCCAAAGAACACCACCTTGTTTTTCATTGCATTTTACCTCGCTAAAGTAATCAGTCGCATCAAGAGGCTTTCGCCTCTTGATTCGCTATAGGTCGTTTCTGACAATGTCATCCAAGGACTCACGCCTTACCGCAAGATAGCTCTTGCCATGGGACACCATGACAACGGGAAGCCTTGGGATGCGGTTGTAGTTGGATGCCATTGCGTAGTTATATGCGCCTGTCGTGCAGACACACACAATGTCGCCACGCTTGACGGAAGAAGGAAGCTTCACGTTTTCCTGGATGATATCGCCGCTTTCGCAACATCTTCCAACCACGGAACATTCGAAGTCGTTTTCTTCATCCATCTTGTTCGCAAGATATACCGTGTACTTTGACTTGTACAAGGCAAATCTTGGGTTGTCGGTCATGCCGCCATCGATAGAGACGTAGTTCTTGTATCCTGTAATGCGCTTGACTGTCCCAACGGTATACAGGGTGATGCCTGCATCTGCCACAATGGAGCGTCCTGGCTCCATGGCGATGAAAGGAACCGCAATGCCATGGGATGCGCATTCTTCCTTGATGCACACGGAGAGTCTTTCGATTTCCTTGGCAATGTCAAGGTATGGATCGTCTTCCGTGTAGCGAACGCCAAAGCCACCGCCAAGATCCAGTACTTCCGTAACAAAACCGTGTTTCTGCTTCATCAGGGCGATGAATGCGAGCATGATCTTGGCACTGTCGATGTAGACATCGGAATCAAACACCTGGGAACCTACATGGCAATGGAAGCCCTTGAGGTTCACATTCGTGAGTGTCAGGGCATGCAAAGCCATTTCTTCCGCCTGACCCGTCTCGATCGAAGAGCCAAACTTGGAATCCACCCTGCCCGTTGCGACAGCCGCAAATGTGTGGGGATCGATGCCTGGGGTCAGGCGAAGCAGGACATTCTGCTTCTTGCCCATGCTTGACGCAATATCATTGATTGCGTCAAGTTCTTCCTTGTTGTCCACGACAAAGCATCCGATGCCATGTTCCATGGCATAGCGAATGTCTTCGTCGGTCTTGTTGTTGGAATGGAAGGCAGCGTCCTTCAGGTCAAATCCTGCCTTCATGGCGGTGTAGATTTCGCCAAGGGAAACCACGTCAACGCCCATGCCCTCTTCCTGCACGATCTCGTAGATACGCTTGAAGCTTGCGGCCTTGGAAGCGTAATACGCCTTTGCGTTATTGCCAAATGCCTTGTGAAGGGCATCTTGGTATGCGCGGCATTTTTCGCGGATGCGTTCTTCATCCATCACATACATGCCTGTTCCGTATTCCTTGACAAGATCAAGGACCGAGATTCCGTTGAAATACAGGATGCCGTTGTTATTAACAAGATTACTGGAAATCATAGCATGTGCGCCAGCAGTTCCTCATACGTACCGGCATAAATATCCCTAGGCGCGATATCGAATACGGTCTTTGCGCCCGTATCGCCACGCTGGGCAATGCGTCCGATTGCCCTTGCGTATGCGACAAGGACAGAACCAGTGAATTCTGGGTTGGAGTCAAGCGTCAGCTTGAATTCAATCACTTGCTTTACACCTTGGGAGGTTTCCCCTGTGCGAATGACACTTCCCCCATGTGGCAAGCCACTGTGGTTTGCCTTCATTTCCTCCATGGAAATGAAGTTAACCGTTGTGTCATAGTCCGCAAAGTATGCGGGCATATTCACGATCTGACGGGTGATCTCGTCCTTGTCAGCATCTTCGGCAGCCACGACATAGCATTCCCTGGTGTGCTTTTCTCTTGTCGTAAGAACAGGGTTCTCGCCCGACCTTACCTTGGCCAGGGCATCTTCCACGGGAACGGTGTATTGCCTTGCGTCCAAGACACCCTCGATCCTTCTGATCGCATCGCTATGCCCCTGGGAAACACCACGCCCCCAGAAAGTGTAGTCATTGCCCTGGGGCAATGCCGCATTGGCATAGATTCTGGCGTTGGAGAACAGACCTGGATCCCAGCCACAGGAAATCAATGCGACATGCCCTGTTTCCTTTGCGGCTTCATCGACCTTGGCGAAATGCGCAGGAATACTGGAATGGTTGTCGTATGAATCAACACAGTTGAAGTTCTTCACAAGTTCTGGCGTCATCTTGGGCAAATCCGTTGCGCTGCCGCCACAGATCACCAACACATCGATCTTATCCTTCCAAGCAAGGATATCCGCCGAGGATACCACGGGAATGCCCTCTGTCTTGATCTTCAAGGTGGAAGGATCCCTTCTTGTGAATACAGCGACGAGTTCCATGTCGGAATTCGCCTGAATGGCAGTTTCTACGCCTCTGCCGAGGTTGCCATAGCCATAAATGCCAACTCTCATCATTACCTCCATTTAAACTATACTAGAAGCCCCAGAAATCTGGAACAGATTTCTACAAGGCTTCCGCATATTACTACAGGCAGACATTGCAGCACTCCAGATAACTGTTATTCTAAGTATACATGCGCTATTATAAAAAAACGCATTGTCTCATGTCAATATCATTTTCATCATATCTTTCTGAAAATGTTTTCATGTATGAATGAGAAAAAATATGTCATATGCGATATATAAACTTGATATATGAATATATTGATATATAATACCTTTATATCAGAGAAAGGAGGAAATCATGGCATATGTCGCAATCATTGGTGACATTGTATCTTCACGCCAATTGGAGAACCGCAGCGAAGTACAGGAAGCGTTCATCGAAACGATGAACGCCATTAACAAGCGTTACATCAATAACATCGCATCCGACTTTCTTGTCACTCTTGGGGATGAGTTCCAAGGCTTGCTGTGTGATGGCGAGGAAGCATTGTCCATTGTCCATGAAATAGAACGAATGATGGATCCCATTGCTTTTCGCTTTGGCATAGGGATCGGGGAAATCGACACGGAAATACAACGCGACAAGGCACTTGGCGCGGATGGCCCTGCGTACCATAACGCCCGCAATGCTATTGACACGCTAAAGAAACTAGAGAAAGCACGCCCGCGCAAGACGGGTAATATTCTCATCGTATCTTTCCGCGATAGCGATAACATACGCTTGTGCAACATCATGCTGGACATGATGAAAGCCATCGAAAGCAAGTGGACACCAAGGCAAAAAGAAGTAATACGCACAACGCTTGCCAATCGAAGCACGCAGGCAGAAACTGCCCTGGCGTTAAAGATGAAACAGCCCAATGTCGCAAGAAGTCTTGGCGAAGGTTTCTATGACACCTACCGCAATGGTTTTGATGAAATCACGAGAATACTGAAGGAGGAATCATGTTCAAGCAATATCTAATGCTGTTTCTGGCAATGCATTTTGCCGGAAACTTCTACTACAAGGCAATGGCGCAAGAAAAGCACCCCATTCTTAGACCGCTGTTTTTCTATGTCTGCTACTGTATCTTGTTTACCATTCCGTTCTTTTCCATATATCTAGCGGGATGCGTCATGTGCTTGTGTTTGGCAAGGGCATGTCTTCTCGCCTTCGATGTACACAAAGACCCTTTGACATTCTCCGAACTGCGTAGAAGGTTTTTGATATGGCAAGGCATATCGATCGCCTTGATCCTTGTGCTGTCGTTTGTCTTGGCAGCGATGAACTGTCCAATGAACGAAATATCTTTCACAAAACTGTTCTTTGATACCATTGGGTTCAACGAAACTACTTTTGGCAAATGGGTCTTGGCATTGTTGATCATCGACCGTCCCGCCAACACGCTTGTGCAGCGTCTGATCCACCCCTACCGCCCCGACCCTTCCGAAAGACCATACCCTCGCTATGAATTGACCGCTGGGGAAACCATTGGCACAGTAGAGAGATTGATCATGCTTGTGTTGATCTCGATTGGCCAAGTCAGTACCATCGCCTTTGTCATGACTGCCAAATCAATTGCGCGCTACGACAAGATATCAAAGGATCAATCTTTCGCCGAGTATTATCTGCTTGGCACATTATTATCCACCGTAACGGTCTTGATCACAGCGACAATACTAGTACGCTAGACAAAAGGAAATGCCTGGATGAACATCCAGGCATTTCCTTATTGTTTGTTTGTCGCAATGCGCCACATATCGCTGTAGCTGATAAACTTGATGTCGTCCGCGTGAAGCTTTGCCTGGTTTCTTTGGCGCTTGACGTTACCGTCATGCGCCATGCGAAGAATGCTCTTGTTCATCATGTACTGGACATACAGAACCTTTTTAAGCAAAAACCAGTCGATGACAGTTTCGTATATTACCTTTTGCTTGTCGCTAGAAGCCGCAAGCCTTTCCGAAAGACTGGAAGACAATTCATTGGCTGCCGCAATACATTGTTGCTTTAATACTTCATAGCTCTGGTAGGCAGCGCGGTCAATTCCCCTTTGCAAGGCGCCAGCCTTGATCTCAAACAACTGATTGTACGTATCCACAATCTGGTCGGCATTCGCCGAACACAACGAGACAATCTCATTCTTCTGCTCAATATATTCCGAACCCATTTCCGTCATGCAATAATAAAGACCTTTTGCATAAATATAGCCATATTCGGAATAAGGCAACACAAGCAACGCCCTCTCTTCCTCGTCCTTTGTCCTATAGAGAATGTATGGATATCGGATTGGCTTGCCCGCCAGCTTGAATACATCTTTATAGCGAATAATTTGGTTGGAAATCGCTGTGGTGCTTAAAGATCCCTTGAGATCGACAATCAACCTTGTCTCTGGCTCCTTTTCAAGGATTGCGCTAAACGCTTCCCTTAACACTGGATCCAGTCCCGTCCCCTCCATGTCCAGATAATCCTCAAGATATCCGTTGAATGCACAGTCATCTCCGTTCTTGCGTTGATCAAGTTTTGCGTCAAGCATAGTACAGATCGCCATATAAAAACCTCCGTGATACTTCCGTTTGCAAAATGCAAACAATGATATTATAGGATTTTGTCCCCTAAATATCCAGCATAATTTCTCTTATGCCCTGAAAATTTTTTCTTTTGACGCATAATGTTTTACTCTGAACCCTGTTGTTCGAAACAGTTGAATCGTTTCAACCATGTCAAAACAAGATATTCCCTTGGCAAGAGACGCTGCCCTTGCGGCAAGCATACCCAATGACTGCGCTGACATATCTCGCCCTCCGCATAGGTGATGAATACTGGAACGATCGAATACCTGGAACAGATATCTACAATCGATCAACATATAATTACAGGCAGATGATTCTTCAGGAAATGTTTTTCCTTCATCCTCATATGCACATGTTTAATCCAGGCCAATATTGGACCTCTTTGATAGGGTCATCCCCCTTTTCTACGCTAGTAACAGCTTCATCAAAACCTGGAAAGATGACATCAGTAAATGAAGAATCGCTTTCGCAAGTGGTCGCACGATAATTCCTCTTTCCTCGGTCAAGTATGATGCCATACACAATGGAAAAAGTTCAACGAAAGAAAAAAACAGTTGACAACGAGAACGGGATGATTACAATTATAGGCATGAGTACGATGATGGAAAACTACACAAAGGAATCTCTGGAAGTCTTTTTGGACAATATGGCAGAAATCGCCTTTCCAAGCGATTCCCCGGCACAACCCGCGCAGAAAAACCGCGAAAGGGAACCGCAAAAGGGCATAGGGGCGCGTGCGCTTCTCATCCCTGCCTTGCCTTCGCAGAAAAAAGTTTTTCTGTACACCATAATCCGTGTTGTTTTCATCACGCTTAGAATTATTGAAGAAAACAACCTTTTTCCCGTTGGCTTCCGAATACAAGGGCGCGAATGCGCCTTTGTATGAATTGACGAAAGGTTGCGCGCTTGGCTCTGCCCGCCATTGAACGCCTCCCTTTCGTCTAGAAATGGAGGTATTATATAAATGTCATCATTTACAGAAGACGATGGCTTCAAGGCAGGGTTCTCGTGTCATTCCGCAATGAGCTTTGCGAAAGGGATCCCCTTGTTGAACAACCACTACGACCTTGACTCCATGACGGTCACGGATATCACCGCAAGCGGGATCAAGGTATTCCTGATGGACGGAAAGCTGGTATCAAAGGAAATCATCCCCGACAAGTTTTTTCTCTTTTCCTCGGAAAAGGAGATGTTCATCCTGGACCTTGAATTCAAGTCGGACAAGAGGGAGGGATACTTTTCCCAGCTCTCAGACCAATACTGTGAAATCCATTCGGCTTTTCTCAAAAAGACTATCGATGGAAAACAGCAATCCAAGCAAAGCAACGATTACTACACACTGCTGACAAAGCAAGACCGTCTCCCCGACTTCTACTGTTTCATCGTCAGCACTGCGGATTCAGCGTGGAACGACTACGACTGGGAAAAGAAATCAACACATGCAGGCCTGATGATTCAGAAGGGACCTCTGAGAAGATATCTTGGAATGGTGGACATCAATAGACTGACCCCAAAGCGCATCAAGCGCTTTGGCAGAGAGATGCAATGCGTCATCAGTTTTTCAAAGGCAAAGGGCAGCGACCAAAAGATCGAGAAAGTCAAAGAAAAATACTCGGATGTTCTCGGCGACATGGATGTGAGCACAAGCCTGATGGTTCTTGCGATTCTTGG
>OMYM01000248.1 GCA_900315225.1 uncultured Erysipelotrichaceae bacterium | reverse complement strand
CTCAATGAAATCAGAGGTCGAATGATGGAGGATATCGTTCTTCTCGAAACCACAATGGCAAAACCGGAAAAGGAAGTTTTCCAGCTACGTTTCGCGATTGGCGAGTTTGACATGGTGGTAGTCGATGAGAGAGTTCCAGTATGCGAAATCTACGAAATCAAGCATAGCGATAAGGTTGTTCCCGCCCAATATTGTTTCCTATCCGATCCTGAAAAACAAAAGGCGACAGAATTCAGATATGGAAGAATCATACGCAAGGCCGTCATCTATCGTGGCGAGAGTACAATTCTGGACAACGGGATTGAATGCATAAACGTTGAAGAATACTTGAAAAGTCTATAGTACATTATAAGTATTTCAACTTTCGGGACTATATTCGCTTAAAATTTGGTTTGTAAAATATAGTTCTATTAAGCCATAAACAGGACATACAAGTCAGAAAAAACACATACGCCTAGCGTAAAACGCCAGGCGTATGCGAGATTTATTTCTGTATGCATTGCCCAAATGAGCCGCTTCCATGACGAAGCGCATGCGTCCTTGATGCTTAGCATGTATACAAAGGCTGGAATCTATAGTCCAGAATGTTGAAAACTTTTATTCGAATGGAGCGGGTAGGAAATAATTAGCGGAACATTACAACCTACCAAAAGAAGGAAAGTCAGAGCCTTGACCTTGCCTTGAGTGAGTCAAAAAGAATTCTAAAAATATTCGATTCTCAAACTGGCAGAATTTCAGGTATAAAAAGCTGAAATGAAGCGTTTTATCCCATAGAAAACCATTGCACGCTTGGGATGCTGTTCAGACTTTGTTGGTCACTGTTTTTTCTCTTTGTTGATGAATTTCGATCAGATCATCAATCGCTATTTCTGGATCGAAGGTGTGGAAAGCCATATAATTCCTCTTCATAGTCTTTGCTGGAGCCTGGCGGTAGATTTTCTTGCTCTTCTCACCATGTGAGCAGGCCCAGTAGCGATACAGATATCCAATCCAATACAGAACTTCCGAAGAGTATTTTTCTCCATCTGTACTCAGCGTCTTTTCATCCTTCAACTCATCAATCAGATACTCTTCTCCCATCCACTGCAGTTTATTGTAGGGAGAATCCAAATGCTCAGCCACCTTTGAATTCATGAAATCACGAATGAATGCCTCACTGGCATAGGCGGTAGAACGCTCAAACAGACGACCTTGAATATCACAAAGCTTTAATTGAATGCTATCCATGCTTTTACCTCCCAGTTCCCTTCAGGATTTCATCGAAGAACTGTCCCTCTCTTCGATACTCTCTACAGATTACATTCGCAAGATTAACGCCTTTCACGCGGTTTGATTCACTCAGATCCCGAAGAAAAATTCGCTCCAGCTGAGACAGCTCAACCTCGGCTTCAATCTTCACATGCTTACAAGCCTTCTCGGTAATCGCAACATACTGCTGTCCCAGCTGTAGGGCGGATAGGCTCATGACAAGCGCTTTGTCTGTAATGTTTCCAAGAAAGAAGTTATCCAATACATAAAACATTCTGTCATTGGCGCTGCTGCCAACAATCACATCATAACCTTTCGACATTTCAGCGTAGTGCATGTAAAGTGAAGTTCCTGTCACTTCGTCCATCTTGCCCCGATTATAAGCCACAAGCATTGCCCATTCCAGGTCAGGCTTGACCTTCAAAACACGCAGTCCAGTCATATCCAAACTGATAACATAGAACTTTGACTCCTTAAAATCACTGATTAGCGTTAGTGGCTGATAGGGCTTCGTCCCCATATAGAACCCTTTGCCAAAATCACAGCGTTCTCTGCTTTTTGGAGCAATGGAGCCTTTGATACCGGATTTGGAACCGTGATACAATATCAGCTTTTCAGAGCTGTTGCTTATATTCGCAGCACTTTTCTCAATCTTCTTCTGAATGATGTCTTCCAGATCAACGTTTCTCTCCTTACAGATATCGCATAAGCGAAGTTGAGCTGCCTTATTTGGCTGAGAATGTCCGTTTTCCCACCGATTCACAGTTGCATAGGAGATACCGATCATCTTCGCCAAATCTTCCTGACTTACATTCAACCTGCTCCTGATTTCGAGAATAAGGTTCTTCATAGCCAACCTCCAACATAACATTTGTTATGTTTAGATTATAGCTTTTGTTATGTCGCAAGTCAAATCAAATCTGAAAGCTTATCATGAACAATTGGCTTACTCCTGTGCCATCACAGATGCATACAAAATCCAAAAAAGATCCGAAGATCTCTTTGTGGTTGTCCTGTCAGTCTTCTTGTGTTCCCGCTTGTCCTTGGCATGTACATATATCATACTCGGGGAGTATATCATCGGGAATCTGATTGAAGTCCCCTTGCGTTTCTAGTGTCAATCGTTTAGTATTGAAGATGATGAGAGGATAGCAATATGCAAGTCAAGACGACAAAGGATATCTTGGCAGAATCGTTCCAGTTGCCCAGATTACTGCCAATTGTGGGATGACATCACCGACATTCTATCGCCACTTTCACGACAAGTATGAACTCATTGCATGGATGTACAACAGCCAGATGGAGGAGATCTTTCTGGCATTCTGCCAAGGTGATGAGGATTGGCACCAAGCAATCCTGGACATGATCATTATCCTTGACAAAGACCGAGATTTCTATAAGAATGCATTACGGAATACAGAGGGATCAAATTCCTTCTTTTATTCCACCCATACCAGGAGCATTGAGCTTTTGGCCAATGTAATCCAAAACAACAATGAAAACACATTGGACGATGAATTATTGTTGGATGTGAAGTTCTATACTCAGATGCACAATTAGCTGGAATTCTGCATTGTCTGCCTGCTGTTATATGCGGAAGCCTTGTAGAAATCTGTTCCAGATTT
>OMYM01000549.1 GCA_900315225.1 uncultured Erysipelotrichaceae bacterium | reverse complement strand
TAATATATCGCAGGTATATCTCGGAGAACCGGCTAATGAGAACTATATGTCGAGAAACATGGCAGCTGTCCTTAGCATGCAGAAATTATTCAGCAAATATATTTATGCAAGCAGCTATCCATTAAAGGATGCAAATTTCAAGAAAATAGATATGGCCGGACAAGAGTCGTGGCTATTGCCAGCATGGTCGACGGAATCTACGGAACTTATCACAGGGGATCCTTGTATGGTGAGAACAGAGAAGACAAAACGAGTAGCCAAGTGCCCTGATACATATAAACACCTGTATGTTTGTTGGAAAGAAGTCTTAACCAACTATGGGGTACGCGAAGACATCGCAAAAGTAAAGGATGATTTTCGAAACTGCACTAGATGTGACAAGTGCTTGCGAACAATCCTAACTTTTGATATTCTTGGTGTGATTGACAGGTATAAGAATATTTTCGACTTGGATTACTATTATAGTTACCGCGATGTATATGTAGGTAAAGTGATTTCTCGTAGGAAAAAGTATTTTTTATATAGTGACATATATAACTTAATGAAGGCATGTAACTATAATATTACTCTGAGGGCAAAGATGTTTTCTTTCATGTGGCATTTGTTCGATGGGTTAGGGTTGGCCAAGTTCTCCAAGATCTCCAAGATGTTGATAAAGTTGGTCTTAAAAAGATGACGGATATATAGAAGCAGGCGCAGGTGTCTGTGGAGAAGATATTGTGATTGTCAGAAGGAAAAATGCTTTGTCTCGGGCATAATGCTTGTTGATAATGGTTACTGTTTACTGGTTACTATAAAAAGTGCGTCAGCCCTCTGTAACCCGTAACCCTTAACCCGTAACCTTTATAAAACATGAAAGAATTCGGTTCAGACTTCCATTATATTAGTGATTTTCAAGGCAAGGGCAATACCTTGAGTGATTTCTATCCTCATGCCAACTATTATGCTGATGGTCGGCAGGCATTGATACATCTGTATCATTCACAAGGCTGGCAACGGCTTTGGATGCCTGAGTATTTTTGCTATGATGTGATTGCATCGCTGAAAGAATTTGGGCTGAATTTGATGTTTTATCAAGACTGGCCTGATGACCACAACGAAAGCGAAACATTGGAGAACATTCAGCGAAAAGGTCGATTCCTGCCAACTGATGCGGTGTTGCGAGTGAATTATTATGGCACTCGCAAATATCGCAGCGCTGAAAAGTTGCCGGTAGCAGCTGTGGTTGAGGATCATACGCACGACCTCATAGGTGATTGGCCAATACATAGCACGGCTGACTGGTGTATAGCCTCGTTGCGCAAAACGCTGCCAATACCCGAAGGGGGTATGCTTTGGTCGCCCATGGGACTGAAATTGCCAGAGCAGCCTGCCACTTCGGAAGAAAACGAGCGTATTGCCGCCATCCGTTGGGAGGCGATGCGGCTGAAAGCAGGCTATCTTGCAGGAAAGCCGATAGAGAAAGCCACCTTCCGTGCGGGATATGTGGATACAGAAGAATACTTCGACACGGCTTCTGTTTGTGCATTGGACAAAGCAAGCCAGGAGTATTTGAGAACACTCGACATCAGAGCATGGTATAACAGAAAGAGGGAAAATTGGGAATTGTTGAGCGACATTAGTAAGGATGGAATACAGATTATTCGACCTGAGAGCATAGGTTGTTATCCTTTCTCACTTGTTTTTTTGTTTGACGATCCGGGCGAGCGTGACAGAGTGCGTAAAGAATTGATAGAGCATCAAATCTACCCAGCTGTGCTTTGGAACGTACCCGACACAGCCAGCGATGAAGTAAAAAGCTTCTCACGAAGAATGCTTTCCATCCACTGCGATGGGCGATACACGGCTGATGACATTCGTCAGATGAAGGAGATACTTGTAAAGGTTATAGGTTATAGAGAAGGGTTCAAAGTTCAATGTTTTGAAACTTGAAACTTGAAAACCATTAAGCTACTAAGCTATTAAGCTATTAAACATAAAGAGACGTGATTAAGATATTTGATTTGGCCCATTCTGCGGAGTGGGATGAAACGGTGAAGACATTTGCCGATTATGATATTTACTACCTGAGTGGCTATGTGAGGGCATTCCATATCCATGGCGACGGTGATCCATACCTGTTGTATTACGAAGACAACGGATTGCGAGCCATTTATGTTTATATGCGTAGGCCAACAGCTATTGAAGGCATTTATGACTCCGTAACGCCATACGGTTATGGTGGTGTGTTGTTTGAGGGTGATGCTACGGAGGCCAACACACAAGCGTTTTGGAAAGCATACTTGGCAGAAATGGAGAAAGAACATATTGTGGACAACTTTGTGCGCTACCATCCCGTGTTGAAGAATGCTGTGCCGATGAAGCCTATCAGTAACGTGATAGATCTGGGCAAGACCATTGCCATGGACTTGACTTCGCCCGAACTGATTTGGGAGAACATCCACAGCAAGAACCGCAACATGATACGCAAAGCCGAGAAGAACGGCATCGTCATAGAGCATGGGCAAAGCATGGATTTATTCGACAAGTTTATTGAGATATACAACGCCACGATGGACAAAGACCATGCCGAAGAGTATTATTACTTCAAACGCCCCTTTTATGAGTCCATCCACAACGACCTGCGCAACAATTATGAGCTTTTCTATGCCAAGTTGGAGGATAAAATCATCGCCATGTCCATTATGATTTACGCCAATGGACGTTTGAACTACCATCTGAGTGGTTCGGATATTGAATACCGCAATTTGGCTCCCTCCAACCTGTTGCTTTACAAAGCTGCCTTGTGGGGCTGTGAGCAAGGTTTCAAGACCTTCCACCTCGGTGGCGGCGTAGGCAGTGGCGAAGACAACCTATACAAGTTCAAAGCCGCTTTCAATAAGGTTTCAGACTATCAGTTCTCGATAGGCAAGCAGGTGTTCGATGAAGAAAAATATAATCAATTGGTAGAGATAAGAAGAAATAGTGACCCTTCGTTCAACGACCAGTCGTCATATTTCCCCCTATACCGCGCAATGTAAGAAACGAATAATTAAAAACAACATATTATGGCT
>OMYM01000219.1 GCA_900315225.1 uncultured Erysipelotrichaceae bacterium | reverse complement strand
TGTTTTCACCGATTGCGACATATAGGATAATGCCTGGCGTTGAGGTTTCGTATGGCTCAATGGGCATTTCCTTGGCGTTCATGGTGGTGCTTGGGGTATACACAAAATAATCCCCTGTATGCAAGAAGATAAAGGATTCTCCGTCTACTGTGAATGTTTCTAAGTCATATTCGCTTGGAACGAATTGGCGAAGATCTGGAATTAATGCGACTGTTTCTTCGTCATTCACATTCTGGTGGATCTCCAATGATCCGTTCCAAGCGGATGCTAGGAACAGATCATTGCTGAAGGTTAGCTTCATGGAATAATCCAGAACCTGATCCGTGGTATCGTTAGATACCACGATATCATAAGTGTATGCTTGATAGTTACTCTCGGTCAATCCTTCGTTGTTAAGATCAAATATCTTTTCCCAAGTACTGTTTCTAGGGATTAGCCTGACATTGACTTCATTGTTCACTTCTTCTGAAGTGAACAATGAGGATCCTGCGTAGGTTTCTTGATGTCTCTTCTTGTTGTACATGTTCGTTTTTATGATACTTGCTGTAAATAGCGTAACGATAAGTATCAGTGTAACAATGAATATCCCGGAATTCTTTTTTCTTTTCTCCATATGTATCTCCTTTTGCTTAGTATCGTAAGTGATCAATCACTCCTTTCCATCATACTTTATTATTCTATCACAACAATCTATCTTTGTTACACTTTTTTCATACATGAGTTTAAACAATAGTATTATAGCATAATAAAAAACCGGCATATGCCGGTTTTTATATTACCATTGCATGACGCCGGTAACTTCATCGAAGTGATGTACTTTGCCATCGATACTTACGTATCCTTTGGCCATGAGACCTGTCTGGTCATCGTAGTAGTATGTGTTTCCTGCTTGGTCGGGATAGATGTCTATGTCGCTTCCTTCCACTGTATACCAACCTTTGATCATCTTTCCTTCAGCGTTATATCTGACCCATTTGCCTGCGTTGAATGTATCGTGGTTTAAGATTGCTATGCGGACTTGCTGGGATAGGTCGATAACATTGGGGGTTGTTCGTTTGCTTAGGATTGCGACAGAATTGATCCATGCTTCATCGTTTAGGTGTTCTGCTTCGTCTTGGTAGATGTAGGGCATGAAGACTTCTTTGTTTATAGCCTTTGCGCCATTGGCGTTGACATCCAGCCAATACCAGCCATCGCTCTCTGGATCATAGATTTCTCTGCCTCTGAGGGTTCCTTCGAACCAGAAACATTTTGGATCTGTTTTGATGCCTTGTCTTTTTCCTTCTTCGTACCAGTATGATTTTCCATCCTCTTCTTGCCATCCCATGTAATCATCTTGGATGGGTTCTTTTCCCACTTGCGAAAGATCGAAGAAATGGACTGTGTAGGATACATCGCCATCTTGCAGGTTTTTGATCGATACCTGGAAGGTATCGCCTGCGTTGTATGAAATATCATTCGGGCGGAAGATGACGCATCCAGTAAGGCCATATCCATCGTTATTAATGTTAAAATAGCCATCGGAGGCATCTTTGTTGAAGCGCCATTCCTCGTCTGTGTTATCACGTTTGAGGATTACTTCCACATCTCCTGTCTCCTCTGTTCCTGTGCTGTATGTCCAGGGATAGACGGAGCCAAAGAAGTCCAGAGGAGTGTTTTGGGCTGGCCAGACGGATACTTGGTCGGTGGATTGGAAACAACCGTCAAATGCATATATGCCGGTGAAACTGGCAGTCTTGCCAAAGCCAGTGGCTTTCATTGTTGGGTTTAACAACCAACGTCTATGACCAACACGATCAATGTTGAATGAATCCCCATCTTCCAACCATCCATGTCTGATTGCTTCAGGAAGGGAACCGTAGCCCCATGCTAGGTTGGATGAGCTTGTTCCTGAATATGCCAGTTCATACAACTCATCACTCATGTCATCGGGTTTGGATGGGGTATGTGTCAATGTGCCTACGGCAGCGTCAAGCATTGTTCCAGCTTGTACTTGTTCAGTGTACACTTCATTCAGGGTCACATCATACGATAAACCTGCGATGTATCTGATCGTGTTTAACATGTTTAAAGCACTTTGCAATGTCTCATCGCTCAGTTTTCCTGGTTCATAGGGACTGTGGTAGGATGGCATGACATCATACGTTGTCTCATAGCTCACGGGATGGGTGTCGATGAACTCCTTGATCTCTTCGGGCGTATGATATTCCGCGGGAATAACAGATTCTTCTTCCGCATATGCCGACAAGGGCAAGATTGTTACAAAAAGAGATAATACACCAATGAATGCTAAATGTTTTCTCATCATATCCTCCTATATTACTCTCCATTAACAAGACTTTCTGGCTTTGGCTTTGGTCCTGGCATGATTTCTTCCAATAGAATCTTTGGAACAACAGCAACGTTCTTTTCGTCTCGAGGATTGAATGCTAGTCCAGCAATTGATTCCTTATTGAACATATTGTTCAATATATCACGTACCTTCAAAGGAAACCAAGTTGCGGCACGACCATCTATTCCCCGTTCTTTGAATGAGACAGCACTCTTAAGATTGGTAAAACAAAGCAATAAACGTCCTCGTGATGAGGGGATGTAGGCTTGATTGAACAGATTCCCACGCAGTAGTCCTGCTGTGGGAAGACATAAGTCTTCCTCATATCCTTGTTTCAGTAACAAAGCGAATTCCCTAAGGTTATTCACATCTCTACATGTAGGAGCGAGGATATCTAACTTTTGCCAAAATTCTTCGTTTGTCATATTTTTCTTTCGTCTTTACCAGACACTGATTCTATCTTGAGGCGATGGACATGCCATCGCCTTCTTTGACATTATTTTGCGTCAACAAAGTTCTCAGGCTTTGGCCTTGGCCCTGGCATGATCATTTCCAACAAGATTTTTGGAACAGCAACTGCATTCTTTGCGTCTCCTGCGTTGAAACCTAGTCCGACGATTGCTTTCTTATTGAACATATTGTTCAATACTTCACGTACCTTCAACACACAACATGTCGGAGCCAGTTGATCCAGCTTGCGCCAAAATTCTTTGTTTGTCATATTCTTCTTCCTTACTAGACATATATCTTGTCTTATGGAACAACTTTTTTTTCGGGCTTTAGCCTTGGTCCCGGCATGATTTGTTCCAACAGGAATTTTGGAACAGCTGTAGCATGATTTGCGTCTCGGGGGTTGAAAACCAGTCCAGCGATTGATTCCTTATTGAACATATTGTTCATTATGATACGCACCTTCACCAGACAACATACTGCAGGATAGCCATCATAGCCATACGCACGGAAAGCAGCAGCGTGCATATCACTCGTAAAGCACAACAACACGCGTCCATGGGGTGACATGATGTATGCTTGATTAAACTGATCTCCTTGCAACTTGCCTGTCACAAGCAAATCCAAGTCCTGTTCGTATCCTTGTTTCAATACCTGGGCGAAGCGCCTGATGTTATCTGGATCACTACCTGTCGGGGTCAGTTGGTCTAGCTTGCGCCAGAATTCTTCGTTTGTCATATTCTCCTTTCATCTTTACCAGACACAGATCCTGTCTTGTGGGGCGATGTACATGCCATCGCCTTCCTTGACATCATAAGCCTTGCAGAACTCGTCAAACTGTTGCACAGGGACGTTAACCCGCAAGAAGCCAAGGGGATGGGAATCCGTCTTTGCCCGATCTATCTCAACCGTACGGATAAACGTGACTGCCCATATCTTTGCGTATGTCGCAAAGAATTTCTTGTAGTCGAAGTCTTTGATCTTCGCTGCGACACGCAAGGCGCATTTCATGCCTCCCATATCCGCAATTGCTTCACCTTGGACACGCTTGCCACTGTAGTGAATACCTTCCACAGGTTCAAACTGATCGTAGTATGCGATAAGCTTTTGGGATAGTCGATCAAATGCTTCACGGTCTTCATCCGTCCACCATGACGCAAACTTTCCGTCTTTGTCGAATTGCGATCCCTGGGGATCAAACGCATGGCTGATCTCATGACCAATGACGACAGCCAAGGCACCAAGCTTCTGTTCATACGAATAATCACTCTGGTAGATAACACCACCCAGGATGCCCGCAAGAATGTTAATCGAATTATCCTGCGGATTGTAGAAACAGTTCACCAATGATGCAGGCATGGAACTTTGTTCCCATTGATCTTTGTTAATGGGGGCGTTGACCCTGGCCAACTCACGCTTTGTACGATAAGCCTGGATCTTGAGGGTTGCGTCTAGAGGATTGTCTGTATCACTGATATCCAAGTCACTCCAGTCTTCCAATGCATATGGGTAGACAGCTCTTACGCGCAAGTGATCCAACTTCTCCATTGCTTTCTCTCTTGTTTGCTTGGTGAGCCATTCCTCTTCCTGCAACATATTTCGATACTCGGCGATAATCGCATGGATCATATCTTCGATCTCTGAACGCAATTGCGGTGTGCAGTATTTCTGGATGTACATGTTGTCCATGGGAACGACCAGATTGTCAAAAGCAAGGTTCATTGCTTCAGTGTCATCGCTTTCCACGCCAGAAATACCCATGACTTTGTTACGGGCATCCCTTGCGCCATCATGGGTTTGCCTGTCAAGGAAAACATCCTTGTCTTGCAAGACCATGATGGTCAGCCAGTCACGTAGGGCAAGGAAGTTTTCTTCGGTGTAGATCTTGTCCAGCGATGCCATGTATGCGACTTGGTCGATGTTGTAGAGATTGGCATTGCCTGCACCCCAGCTTTCCAATAGTTGGTCGGCGGGGAATGATCCACTGGCTTTTCTTACTCCGGCAAGGTCGCAAGGATGCCACATTCTTTCAAAGATATCAGGTGAATACTCTTCTTCCACCGTAAAGATGTTTTGTGCCATCATTGTCTCCATGGCAAAGGCATTGTCAATGATGGTGCTTGCTTCGGTATCAGAAAAGCCAAGGGAGGATAAGACGATTAGCCAACCTGCTGTGTTCTTCTCTTTCTTGATTCTTCCGTTTTCACTGAGATCCCTGTATTCCGCTGAATCACGCAAAGAAAGCGTTGGTGGGATGATCTCGATCATTCTGGCTTCAGGATCATTGAACGATACCGAAACGGTATACTGGAAAAGACTGCCGAAGATGCCACCTCTATCAGGTTTAGCGAAATACGCTGTCATCTCTGCCAAATTATTCAGGTTTCGGATCTCGTCAATGTATTTACGCAATGGTTCGACGCCATTCGCGTTGCGTTTTTCCCAATCCTTTAACATGCTGTAGTATCTTCGAACAAGCTCTGCATCATGGCCTGTAATACTTTCATCATTGACCATTGCCAGTCTTTTGGCTTCTGCCTCGAGTCTGGTGATGTATAAGCCGCCGGTCATTGTCTTCCCGGCGGGAATCGTTAGGGCAAGGATATAGTCCTTGTTTACCGCAAGGTTGAAGTCATCTTGTATCCTTGCGGTAGCATCTTTGTCTAGCTCGCCATTGATATCGGTATTTACCCAGCCACGGTTTGCTTTTGTTGTATCTTTCATACACTCCCCTTTCACCATGCATAAAGCGTATTCTAGAATTGCGATAAAGTCAAGCAAAAGACAAGAAAGAGAAATAAAGCATTGTATAAAATATCATTGTCATATAGAATATAGACGCAAAGGGAGGATATAGTCATGAATCTGTTTAAACCCGTCAAGATGACGGAAGGGAATCCAGTCAAGGTAATCATGATGTTTACCTTGCCTATGTTAATAGGCAATATCGCACAACAGCTGTATAACACAGTCGACAGTATCATCGTAGGTAGATATGTCGGGGACAATGCGCTTGCGGCAGTAGGATCGGCAGGGCCGATCCTCAACCTGATGCTTGTCTTGTTCATGGGGATTTCCACGGGTGCAAGTATCATGGTTGCGCAGTATTATGGCGCTAAGCAGCGGGAGCAGCTTAGCAAGAGCATTGGCACTTGTATCACGTTGACGTTGATTGCATCGGTCATCATCATGATCATTGGGCCACTTGTGACTAGACCGCTTTTAAAGCTTCTCAACACGCCTGTTTCGATCATTGATTGGTGCTTCGACTATCTGTTGATTATCTTTCTAGGCATTGCTGGAAGTGGCTACTACAACATTCTTTCCGGTGTTCTAAGGGGACTTGGGGATTCTGCTTCAGCGTTGCTTTATCTTCTGGTTGCTACGGTGATCAACATTGTCCTAGACTTTACGTTTGTCGCAAAGTTTGGCATGGGTGTCGCAGGGGTTGCCTGGGCAACGATCATTGCCCAGTTCATATCAGCTGTATTGTGCATACGGAAATTGACAACCATGAAAGAAACATTCGACATGGGCAAGAAGTATTTCGTTCCCGAGAGGGAGTATACCGAAAGACTTGTGCGTCTTGGACTTCCCTCTGGGGTTACCCAGGCGATCTTCTCCATGTCCATGATTGTCGTTCAGTCATTGACCAATAGCTTTGGGGAATTGTTCATCGCCGCAAATGTCATTGTCATGCGCATCGATGGATTTGTCATGTTACCGGCGTTCTCGTTTGGTGCTGCAATGACGACATTCGCGGGACAGAACATTGGTGCCAAGAAAGTTGATCGTGTCGTGGAAGGCGCAAAGAATGGAACACTTGCGGCGATGGGAATATCGGCTGTGTTGACTGCCATCATCCTGTTGTTTGGCAGGCAGTTGATGGGTATCTTCACCGATACCAAGGAGCTGATCGATCTCAGTAACCGTATGATGCGTATTCTTGCGGTGGGATATATCCTGATGGAAGTAACTCAATGTCTTTCAGGGATTATGCGTGGAGCGGGGGATACCATGGCTCCCATGTGGATTTCCATCCTTCAATCTGTTCTTTTGCGTGTTCCTTTGGCATATGGGCTTGTTTGGCTCTCCAAGACGCCAGAGTTGCCCCAAGGGAATTGTGCCATGATGTATGTGTCAATGTTGATTAGCTGGAGTGTTGGCGCATTGACAACGTTCTTGGTTTACCGCAAGGGCGGTTGGAAACAACGAGCGATATTCTAAAAACCAGAAATATCTGGTTTTTTTCTTTTTATACTTCCCTTGTATAGGAAATGTAAAAAACTAGTATTTGTTTATATGATAAATGTCATGTATACTATATATCGCACCAAGAAAGGAGATGCAAGATGAAAAAATATGCAAATCAGACGTTTGATGAAGAACGGGCATTGTATGGTGAGAAAGATATCTTGGTGGAGAATTGTCGGTTTGATGGACCTGCTGATGGGGAAAGTGCATTCAAGGAAGGACAGAATATTACTGTCAAGAACACGTATTTTAACCTACGGTATCCTTTTTGGCATGATGAGAAACTAGTTATCAAAAACTGTGAGATAACCTCGAATTGTCAAGCTGCCTTTTGGTATTCCCAGAATATCAGGATCAATGACACACGTATGCATGGCATTAGGGCGTTACGGGAGTGTTCTAACGTGGAGATCACTGGCTCCGACATTGTGTCGTCCGAGTTTGGCTGGAGCGTGAGTGGTGTCACAATGAAAGATTCTAGCGCTGAAAGCGAGTATTTCATGTTGCGCAGTGAAAAGCTTCGCTTTGAGAATGTGCGCTTGAAGGGAAAGTATGCTTTCCAGTACATCAGCGATTCGATTTTTGAGAATTGTAACTTTGATACAGAGGACGCATTCTGGCATGCCAAGAATGTGATCGTGAGAAACAGTGTCATCAAAGGTGCATGCCTTGCTTGGTATTGCCGGAATGTCACATTTGAAAACTGTACGATCACAGGGACGCAGCCTTTGTGTTATTGCCGAGGGTTGAAGCTTGTCAACTGTCGGATGATTGACGCGGATCTTTGTTTTGAAAGATCCGAGGTAGACGCGACAATCATCGGTAGCGTCATAAGCATTAAGAATCCTCTATCTGGAACCATCTATGTGGATGGCGTGCAAGAGATCATTATGAATGATCCAGCGGGCAGAGGGATCATCACGACCCAACAGACAAAATCATAAACAAAGAGGAAGGGAGTCATGGGACATCCCTTCGTTTTCATTTTTGTTTCATGATTATTCGTGTATATTTGTTGAGAACGAAAAATTGAACTGGCAGTTCAATGACTTTTTTGGAAAATGCCCTATAATATACGATGTGGAATATTCCAGGAGGGAAGTCATGAGCCCCAAGATAGACAAAAAGGCTACCGGTATACGGATTAGGCAATTGATGGATGATCGTGGATTGTCGGTGGAGGATGTTCGCGAATATCTATCGCTAGGCTGTGTCCAGTCAATCTACCATTGGCTGGATGGAAGAAGCCTTCCATCAGTTGAAAATCTATATTCCCTGAGCAAGCTTTTACGCGTATCGATGGATCGACTGGTTATTGGCGCAAGGTTGGAAATACCAAAAGATGCGCAACTGTACTTGTTGGAATGTCTTGACAAGCATAGCATTATGCATTCCTATGCGTTTATTGCCTAAAGAGATC
>OMYM01000029.1 GCA_900315225.1 uncultured Erysipelotrichaceae bacterium | reverse complement strand
GGAGAAACTGTATGTATCGAAGTCGTTGTTGTCGGGTTTTGCTGATGGGTCTGTGAATCCATTAGCAGTGCTTTATCAAACGGGATACTTAACGATCAAGGAATACGATTCAAAGAGAAATAGATATCTTCTAGGCTTTCCGAATAAGGATGTTGAAGAAGGTTTTTTTGCATGTCTGATGCCAGAACATATCCCCTTTTAACAAAAAGTATCGTCAATGTCTTATCATTTCCAAGCAGGGATACTCCCTGCTTTTCATTCACTTCAGTATAACTCATACTCCAATGATTCTTACGTCCTTCTCATGACTACCTTATTCATGCATAATGTGCGAATAAATTATATGCATAACTATTTTCGCTATATGTATTGACAATTACATGTACATATGATATATTACTATATGTATTACTTTAATGGAGGTGGATTACATGCGGATGGAATATACAATGACTGGGAAAGTAACCATACCAGAGGAAAAAAGGGATAACCTTAACTATCTTGTTTTGTGTTTGTTGTGGTATGGAGGCATTAGAAAGACAGATACAATCGAATATTATGACGAGGACGATGATGATTACGATGATGATGAGTATGATTCATATGAATATGATGTCACTAAAGCTGCTCTTCCAGATAAGAATGGGATAGTTTCTTTTGATTATTCATTGTATGATAATTGTAGTCATAGTGTTGCGACATATGATATGAATACATGTGAATTGAAGGTGGAATCTTGTTACTTTGATTGTTATGGAGTGGTTATGTCTGCGATCATGGCTTTACAGATATGTTTAAGCACAACTGAATGCAATTTTTACTTGGGTGATAGGGAAGCATCAGTTGAAAAGCATCTTAAGTTCGTGGGAGGCATCTTGTTGAAGAGGATGGGATTTCATACAGATGAGACAGATATGCCAATATATGAATTGCTGAGGCTTCCGAATGAAGATTCACTCTTGGAGATTTGGGATGGGGAAAATCTTGTTTTATCTGATGAGCTGTACAGTCATTTCAAGGCGTGGAAGGAGTGTTACGACAGAATTGATGTTCCAGACGATATGGACATGGAGAAAGAACTGCATGACCTTTTATGGCGCATGCAGCATGTATGGCAATGCCAATATGCGCCATTGTCTTTTGTGAATGAATTCCGCAGGGAAAATGATGAAGTTCATCGTAAGCTTCTTCTTGTCATGAAGGAATTCATGGACAAGAAGAATAAGTTGTTTCCTGAGATGACGCATGGTGATTGGAAATGCTATATTGAAACACTGTTTGATCATAGTGATGAAGTAGAATATCTACAGGCATATATGTCGCTCATGGTCAATCATGAACAAAGGGATAGGATATTTGGCATAGGAGAATGACATGGGTATCTTTAATTACGAATTATTCTACAATGGGGAAATCAAGCTGGATCCTGACACAAGAGAGAAGTTTACTGAAGAGTTGATGAAGATACTGCATTATGGCGGTATGATGAGAAGGGAAAAATTCAAGATAGGCAAGAATGCAATCACAGTGCTGTGCTTGCCAAAGATAGGCAAGAACAACATTGCGATGCTAGACTATAACTATTTTGAAGACACTAGCTATGGAGATGTGGTGTTTGATAGTCTTGCATGTAGGTTGGAATCAGGTGGTGTTGGCGAGGAATGCACCTATCGGTGCATTCTAGCAGCATATGCGTTATTTGAGCTGTATGGGGATGATGCTTCATGTGTCATTGAGGATTTTATGATAGCAAATAATGTGCATTTAGCAATTGCCTGGATCAATCACTTGCTCAAGAAAGATTATGGTCTTGAGCATAGGTTCCATCTTTGGGATATCATTGAAAAGTACTGTTTAAAACGAATTCCATCTATGCAACATGATAGTGGATACCAATTCTTAAAGAATCTTCTGCCAAGCAAATGCCTCGAATATGCCGGGGGAACTGATCTGACGGATCTATGCGCGATAAAATACGGGATAGATGAGCAATCGGTCATTCCTGATACATATCCAGCGGATTTACTGGAATGTACCAAACGTATTCAACTATATCTCAATCAACCTATCAAAGGTAGATCCATTGAGATGAAACAGATGATAAGAAAAGAGAAAATCATTTCATTGCTTAGGATGGACTATAGCCAAAGGGAACAAGTGAAAGAACCCTTGTTAAAGGATGTAGCGCAAATGACACTGATTCTTCCTGCAAGAGTGATCGCATACCTGACATCGAATCTGATGAATGAATCATTCTGGATCAATTGGGCAAGCATAAAATGGGAAGGTGATGTGTATCATGATGAAGTCATGAAGAAGTATGTCAGTGAAGAAATTGAAGCATACCGTATTCAGAAGCGGAAAGAACCGATTATGCCACAGGGTACGACAGAATATCTCAAGCAAGTGGAACAAACCAAAAAACTGTTTTTGATGTTCAGAAACAAACAGAGATATGAACTCACAGATGATGATCGTTTGTTGTGGTGGGATGGTAGCGATGAAGTGGTCATATCCAAGGATACGCAAGAGTGGCTGACCACTCTTGCGAAGAGGCATGGATGCCTGATGCAACAGGAATGTCATGTTGAGTTGTTACCCTTGTTAAAAGACATTAACACGACTTTCTTCCATGTCTATCCCTTCAAGACGATGGTGGAAGAGTTTATGCGAAATTCGAATGATCAACGATACAAGGCTGCGATCAAGCTATTGGAGCTATTGTACGAAGAGAACAAGAATGATGTTGTTCTTCCAGATAGTAACTCTGAGATTCAAAGCCATGTCTTTTTGTTAATGCCAGAAAGAGTAAGAATGAAGAGATACTTAAGTGTTATGGCAAACAAAGAGCTAAGACAGAAGTATTTCTGCTTCTAGATTATCTTTTTAGCATGATATTTGTAATAATACTAGAAATAACATTATGTTTGTGATATACTCTTGATGTGAGGTGGAAGTATGGAGAAATACTTAACGATTGATGTTGGCGGGACAGCCGTCAAGTACGCTGTGATGTCGGAAGAACTGGATATCCTGGAAAAGGGAGAGGTTCCTACACCGAAAGAGTTGGACGCATTCAAGGGTGTCATTGCTGGGATCTACAAGGATCATAGTGATGTGAAAGCTGTATGCATGTCTGCTCCAGGAAAGATTGACTCCAAGAAGGGTTATTTCTTTACCAGTGGGGCATTGGGGTATTTGAACGACCATTGCCTTCCCGAGGAGATGAAAGAAGATATTCCAGTGCCGTTTGTCATTGAGAATGATGCCAAGGCAGCTGCCTTGGCAGAGTTGTGGAAAGGTTCCATGAAGGGGTACCAGAGTGGATCTGTCATAACGCTTGGAACAGGCATTGGTGGATCGGTGATCCTTGATGGAAAGCTTGTCAGAGGCAACACATTTGCGGCAGGAGAGTTCTCGGGCATTGCATGCAACTGGAACAAAAACTACCAAGAAGCAGGACAATGGGCAGAGGTTGGCTCGACAACGAGCATCGTGAAAAACTACGCTGCTGTGAAGAATGTTCCCGTGGAAGAGATGAATGGCAGAATCTTCTTTGAAGATGCGAACAATGGCGTGGAAGAGGCAATCAAGGTGTTGGATGAGTTCTGTGATGCGATTGTCAGTGGGATTGTGTCCCTGCAGTTGATTCTTGATGTGCAAAGATTCTCCTTTGGCGGAGGCATCTCGAAACAAGCCATTCTAATGGACACCATCAACAGGAAACTCGATGAAGTCTTTGAAGCAAACAAGGGAAAGACACCTGCCACAAGACCAGAGGTTGTCGCATGTACCTTTGGCAATGACGCTAACATGATTGGAGCGTTATATCACTATCTGTATGAATAACAAAGGGCAGGCGCAAGCGCCTGCCCCTTTTTTAGCGTTTGATTGTCAGGATGTCAGAGAATCTAGTGACTTGGAAAACTTCCATCAGGACATCATTGACATTGATCAAGCACATTTCACCCTGCTTGCGCATTTTCTTGTGTGTGGAGAGAAGCACACGCAGGCCAGCCGAAGAGACATATTCCAGTTTTGCGCAATCAATGATAAGCTTTTTCACGCCAGGGATAGAGTTTTTCAGTTCCTTGTCCAGCTCGGGAGCTGTTGTTGTGTCCAAGAATCCCTCGGGATAAACGGTCAAGGTGGTATCGTTCAGTGTTTTTGTGATATTCATTTCTTTTCCTCCTAAATCTGTTTGAAGATTGTTAATATATTACAGTTGTTTATGCGTTGGTAGGTAACATTGTCCATCATCTGCTTTACCAGGAAAATACCAAGCCCACCAATCGGACGATCATCCTCCGATAACAAGAGATCTGGATCTTCTTTCTCAAGAGGATTGAACTCTTCGCAGTTGTCGATAAAAGTGATGGATGCCATACGGGTGGCTTCATCGCAATCCAGTTGAATTCGCACATAGCCTTCCTTTTCGCCATAGCCATAATTAGCAATGTTGGAAAATATTTCATCCAGTGCCGAATAAATCTGGAACTTTGTCTTTGTTGGACAGCCATAGGAATCTAACCAAGAAGTGATAAAGCTTTTGACTTCTGGGATACTTTCTATCTTTGCGCTAAATGTCTGTTTTATCATGTTCTTCTCCGTCCTTCTGGGATCCGCGATAAGTGAAGCCAAGCATGGTGATGTCATCGAATTGTTCAGCGTTACCAACGAAATCCGCTATGCTCTCACGGACTTTTGGCAATGCGTCATACATTGAGATCGTCTTGGTTGTATTCAGTACTTCTAACAATCGCTTGGCACCATATTGTTCTTTTTGTTCGTTGATTGCTTCGGGGACACCATCGGTATATACAAACAGTCTGTCACCAGGTTTCATTACAATCTCGTATTGCGGGAAATCCATGTCTTCCATTCCCGCCAAGACAAAACCGTGTTCATCGTGGAAGTATTCGTAATCTCCTACTGCCCGCATTAAGACAGGGTATTCATGTCCAGCATTGGCACACTGCATGATTCCTGTGGACATGTCAATGATGCCAAGCCACACCGTGACAAACATCTCTGCTTCATTTCCTTCGCATAGAGTGTTGTTTGCCCGATAGAGAATCTCCTCGGGAGACATTCCCTGTTCAGCCATGCCATGGATGGCTGTCTTTGCTCGCATCATGAACAACGCTGCAGGGATTCCCTTGCCAGAAACATCCGCAATGACCAAAGCCAGTTTCTCACGGTCTATGAAGAAGAAGTCGTAGAAGTCGCCACCGACTTCCTTCGCGGTATCCATGGATGCGAATAGTTCGAAATCGTCACGTGGGAAGATAAAGGTGGCAGGTAATGTCGAATATTGAATCGTACGAGCAAACTCAAGTTCTTGTTCAATGCGTTTTTCTGCTGCATCAATGTAACCCTTTAGCACGGTGACAGTCTGGTTGATGTCGTTTGACAATGAAGCAAATTCCGATGAGTTTCGCACCGAGACAATCTCTTCGAGATTACCGTGTGTGATCCTGGTCAATGATGCATTGACCAGTTCCAGGTTATTGACGATAATATGTTGCACGAGCATGGATATCAATACGTAGATTACCGCAAACAAGATGATTGCGGCGAATACCGATTCATATGTCTGGGCATCACGGTTGGAATATACCTCGGACATGGGAAGCTGGGCGACTAGTGTCAAGCCTTTGTCCAGCTTCTCAATGCGACAAAGGGACATGACTCCAAACATTTCACCCGTAAAGCATTCATTGTAAGGATAGTACCTCATGGACTCCTTGTCACGGTAAGACAATCTTGAACCTTTATGGCTTCCTGTTGTGACAACGCCATTGCTGGAGATGAGGTCAAACGTTCCGTTTTGCCCAACATGATAGTAGGATATAGCTTCCGTTAGGCCGGAGATATTCAAGGCAGATGAAAGATTCTCTCTGTTCATGACCAACTGAACCATGTTATTGCCACACCTTGCGGCTGCTGCCGCAAGGTGATCATCTGGTCGAATGGCATAGGATTCGTTCTTACGTATTATTACAGCTGTCACGAGTTTCTCATAGACCACTGTGTCTTCGTCTCCCGCAAGGATTTTGCCTTGGGAGTTCACAATGACGATTGATTCCAAGTTATAGATCTCTCTCATGTGTTCAAGGAATTTCTCATCGATATTCTCGTATCCACCCGCTAACTCGATTGCTTCAGCAACCGCTTCTGCCTCATAACGCGTGGAATCAATCGCCAAGTCATCCGCATGTTTTTGCGTTTCCTTTAGCTTGCTGTAGGTCTTGTTAATATCCTGGGATACCGTAATTAGCGTATTCCTTGCATTTTGTATTGCGGTTTGGGTCTGGATGCCAAATGAGAGTAGCTGATTGAACGACAAGATAGCAAACGTTACCGCAAATAGCCACACCTGGAAGTGATGGGTTACCGTAACCTCTTCCTCCTGCAGCTTACGGAAAGGATTCCGCCATTCCCCCGACATAAGCTTCAGAATGATCGAAGAAGCCGTCATGCCTATGCCAGTGAAACAGATCATTGGTACAGCACATATCTTCACAACATAGAAAGCCATGCTCATGTCGGAACGATGAGTGATAAAAATCACGTACATGTGAAAGACTTCCATCATGGCACCCATGAAGAAGGCATAGGTTGCGGAAGGCTTCTTACGCTTGAAGATAAGAATATGTATCGCAGCGGAAACAAAGCCTGCCAAGCAGGTAGATACACTGCAAGCAATCCTTGTATAGCTGCCAATACCCCAATAAGTTCCCGCGATATAACGTTCGACACCACCAATAATGCCTGCTAAAATACCTGCTACAGGATCAAAGAACAACCCCGCTAGCAATGGACCAAGGTCTCGGACATTCAACATCATTTGGTTGTAGTTTATGCCGAAGTGCGTTGACAATACCGCACATAATCCATAGATTACCCCGATCACAATCTTCTGCCACTTTGTGGGTTGATGGCTCTTTGTCCATTTGAAAATGACAGCCGTCAACACCACAAACAACAGGGTAATCGCAGACATGCGAAATATCATGGTTAACATACAGAGTTCTCCTACTCTTCTTCGTCTTCATCGTCATCGTCTAGGCCAAGGTCAAAACACTCGAATTCTATTTTCAAGTCCCTGGCACAGGCGATCAAACGTCTCTTTTCTCTCGCTTCCATTCTGCCTAAATGCGTGTATCCTGTCTCCCACAGACAGAAGATACCGATGTTGGTGATGACATCCCACAGAAAGCTGTCTTGTAGCACAGAACTACCAATGCTACGCATCGCAAAAGACAACAACATCGTTGACATCAACAAGATGACACGCAGATATCTCCTACGCAGATAAAGACCCATCTTGAGATACGCTTCTTCATAATGATCACGATATACTTCCCTGAATGTGTTTTGCAAGGCTTCACTGATCGGCTCACAGAAAATCATCAGTGATTCGACTTGCCCGTGGTTTCTTTCCACAAACTGATCGACCATGTTGTAGATATTATCGTTCAGTTCTGCCCGAGGAAGCAGGATATGTTCGTTGAACATATCCGCCTTGGTCAGGCGTATCGTCAGTTCTGTATCGTAATGAACAACTGTCTTTTGCAAATTCAGATTGATCATTTCGTTAATCTGTTCTTTAAAATTCTTTATTGCTTCGATGACCATGTTCTCTCCCTCTACTAGTGTTTCTTGCATGACAGAAGTATGCTGCAAATAACTGCATTTCACCTAATTGTTCTTCTGAGATAATAGCAAGAGCCGCAAAGGAGCATTGCCTGGGCATCGAAGGAAATTCCCCCCAACGGCCAAATTATTATATCACAAAAAATCTCATGCTAACAAAGTTATAGATATTCCTAGCTTGTCCTGTCCCTTGGAAACAAGTTGTATTTTGGTGCGAAATTAATGGGGTGATTAAGCACATAATCCATATGTGTTACCCCAAGCGATTGTGAATGGTTCCCAAACAATTGTGAATGGGCGATAAAAACACGAAGGATTCATTAATTGATGCAATTTGACGTATATAATAAGAATCGTAGGTGGGATCGAAGCGGAAACACTATAAAATGTCACAGATACTGCATGTTACAGGTAAACTTGATAACTTATCTCTATATATTTGGAAGTCGATTCCAAGCATAGCAATTACTTTTTAGTAATTTTATGCATGCATAAAAACATAATACTTAGACAAAATAAATTAATTTCATCAAGAACCGCG
>OMYM01000523.1 GCA_900315225.1 uncultured Erysipelotrichaceae bacterium | reverse complement strand
TATGGACTGCTACACGGGCTTCAAGTGGATTGCCAACGAGATTCGTGTAAACGAGGGCAAGAAGAAGTACATCGGCGGTGGTGAGGAGTCGTTCGGATTCCTGCCGTTCGACAAGGTTAGGGATAAGGACTCCCCCGCATCCATCTGTCTGATTTGCGAGATTGCTGCATGGGCTCGCGACAACGGCATGACGCTGTACGACCTGCTGATGAATATCTACAAGGAGTATGGCTTCTCGAAGGAGGCCACCATCAATGTCGTCCGTCCGGGTAAGACGGGTGCCGACGAGATCAAGCAGATGATGACCGACTTCCGCAACAACCCGCCGACGGATCTGGGCGGTTCGAAGATTTGCCTGTGGAAGGACTACCAGACTTTGGAGGCCAAGAAGGCTGACGGTACTGCCGAGAAGATTGACATGCCTGCCACGTCGAATGTGCTGCAGTGGTTCTGCGAGGATGGCACGAAGGTCTCTGTCCGTCCCTCTGGTACGGAGCCTAAGATTAAGTTCTATACCGAGATCAAGGACGCCAGTTTCCAGGGTGCTGCCGACTACGAGCGCTGCATCAAGGCTGCTGAGGAGAAGATTGAGGGCATCAAGAAGAGCCTGAACCTCTGATTCCGGTAGAACTTAAATTACGCCACACTCTGCACCTTTAGGTCAGAGATTTTGTTAGTTGAAATTTGTTTGTAAGGATTCCTTGACAGCTGAGCGCAGCTGTCGGGGAATCTTTTTATTGTGCTGCTGAAACGAAATCTTGAAAGGAAACAGATGAATAATGTTTCTAAAGACCCATTTGGGTTTAAGGAAAACAATTAGCAAGAATTAGAATTACTCCAACAATATTGAACAGATCAGAGAACCCCTGATTTACATTTTTTCGGGCGAAGCCATAGAACGCTTCTTCTGTCGGTAGAGGGAAAAGAGGGCGGAGCCGTCTGCCGTGGCAGAAGTTCCGCCCTCCCGAAGTCTTTTTGTTTGTCAAAGGGAATCAAATACCTGCCAATGATTGACGTAGCCCCTATTTGACAATTATCTTACGACCTTTCACAACATATATGGCTCGTGGTAAATTCATTATGTTTGGCCATAAAACTTTGGAGAGAACCTTTTCGCCTCTCAGGTTATACACATCCATGCGTTCGGCAGACCGCTCCATTTGCTCAATAGCAGTGGTGGTGCTTACTACTTCAAAATCCTCAGTATAAACGGGCCCCCATTCATCGAAACTATTTCGTGCACGAAGGCTAAACGTATGTAATCCCTCTGTCAACTGACTGGTATCAATTTCAATTGAAATGAACGCCCCATTGACAGATGCGACTACCTTATGAGTTTCGTCATCGTCAAGCCAGTATTCGTAACCAGCCATATCCACAGGGTCTTGTTTTGGCAGATAGAACAATGTGCGATAGACGTTGCCTACCTCACCATGATCATTAATTGACCGGAAATTGAAGAAATGGAGTCCTTGAGAGATACCATCCAATGGAATTGTAATGTATATATCCGTATCGCTACTGGTTACAGAAGTCTTGCCAGAATAATCGTCATCAAGCCAATACTCATAGTGGCTAATGCTCTGTGCCTGTACCATGGAAACGCTACAGCACAAGCAGAATAGAAAAAAAGTATTCTTAAACATAAATCTTGGCCTCGTTATTCCGCTGTTAGCGTCAGTTTCACATTCAGCAGCCTATTTTCGTTGTCTATTTTCACGTCAGATGAGAGTACCTTTGGTACAGAAAGGGCAAGAGTAAGAGGATGAATCCCGCCATAGCAGCCCACAATAGTTCCATCATTACCTATGTATCCATTCTCCAGCAATTCATCGTTGGAATACATGCACCAGAAATCAGTACTATATGGATTCTTTACCAAATCTTGGTCGTCTGAGGTCCAACAATTCTCCATGTAGCAGGAGGTACCGACAGTAAGCCTGTACGTACATATCAGCGAGTTGATGAACGAACAAGATTCATACGTATAATTAGCATTTCCCGGCCAGCCTAAAATTGAGTTCATGACCGTTCCACGGAAATTGAAGCCGTTTCTAAATCCTTTTGTCAGGCAATTTGTGATTGTAATCTCATTTGTGGTAACACCATCAAAACAGAATTCTCTTATCTTTGACTGAGTTACCAGCATTGACTTTACTCTTGTGGCGTATGCTTCATCCATACTTGTCAAGGTAATACTGCTGTTGCATATACAACGGTCAATGACAACATCTTCCATGACAGCATCCAGTTTTAGATTGAAGAATGCACATTGCTTGATTTTAAAGCCATATACAGGCATTGTCACCATAATGTCACCATTGTAGTCGTTCATTCTTATTCCTTCTAAAACAGTAGCATCCAACACGACAGAATCGGGGATAGCAACAGTTATAGTTCCAGCTACAACTGTTTCTTCACCGGCTCCTCTGACCGTAATCTTTTTATCAATAGTGAAACTTGAATAATTGCCCTTAGACAGAAACAGTGTATCGCCATCAACGGCATCGCGCAGGGCAGCGTTGAGAGAGTCAAGTGGATAAACCACCACGTCACCTTTGTGCTGTAGAAGTACACTTGATGTGGGCAATGCATATCCTGTAGTGCCTATGCCCAGTAAACTGATGATAAATAAAAGAAACTTCTTCATAATAGTATATATTAGTTACTATGTATAATAATGCCTTGTCCATTTTTGGGGCGAACTGCACTGACTCACGGGTAAAAGGAAAGCGCAATTTCATCCATATTCCCGATTAGGCTTTGCACGGCCTCAACATCCTATGGAGAAGACTGCGCTGTTATGGCGCAGTTTCTTGGATGTAGTTTTGCTTGTTTATCCATTTCTGAATTGCAAATTCAATCGGGAATTGAGCATCTAAAGTTTGTGTCTCTTACGAAACACGGGTACAAAATTAGTGAAAAATATGCAATTCGAGTATATAAAAGAGCTAAAAATGATTAAAATGGGGCATTTTTTCACAAAACAGGTTTGAAGACAGGTGATTGTGACTGGTGCATCACCAACTTCTCGCCGGCTACGAAGTGTATACGGCGTTGACATAATTGGATTACATTGTGACGTGTTTAAGAATCCCCCGATTTCGGGGATCACGGTTCTGGTGATCATTTGAATCGCGGGGACAGGTTTTTGATTCCTCCCCCACGATTCACTATTCGTCGTGCATGTTTTGTGCATGACACGCATCAACAATGGTGATGGT
>OMYM01000530.1 GCA_900315225.1 uncultured Erysipelotrichaceae bacterium | reverse complement strand
TTACGACAATAATGACGTTGACGGCGAAAGGTTTGAGGAAGTAATCGAAGACTTTATTGCTTCCGGTTTCGTTGAAGTAGTTGACTTTCGGGGTAGAAAGGTCGCACAACTTGCCGCATATGAGGATTGCTATGCCAAGCACTCTCATGAGTATGATTGGATTGCTTTTTTCGACTGCGATGAGTACCTGACATTCACCGACAAGTCCACGGACATCCACGCATTTTTCTCACAGAAAATATTCCTGCCATATCAGGCCATTCATGTTAACTGGATGGTCTTTGGTGATAATGAGCTTCTGGATGATGATGGACGGAGTGTGACCGAGAGATTCAAGAATCCTGTTCTTCCATTAGTTTTTGTCATCGAGGACTGCCCTGAAAATAATCATATCAAGACAATCGTGAGGGGAGGTCTTTCTTCATTGAGATGGCGTTCCCCCCACACTATCCAAAATGATTACTTGCGCTGCTGCACTCCGGAAGCGAAGGAGACCGATCTTTTGTCCAACTTCCAAGATTTCGTATTTGATACTGCCTATTTACGTCATTATTGCACGAAGACGATTGGCGAGTGGGTCAAAAACAAGATGAAACGTGGGGTCCCAGATCGGCAGGAATCAAGTTGGAAAGAAGTGTTAACGTTAGACCGTTTTTTTAAATGTAATAAACAAACTTTTGAGAAGACGTCTTATGCAGAACGACTGATAAAAGATATGGGGTTCTGAGGTATTAGCTCTTAATCTTTAAAACCGTCTCTTATGCCGCGGAGTATGGCCGTCAATTTTGCCCACTTGTCCTTTTCTCCCAATAGAATTCTGACGGGCTGACGGTAAATGCATATGCGCACAAAGGTGTTTCGCGCCTTCTTAGAAATCGCTCCCTTATACCTCCTGAATGCGATGATGTGGTTTCTATATGTGCTATACAGTCGTTCTGCAGAGTAATTATATGTGTAGAAATGTATGCCGAAAAAAGTGGCCTGGTGTCTGTCCCCAAGACGGTGCTCGAGCCAACCAGCTCCGCATCTCCAACATTGTATCCCAAGCGAACGGGCGTGAAGGCAGAACTCAACATCTACAGCATCAATTTTAAAACACTCATCCCAACCACCCACTAAGTTCAAGACGCTTATGGGGATTAGCATACCGGAAGTAATTGTGATATCTAAAGGGGTAAGGATGGTGCTTTGGGGATGAGGCGTTTCCCCCATCATTTTGAATGTGGGGGAATAAAAGCACGTGGAGAGGCCGTTGGTAGATGCTTGTGACAGGTATGCTTCGAATTCGTGCCAAATGCTGTCCTGGTCCATCGTCAGGAGACAGTCGTAATTCTCGGTAACAGCTTCCTTCCAGGCAACGTTTAATGCCGCTGGAATGCCTGCATTGGTGCCGTCGCCTCTAAATTCGGCCTTGTATCGGCCTGAAAGTTCCAGTTCAAGTTCCTTTGGGAGAATGGAATTACGCCAAATAAGTAATTTGTCCACGTGGTCGGCATATGATGCGACACTCTTGACCAGGAGATCGGGGGTGGGATTATAGCATGTCACAATGGCGATAACCTTCATCTCTTTAGACTAAATATGGTTTATGCGGAATGTTTTACTATTGTCAAGCTTCAGGAATACAAATAGCTCTGTAAGTAGAAACAGCAACCCCTCATACAACCCGGCGACGCCTCGGCTGTGGTTGTTTTTCCATAAGTCAAAATAGGTGCGGAACGCAAGCTGGTTTTGCTCTTTCCCGAAACCGCAGGCTTTTGACAAGGCCCCGTACCGACGACGCAGACGCATGAGCTGTTTGATAATCCCATTGCCATCGAAACAATCGGCAAGGAAATCTTTTGCTGGATTAAAATCCAGCCCCAACTGCTGTCCTGTATGCGTGCGGTAACCTATTAAGGGCTTATCAATGAATCCTAATTTCCCGATAGAGGATAGCCTTAGCGAAATCCATCCGTCGTGCACGAATAAACTCGAGTTTCGGAAGGGAAGCACCATTTCTTTCCCCGCCTTTGTAAGCAC
>OMYM01000058.1 GCA_900315225.1 uncultured Erysipelotrichaceae bacterium | reverse complement strand
CTTCAATAAGATTAAATCCCTGAGGAGCCTTCGTTTCTTTCAACGTATACTCACCAGCATTTACACCAGCAAAGATAACAACACCATCTTCGCCAGTAGTAGCATCATATGAAGCATTCTCGGAATTCTTTGCTACACCCTTGTATTCTACAAGCTTGTAGTCCTTTGTAGTAGTCTCATACAAGCTTGCATTTGCACCCTCACCTACTGTAGTAGGAGCAGTTTGCGTGTAGCTTCCATCTTTCAGCTTGTAGTAATCACCTGTGTCTGCTGCAACCTTTGCATAGTACTTGCCATCAGCCAATAATGTCTTAAGCGCTTCACCCGACAAGTTGAAACTAGCATCTTTCAAAGGCTTACCTTGATCATCAACCTTTTCAATAACAACCTCAGCAACATAAGTAATTACTCGATCCCAAGGTGTATCGCCCACATAATTTGGAAGAGTTGGATTGCCACTTGGATCCGTCGGATAAATTGGATGTTCTGGATCTGGTTCGATTGGCAAATCTGGATTATCTGGGTTGTTTGGTCCTAGAGGAGTAGCAGGATTCTGTGGAGTGATAGGATTGCCATCGGGATCCGTGTAAGGACTTCCATCAGGATTCGTTCCTCCTCCATACCAGTTCGGATCATTCTGATAGTAGAGTTTGACATCGTTTGGATTTCCAGGATTGCCAAAACTAGCATCATCTACTACGGTAGCCGAATATTCAATAGAAATGTTAGCTCCTGCTGTGAAATTGGCGAGCGTTGAATCATCAAAGCGTTTCTTCATTGATGTAAACGTAATAATAAAGTCATCCTCATCACTCTTGCCATATTCAACAGTATAATCAGTACCATAAGTTAATGTTGCTGAGCCAACAGTGATCTTAAATGGAGAACCCGTTTCAGGCTTTACAAGCTTCAAACCATCTGACATATTGTCCGCAATTGCAAACAAGTACGTTGTAAAATATGTCAAATCAGGAACCTTGGATGTAATTTGGAAATTAACTGTGTCTCCAATGCCAGCAGTATCAGCATCAACAGTTTTATCTCCAACAACAATATGCTTTTCAACCTGAGCTGGAGCATCAGTCTTCGTTCTAACGGTAACATCTCTTGTCAACTGAAGCAGAGCAGCGTTCAATGCATCATTGCTTGTTGAGCTGAGCGTACTCTTGTCAACAATCAGATAGTAACCAATATCCACTTTGTTACTGCCTACTTGGAGAGGATTACCAGTGTGATCCTTCATGATCGCATACAATGCACGTGCGAGGTGAATAGCCTTAGGAGAATGGCTTATTTGATCGTCAATCATTTCCTCAGAGTTCATTGTTGAAAGCGCTTTTGCAACATCTTGCGCACTAGCGTTTGCTGGTACCTCTGCGCTTCCAGTAAGCTCAAGAATTCCATTTACAGCCTTGATAATTTCAGCAACATCAGCTGGACCAACATCTTTACCCCAACTAATACCCGTCAATGGCTGGTCATCTTCTTCATTTACCTGACCAGTTGCCGCAAAAATCTGATAATAGACAAAATCACTGTGTGTATTGCCATTAACTGTAACATCAACCTTCGTATTGGATACTACTGGTTCAGAATCTCCCTTTGCCGGTTCTGCTGGTGTTCCAGCTCCATCACCTTCAGCCCTAATCGCTGTGATTCCCATTCCACCAGCCAACAAAACTGCTAAACTAAGCGTAAATGCTTTCTTTAAGAATTTCATATCGTCCCTTTCTTTTTAATCATTCGTAATTTAGTTTTACACGATTTGAACAAATGCAGGCATGTTTCATCTGTCTCAATGCCAAGCCATGCATCCATGCTATATATTCGATGAATGGCGATGCCTGTATCTGAAGACATTCGTTTCCCTGCTGTAGTTTGGCTGCCAATTAACTGTCCTTGGCATTTGGCGAAGCGTAGTTGCTACGCCGTTGTAGCTTGTTCCCCTTTTCCTTAGCTAAATTTCCTCTCTGCGTCCTCCTTCAAAAAATCAGGAATATATGCCTTTGGCATATCCAATGCTTTTCACAGAAGAAGTAAAACACTGGCTGCGCTGCCAAAGGCAAGCCGCACCTTTCCCCTGTTACTTTTTACTTTGTGGACCAAAAGTGAATCAATAACACTGAATTCCCTTCATCCACTGTATATATTATACTAGCCAAAAAGGAGCGAAACAAGAACTACAACATATAACTTGGACAGTTAATCGCACAAATTCACCCCTTACTACCAGTATAACAGTCCCAAATCCACGAAATTCGCATTGTTCGTTGAATGTTCAACCTTTTCATGCAAATCACGCTTCTATATTGCCTTGCAAGATATTCAATTTCCTTTCTCTTGCTTCCTCATTATACACATTATAAATCTTTGGGACAACGGGATTTTTGATATTCTTATGTTCAAACCCATCTTTTACATGAACAATTCTGGTTCTTTCTTTCCACCCGCTTTCTTTAAACCATTGATCCTTAAAACATAAGCGCGTAATCATTTGCGCACATTGCGCCTTTCTTGCCAACGCGCTTATGAAAAAAGGATCCGCAAGGCAATCTAGATACATCATTCTTCTTGCGCGCACTGCCTTGCGCTATCGGCAAAGACAAGGGCGGGGAACAAAAGCCCCATGGCAGTGCGCACATAAGAATGTATGTATCGCAACGCATTGTATCACGATATTTTGTATGTTTCAATTTTTTTAGCCGCATTAAGATGAGTATTTTGTATATAGCGCATCATATTTTATAGAACCTCATCCTTTATCTCAAGTGCATTGCATAATATAATAGATTTGCTTTAAGGAGATCCTCTAATGAAATACCTAAAACAATTCGGCATCATTCTGATCATTACATTCATTGGCGAAATCATGCACGCGCTAATCCCTTTGCCCATTCCAGGCAATATCTACGGCCTCGTGCTCATGTTTGTTCTCTTATGCACACACGTCCTGCCGCTTGAAGCGGTCAAGGAAGCGGCGCAGTTCCTGATTGCAATCATGCCCGTCATGTTTATTCCCGCTGGCGCAGGATTGATCGACTCGTGGAGCGAGTTATCGCCCATCTTAATCCAAGTCACCGTCATCACGCTCGTATCAACCATCGTTGTCATGGTTGTCACCGGTAAGATTGCGCAAGCCATGATCAAAGGAACGAAAGGAGAAAGCAAATGATTAACACAATCGTCCAGAATTCCACTTATTTTGGTGTTGTCGTATCCCTTTTGGGCTACTACATCGGCACCATCCTGAAACAAAAATTCAAGCTTGGCATTTTCAATCCATTGCTTGTGGCGATCGTTTTGACAATCGCTTTCCTACTGATGTGCAAAATCCCCTACACGGATTTCAGCGCTACCGCAAAGTATCTTAGCTGGTTCCTTACCCCGGCCACCGTCGCGCTAGCCATCCCGCTGTATCAAGAAATCGAGCGCCTGAAGAAAAACATCAAGGCGATCCTTGTCTCTATTTTTGCGGGAACATTGACATCCCTGGCGTGCATCTTTGCGATGTGCCTGATATTTGGCTTCAACCACAGCCAATACGTCACATTCCTTCCCAAGTCCATTACCACCGCCATTGGCATGAGTATCTCCGAGGAACTCGGCGGTATCGTCCCGATCACCGTTGCGGCGATCGTTGTCACTGGCATCTTCGGAAATATGGTCGGTGAAGCTGTCCTCAAGATGTTCAAGATCACCGATCCTGTCGCCAAGGGACTTGCGCTCGGAACTAGCGCTCACGCCATCGGTACTGCCAAGGCAATGGAAATGGGCGAAACCGAAGGAGCGATGAGTTCCCTGGCAATTGTTGTAGCGGGCATCATCACCGTTGTAGGCGCTTCTGTATTCGCAACACTCATACCATGAAAATAGCCTCCATCGTGACGATGGAGGCTATTTTTTATGCATATTCTATCCTTATTTATATATAAGCAAGCATTATAAAAGGATTATGTTCCACTTTCCCTGCATCACCAGCGCCCTTGCCTGCGCCTTTTCTTTCGCTTGCGTTGGAATGGGTAGATCACAAGACGCTTTATAAAGATAATCACCATGCCCACGACCATGATAATCAGCAAGCGCATTGTCATCTTTGGAATTGGATCTTGCAAAGGAATGGAATCCAAGATGACGAAATCCTCGTAGTGCAAGAGAAGAATGATCAAGCTGTCCTGCCCATACATCATTAACAAGGTCTTAAGAAATTGCGTGCTATCTGTTATAGCGCGACAGAAGCACACAAAAACGTATGACCCGCACACAGCTTCTAGCACGGAACCAAACATGAAGGGATAGGTTCTTCCCGCAATCTCTATGTGTATCCCTTGCGCCAAAAAATATGTCCATATGACAAGGGATACGATAAGCACAGGGACATGCCTTCGCTCTATGATTTCTTCGTTTTGGCGATAAAGCACGCCAAGGTGAATCAAGAAAGCGCACACCATGGAAATATCAAAGTTGAACGGAAGAATCCAGTATTTTGAAATCTCCATGCCGACTAACGCAAACATGGCAAATACAGCGCTCTCGTATGCGCTGTTCCTAAAGATCACATGAAACAGATTGACGAATAGCTTGCCGGTAAACATCGCTAAAAGAAACCAAATCATGCCAATGGATGGAAGATCCTGCAATGATTCAGAGAGTCCAGTTCCCCAGAACATAGCGCTTCGTTGGTGTTCGATCAGCCTTTCCAAAAGTTCTGGGGAAGGCTCTGCCGCCATGAAGTATGTCAAGACGACCGCTACCACGGAAGCCAGCACGTAAGGTCCTAGCAGGTACAAAGCATCCTTCAGAAGCTTGACGAAGAACGTGGAATAGTCTTCCGCCGGTTTCATCGTAAACCCAGTAAGAATAAAAAACAGAGGCATATGAAAAGAAAATACCAGATTCCTAGCCCAATACTCATATTCCATGCTGTGGCCAAGAATCACCAGCAATATTCCAAGACCCTTTGCCACATCTATCCACTCTATCCTTTTTCTTCTCGATGCACCCATACGAAAATTATATCACGCGTGTTTCATATATTGTTGCATTTCCAATCATTTTCAAAAAAGAAACAGAAAACAGACCGCACTTGTCATCCAATAACGCCGTTTTTTCTGGGACGCGCGCGCATTGCGGTGTTCCAAAAAAGAAGCGCGTATTTTACGCATCGTTTCATTTCCAACGATCTTTTATCTATAAATAAAGCCTGCGATCATCATCGCAGGCTTTATTTAGTGGAGCTTACGGGATTCGAACCCGTGACCTCTTCAATGCCATTGAAGCGCGCTTCCAGCTGCGCCAAAACCCCAAGTGCATTAGTAGTATAGCACGTTCCAAAAAAAATGCAAGCAAAAAATGCATTTCCTAAATCATTTCTCCAATACTCATGCAATTAAACGGTTGCTTCATAATACCCACATGATGAAATTCCGACTGATTTATATTCATATATTTATTTCCACTTGCCACCGAAACAGTTATAAATGACTTTTGTCATGTATACTTTATTTCCTACGATTACAGTTTTAATCCGTATCGTCACTGGCACATTGTTTCCTAAAAATAATTCTTGTATAATATAAGGAGTCTAGGACGTAGTTTTCTTCGTCATAGAAAGAAGCACATTGGATTCTAGTATTGAGCGCAGAAGAATGGAACCCAACGAAAAGCTTCTCAATCTCGGTCATTGTATTTCTTGCCTGCCATCAGAAGGGGAGGTGATGGTGCAAGAATGACTATGGATACGCGGCTGTTCTACAGCCAATCCCTACATTTCAACCATTGGGACAAAAAAGTTCCAATGCCAAAACGATTTGGTGCTAGTCACCTTTCTGACATAATCCTGTGTTCATGGCTAGCCATGAGCGTGCAAAAGGGGGGAGAAAAGGAGAGCAAACTATGTCACAAAGCAAATTAGATGTCATTAAAAAGAAGTATATCAAACGAAACAACCAAAGAAGGACATGGATCTTGATTGTCATCTTCCTATCGATTGTAACGATGACAATCACAACCATTCAATTGCGCAGTAATGTTTCCGCCATGTCTGGAACGCTTATCTGTGCCGAGGAGGAACATGAACACACGGAAAGCTGCTACACCGTGGTTCCCGAGGCTATTACATGCGGCATGGAGGAGCATGTGCATAGCGAGGAATGCTATGAAGAGGGATGGGAACTCGACTGCACGGAGAATCATGACCATGGTGTCGAGTGCTACAAGGAAACATCGATCCTTGTCTGCGATAAGCCAGAACATACGCACACGGATGCGTGCGTCACACCTGCGCACAAGGAGTTGACCTGTGGCAAGACAGCGCATGTCCACACAGAATCGTGTTACAAGAAGGATACCACCCTCGCGGATTTCCTTGCCGGAACGCCAAGCGAGGTTATTGCTGAGGGAGACGACTATGCCGTCACGCTCCAATATGCCAAAAAGGAAGACGCAAAAAAACTTCCTAACGTTATAACGCGCGAGATCACGGAAGAAGACGATGAATATGCTGATCTCTTGGCGCAAGCGCAGGCACAGCTTGGCACAGAGACAGTTTATGCGCGCTTCTTCGAGATCACCCCGCTCCAGAAAAACATGGAGGAAGGCGAACCCGTCGGTAATACAACCGTTACACTGACACTCAACGATTATCAGGAGATCACAAATGACACTTCGGTATCCGTCCTTCACTTCGGTGAAAACGAGCCGACTGAAATGGATTCCAAGGTCATCGATAATCAAGATTTGACTGTTACATTCACTACCGATGGCTTCTCTATCTTTGGTGTTGTCTACACTGTGGACTTCCACTACGAAGCAAATGGCAGAACATACGCATTCAGTATTCCTGGAGGCGGATATGTAACTTTGCAGCAGATTGTGGAAGTGATGAATATAGCAAACAGCAATACATACAATGGATTCTCGCAAGACGCTGGCGCAGAGGAAGAAGCCATTCTCACATTGGCAGATGTTCCGATCAGCGATCAAACCAGAGAGTTTGTTGCTGAGGTAGAAAAGGTTGAATTCTCTAACCCGCAATTGGCTTGGATTGGGAAGATCGAAGAAGAAAACACTGTAGGCGAACTGAAGGTTTCCAATGGACTGGTTTGCCAATACAGCGAAGAACTGACAGAAGAACAGATAGATGAGATTAACTCAAAGACGGTTATTAGCAACGATTGGGTTCTCATCAGTCTCCAGCCCTTTACCACAGCCGAGAGCCTTACGGTCACAATGAAGAACAACGATGTGTTTACTATCAATGTTACGGATGAAGTCACCACGAATCCCCAAGGCACGAAAATGGATCGCTCAGCGTTCAATATAAACAATAGAGAAGATGGAATCATTGTGAAGCTTTTTGACTACACTGGCACCACTAATTCAGGCGCGGACATTGACGCAACATGGGGTGGTGACAACTACAGTACGTTCAGAAATGGCAATGGCGTGAATAGAGGGAGAACGCTGATCTTTTCTGGGTCTGGCATGAGCGGATCGGATAAGTATATTGCCTTCACTGGACAAAAGCCAAACGGTTATGATTTTTACAGCGGATACAGAATGGAAGGCATTGTTGATCCGAAACTGCAAAATGGCTACCCCGTATTAAGCTCAAACGTCCAAAGAGTCGAAGGTGATGATGGCAACCTAGGCTATCTCTTCGGCGCTGGTGGACAAGACGGCGTAACGATCTATGACGCTGGCGGAAAGGGTCTCTTGGGTTTGCTGAGAAAAGACGAAAACAACTATTATTATTACAGTAGCGAGGATAACTACGCCCGATACGATGGTAACGAATTTATCGACCTATACACAGATACATATTTCAAGGACAAAGGCGAAGCTGCCCATAATTACGGTGGATTTGGCGCTATTGGTTTTTTCCCGTTTTCAGAATATGACCCGTCACATATAGAGGAGAAAGGTCCAAACGGCTCTGTTTATAACCATCAGCTTGGCATGTCCATGCAAGCATATTTCACATACCCACCCAACGGAAGGTTGAACGATGGCATTGGCGATCCCGTAATCTTTGAGTTCTCTGGCGACGATGATATCTGGGTTTTTGTGGATGGCACATTGGTGCTTGACCTAGGTGGCGTTCATCAGCCCATAAAGGGTGTTATTAACTTCGAGACAAAAGAAGTCTATATCTATGAGTTCGATGCCTATAGTTCAAATATTCCAAAGAATGAGAAAGTGACAACTATCCCATTCTCCACGTTCTTCGGACAAAATGGCTTTGATGACTCCGACTATTCCACTCACAAGTTCGATTTCTTCTTCCTAGAGCGCGGCGGATGCGACTCCAACTGTGCCCTCAAGTTTAACTTCATGACTTTGAAAACCGCAGAGAAAACCTTCTACAAGCGTGACAAAGACGGCGACAAACCTTTGGCGGGAGCAACATTTGCGGTATACCGTGATGCAGAGTGTACAGAACCCCTGACCATCAACAAAGTACCGCTTGTCGCTGTCTCCGCAGAGGATGGTTCAGTCAAGCTCAGCAATCTACCTGTCAGAAGAGACAGCAACAATAAGGCATACCCTTTCTATATGAAAGAAACGATTCCGCCTGCTGGATACGAAAGGATTCCTACCATCTATACACTGGTCTATAACGAAGGAGACGAAACATACGACATCATTCCACCAGGAGAAGGAGCCGAGCCAATCACGGTCATTTACAACGAAAAGAAGGAAATTAAATTGACTCTAGTCAAAGAGTGGGTAGGTGACCCTCCTACGGATGCTACGGCTACATTCCGACTAAAGAGGTTTGTCACTCGCCAAGTACCTGAAACGGTTACCCTGAACATCTATCGCCTTCAGCAAGACACAAATGGTACATTTAAATTAGGAAACCAGACTGCTGCATCTATGTCAAGAGTATTCCAAGGGAATACTAATGTCACTGTCAATTGGACGTATGATGATTGGATGGGTGATAATTGGAAAGATGGTGCCTATATGCTTGATGATGGCATGATGCAATATCCACTTTCTCAAGATATCACATCAAGAAATTCTTCGTCGGCTAATGGAAGACAACACGTTGAAGTTCAAATTACAGTCCCGCTGCCATCTCACGGAGAAGCAAATCTATATATTTGTGATGGCAATATGGGTGGTGACTATGCTAATCATCAAGTCCGTGTTAGCGAACCAGTTGGAACAGCCCCATCAAATCCTCCCACCTATATTTCTGCAATTGTTCCGGATGAATCCTTTACTGGAGTAGAAATGACGCTTGATAACAGTACTGGCTGGACATATGAATTTCCAGCACAGGCTTCCGCTTCCCTCGTAAATGGACAAGTGGAAATCTACAGCTACCGTATTGAAGAAGTAAATGCTCCCGCTGGCTATCAGACGGTCTACTTTGACAGCCAAGGGAATGTCGTTCCCAAGGCAAATCTCGACCCGCTGAACACAACTGAGTCTGGCACCCAGACGATCCAGAACATTCCATCATTGGG
>OMYM01000015.1 GCA_900315225.1 uncultured Erysipelotrichaceae bacterium | reverse complement strand
CCGCTGGAAGAACTCTTTGTTCGGGGACTCCTTGAAGGCATTCAGCATCTGCAGGCGTACCTCCAGGTTGGGGATCCTGACTGTGCCGGCATAATCATCGTATGCCAGATAGCCTAGGTGGACCAGCACGGTTAGAACCTTGTCCCTTGTGTCCACCTGGTCAAGCCGGTTTTGGAAAGCGGTTGGATCAATCGAGACGTTTTCCCCGTCAAGCAATTTGTTCATTGCGTCCGCCAGGCCGTCAAGGTCGGCGTAGATGTAGCCGGTCAAGGCCTCCATGGCGGCGGTCACTGTCCAATGGCTTGAATAGTCGTTGTTCATCGTCGCCTCCATCACCGAGGAAGGGCAGTAGACCTCTCCAACGCCTGGAAGATTGTAGCCATCATACCATTCCTTTATCAGCTGCTCGTCGGCCACGAATTTCTGGCAAACCCTTCGCACGTCTTCCTTTGTGAAGCCAACATACTCGGCGAGCATCAGCGGCCTGAGCATCGTGCGTTCCTTGAAGTCGGAAAGCGAAGATTGCGAGTTATATCTGATGATGGGCAGGATGCCCGTCATGTAGGCTCCGGCAAGGTATGTGGACGTATCCTTTGAACGGAACAATGAGCGCAGGAACTTGACGTATTCCTCGATCATCGCATGGTTGTCCTTCTCTTCCCTGAGGATCATGTCCCATTCGTCAATGATGACAATGAACTTGTGGGTGTTTATCCCCTGGATCGTCTCCCCTTGTCCGTTTGTCTTTCCTTGTTCCTTCTTTTTGAGATATCTTGATACTGCGATCATGGCATCGGGAAGTGTGGATTCGGGATCGATGCCAGGTTCTGGGTATTCCTGGATCATCTCTGCCACGATGATGTCTTCGATATACTGGACAAGGGTTGGCTTCTTGTTGTTGAATTCACTCCAGTCGTTGTCATCGCCATTCCATTCGCTTTTGAAGGCAAGCAGGTCGAAGTAGATGACAGGGTGCTTGTTCAGGTGTTCTTCAAAAGACGCATCTTTTTCAATCTCCAGCCCCTTGAACAACTCCCTTGAGCTGCTTCCAACGGAATAATAGGCCGCAAGCATGTCGCAGGCCATGGTCTTCCCAAACCTGCGGGGGCGGGAGAACATTGTCTCGTATTCCAGGGTGCCGAGGACTGAGTTGATGTAGGAGATCAATCCAGTCTTATCCACGTAGTTGCCAGCCTTTAGAGCTTTCTGAAATCCATCGTTGTCTGGATTCACATATGTTCCCATGGAATGCTCCTTTCTTTTGCATTCACACTATACATCATTTACGGTATTCCAGTCAAGCCACAAACTATGTTCTCTTGTTGTAAATCGAAGATCCTTGTATGTCGGAAAGATCCTGCCCGATGATGCTCGCCAGGGATTCCCAAACCTTTGTGTAGATGTCTGAAGCCAAGTCCTACGGATGAACAGAAAGATGAGAACGCAGGCAATACTCGATGCCCGTGAGCTATAGTTTGATGTCTCCATTGTGGATCTGTACCACAATGCGACTCTGCCATTAGAGCTTCGTAAAGCACATCGTAAAGGCGTATTTCTTCCCTGTCAATGGATTCTTGGAAACATATTGTATGACTGAATTGATGAAGATGTATCAGAGATTAACAGAAGAATAAACGATATATTGAATGTATCATATTGATTTCTATTTTTCTATGTGTAATAATGATAAAGAAGTTGGTGAGATAGGGAGGCCGATGGCATGATTGACACAAAGAAAGAACAAGAGCGCGATGAACTGCATCGAGCAATCTGGGCAATTGCGGATGATCTTCGGGGAGCTGTGGATGGTTGGGATTTCAAGAATTATATCCTGGGAACCATGTTCTATCGCTATATTTCTGAAACTCTTACGAACTATATCAACGAAGGAGAGGAAAAAGCTGGTAACGTGGATTTTGATTTTGCTAAAATGCGAGATGAAGAAGCTGAAGAAGCAAGGGAAGGGCTTGTTGGAGAACAGGGATTCTTTATTCTTCCAAGTGAACTCTTTTGCAATGTGAGAGAGCGGGCTGCGTCTGATGAGAACTTGAATGAGACGCTGGAACGTGTTTTTCGTCACATCGAAGAATCCGCCAAGGGAACATTTTCTGAAAATCAGTTTTCTGGTCTGTTCGATGACTTTGATGTCAACAGCAATAAGCTTGGCTCCACAGTCGCAAAGAGAAACGAAAAGCTTCTCAAGCTTTTGAATGGCGTGGCAGACATGAATCTAGGGGATGCAAGGCATCATGATATTGATGCCTTTGGCGATGCCTATGAATATCTCATGAACATGTATGCGTCCAATGCTGGAAAGTCTGGAGGAGAGTTCTTTACGCCTGCTGACGTTTCTGAACTATTGACAAGATTAGGAACAGTTGGAAAGACAGAAATCAACAAAGTATATGATCCTGCTTGTGGTTCGGGTTCCCTCCTGCTAAAAGCAGAAAAGATACTTGGAAGAAATGCAATCCGAAATGGATTCTATGGTCAGGAAATCAATATTACTACCTACAACTTATGTAGGATTAATATGTTTGTTCATGGCATTGAATTCAATAGGTTCAACATAGCCTGTGAGGATACACTTATCGCTCCACAGCATTGGGATGAAGAACCGTTTGATCTGATTGTTTCCAATCCACCGTATTCCATCAAATGGGCAGGGGATGACAATCCATTGTTAATCAACGATCCTCGTTTTGCACCTGCGGGAGTTCTTGCGCCTAAGAGTAAGGCTGATCTTGCCTTCATCATGCATTCTCTTTCTTGGCTTGCTTCGAATGGCGCTGCAGCTATTGTCTGCTTCCCAGGTATTATGTATCGAGGTGGAGCAGAGAAGAAAATACGCAAGTATTTGATTGATAACAACTTTGTGGATTGTGTCATACAACTTCCAAGTAACTTGTTTTTCGGAACATCCATCGCTACATGCATCATGGTGTTGAAGAAGAACAAACCCGATAACAGTATCATGTTTATCGATGCTTCTAATGAATGTGTCAAAGTCACAAACAATAACAAGCTAACGAAAGAAAACATGGATCGTATCGTGAATGCTTTTGCGGATAGGAAAGAGATACAGTATTTTGCTCATCTTGCGCCATATGATGAAGTGTCTGGAAATGACTACAACCTATCTATTTCTACATACGTTGAAGCTAAAGATACAAGAGAGAAGATAGATATTGTCAAACTGAATGCTGAGATCCGTGAGATCGTTGCTAGGGAACAGGTGCTTCGGGATGAGATTGACAAGATCATAGCGGAAATTGAAGGAGGCAGAGAATGAGTGATAATCAGGTTAAAATAGATAAAACATACAAATCATGGATCAAGGAAATATCTAAACGATATCGTCAAAGCCAGATCAAGGCAGCCGTTAAGGTCAATGACGAGATGTTGAAGTTTTACTGGTTGCTTGGCAAGGATATGGACAGCGCCAAGGACGCATATCCTTGGGACTATAAGAATGTCAGTAAAGACCTGAGAAAAGAATTGCCAGATGTGAAATCCTTCTCGCCGAGAAATTTGCTGTATATGCATCAGTTTTACCGCCTGTTATCAGAAGCTATAACCGAGCCTCAGACTGATGCGCAAATTCCTGAAAGCACAATTGCGAATGAGATGTTCAGTATTCCGTGGGGTCATATTATTCTGATCCTGAATAAATGCAGTGATAACAGGGATGAGGCGCTGTTCTATGTTCACAAGACACTTGAGAATGGCTGGTCGCGAGCAGTATTGATGAATTTCCTGGATACTGATTTATATGCACGCCAGGGAAAAGCAAAAACTAACTTTGGAACAACGCTGCCAGCTCCTCAGAGTGATTTGGCACAAGCAACCACCCGTGATCCCTACAAATTTAATTTCCTTACGATTCATGAACGCTACGATGCAAAAGAACTCAAAGATGCATTGATGGATAACATTACCAGTTTCCTACTCGAACTAGGAAATGGCTTTGCTTTTGTAGGGAGAGAAGTGTGTCTTGATGTTGGGAATACAGAAAACTATGTTGATATGTTGTTCTACAATATCAAACTCCATTGTTATGTCGTTGTAGAGATTAAAGTCAAAGAATTCGAATTCAGCGATATGGAGCAACTTGGTGGTTACATGGTTGCTGTAAATCACCAGCTTAAAGGTGAGCATGATGGACCGACCCTAGGCTTGTTAATATGCAAGTCAAAGGATCATGTCAAAGCCAGATATGCTCTAGAAGCCAGTAGCCAACCTATGGGGATTTCTGAGTATGACATCAGCACTGTCCTTCCTGAAGAGTACAAGAGTATTTTGCCTACCATTGAAGAACTTGAAGCAGAGTTGACTGATCTGGATGGAGAACTGAAGAATGAGTAGACTGGATGAATTGATTGCAAAACTGTGCCCGGATGGGGTGGAACACAAAACAATCGGCGAGTTATTTAATACGCGAAATGGATATACTCCATCCAAAAATAACCCGGAGTTTTGGACAGAAGGCACAATTCCGTGGTTCAGAATGGAAGACATACGAGAAAAAGGTCCAATACTGAGTGAAGCAATTCAATATGTAAATGAAAAAGCCGTAAAAGGAATGCCCTTCCCTGCTGACTCAATCATAGTTGCCACTTCAGCAACTATCGGGCAGCATGCTCTATTGAAAGTAGCGTCCCTTGCAAATCAACGCTTTACTTATTTGATGCTTAAAGATGAGTGGAGAGAGAAGTTTGATATCAAATTTCTCTTCTACTATTGTTATAAGCTTGACGAGTTTTGCCTAAACCACCTTAATCAGGGAAATTTTGCTTCTGTTGATATGAAACAATTCATAAGCTTTAGATTCCCTGTACCTTCGTTGGAGGTACAACGTGAAATTGTTCGGATATTGGACAATTTCACTGATCTTACATCAGAACTCACGTCAAAGCTTAATGAAGAGCTTGCGGCAAGAAAAAAGCAATATGAGTACTATCGAAACAATTTGTTGTCATTTGATGACAGCATAAGAAAAATGCCTCTTTCTGATGTTGCAAATGTATTTCGTGGCGAATACATTACGCAAAAGGGCTCTAAAGCTGGTGCTATTCCTGTCATTCTAGGTGGTCAAGAGCCAGCGTATTATATTGACAAATCTAACCATGAAGGAGAGATTGTTGT
>OMYM01000053.1 GCA_900315225.1 uncultured Erysipelotrichaceae bacterium | reverse complement strand
CCATTTTCTACGATCATCAGAGGAATGCGATAGCGGTCATAGATCTTCTCTAAGAAGTATTGCAAGCCTGTTGGATCTAATGACCATCCCCAGTCGCTATATTGCAGGTATGGGTTCTTTGCGCCTGTAGACATGTTTCCTCCAGCCTTCTCGCTGACATCATGTGTCGTAGCGACACTGGAAGAGTAATACGAGAATGTGTACATGTCCACTGTTCCTGCTTCAAGCTCTGCCAAATCTTCCTCGGTGATGTCGAGGTCACAGTCATGTTCCTTCCACAATCTCTTGGCAAACGGGGAATATGTGCCGAATACGTGGACATCGCCACAGTAATATGTCGCATTCTCCCAGGCATGCTCTGCCTTGAGGACATCGTTTGGATCGCATGTCATTGGATATGTGCAGGAGGTCGAGAGCATGCATCCGATCATGTTGTTGGAATCAATCGCATGACCAATCTGCACTGCCTTTGCACTAGCAACAAGTTGATAATGCAGAAGCTGGTATGCTTCACGGTAACGGGCATCTACCTCTTCCTTTGACATGTGAAGCTGTTCATTGATCATATCAATGAACGCACACTCATTGTTGATCTCATTGAATGTCAGCCAATAATGAACCAATCCCTTGTATTCTGTGAAACATGTAGTCGCAAAGCGAACATAATGATCGATCAGTTCACGGTTCTGCCAACCACCAAGTTCTTGTTCCAGATACAGAGGTGTATCGAAATGCCAAATGGTTACCAATGGCTCGATATCGTACTTTCTCAGTTCTTCAAACACTTTGCGGTAATGTTCGACACCCTCTTGGTTGGGAACCTTTTCAATTCCCTTGGGGAACAAGCGAGACCAAGAGATCGACATGCGGTATACCTTGTATCCCATCTCCGCAAACAAAGCAATATCTTCCTTGTAGCGATGGTATTGGTCTACAGCCTTGTGGTTAGGATAATAATAGTCTGGATTAACGTAATACTTTGCGCCTTCAGGAAGATGAGCAAACTGGTTCATCTTTCCTGGATTGCCATCTTTGTCAAGATACGTAATGTAGCGGGGTTCACTGACCGTTCCACCGGTTGTCACATCGGTCTTGGCAGGACCTCTGCCTCCCTCGTTCCAACCGCCTTCAACCTGATTGGCAGCCGTAGCGCCACCCCATAAGAAACCTTTTGGAAAACTCATAATGATTCTCTCCTTTTCTTGCCTGATTGTATCACGCACAATGACATATGTCCATAACATAACATGAAAACTGTGCTATACTTGATTACGTAGTAATTGGAGGATCAAGTGATGAAAGTAGAAACTATAGCAAGGATCTGTGTTTTCACCCCAATCATCGCCTATATTGCGGCAGGTTTATTGTTAATCATTGGGGGATTGACAATATTGTTCTTTCCTGGATCTGAGATCATAGGTACTCTGCTGTTGATTGACTACATGTTGTTTCTTATAGCACCATTCCCAGGTATTGTCTTATCAGCCATAGGCTTTTTCCTACAGATAAAGACAAGGTCTTCAAAGCTATTCACAGCTTCCATCATAAGCATGGCTCTAAGCCTGCTAATGATTGTCATAGCGGTAAACTGGATATCGGCACTGATATGATACTGGACGATCATTTAATTTACGAGATACTCGCTGTTGTGGCGGAAATACCGAAAGGAAACGTTGCTTCATATGGACAAATCGCCCGTTTAATCGGTAGAGACAAAAACGCCCGCTTGGTAGGAAAAGTGTTAAGCATATCCCAATACTATGGCAAATACCCCTGTCACCGCGTTGTCAATCACGCTGGTCGCCTTGCGCCACACTTCCCTGAACAGAAAGAACTGTTGGTAAAGGAAGGCATTAGCTTTAAAGAAAATGGATGCGTTGACATGCTAAAGCATCAATGGAACTATGGACTATATTCACCACTATGACTCACCCCTTGGGGGCATCACCATTGCCAGCAATGGCAATGCCCTGACCGGTCTTTGGTTCGATGGCCAGAAACACTTTGGCGAAACCTTAGATCCCCGTCACACCGTAAAACCTCTTCCCATATTCGAGCAAGTCGATCAATGGCTAGATATCTACTTCAACAACAAGATCCCCAACTTTACACCTCCACTCCTCATGAGAACAACACCGTTTCGCCAAGAAGTGTGGAAAATCTTGTTAACGATTCCCTATGGCCAAACAATGACCTATGGCGAGATAGCAAATAGGATTGCTAAAGAACACAACATCCAACGAATGTCAGCACAAGCCATCGGCAATGCTGTTGGACATAACTCTATCTCTCTCATCATCCCCTGTCATCGGGTTGTTGGATCAAATGGAAACCTTACAGGATATGCTGGTGGCATCGATAAGAAGAGAAAACTACTTGCATTGGAAGGCATAACTGTTGTCGAATAGGAAAGTTCATATGCTGCATCATCAGAGGTACAATCAGGTGGAATCCCACAGTGTCAGCCAGCAGTTTATTGTTTTGTGAATGCATCATCGATTATTTCATTTTCGTTGTTTTTATTTCTTAAACGGTGATATAATGAATTACAGAAGAAACGAAGGGAGGGTTCTTTATGGCAATCAAGGTTCCAGTTGGCGAAACAGACTTCGGGACAATTAGGAAGAACGGCTGGTATTATGTCGATAAGACCAAGCTTTTGGCGGGCATGCTCGATTCGGCGGACAAGGTTACGCTAATCACACGCCCTAGAAGGTTCGGCAAGAGCCTGATGCTTTCCACACTGGAAGAATTCTTCAACATCTGCAACGACAAGGAAGACACAAGAAGGCTTTTCGAGGGGCTGGCAATCATGGAGCGGGAAGACCTCGTAGACGAATACATGGCAAAATATCCCGTTTTGCATTTCTCCTTCAACGGCATTGAGGGGAAAAGTTTCGAGGAATTGATGGATCGCATCT
>OMYM01000169.1 GCA_900315225.1 uncultured Erysipelotrichaceae bacterium | reverse complement strand
TTCTCAACATCGTAGCCAGTGATATCGATTTCGCATGTCTGTTCTGTTCCTGGTAGCGCCTTTTCTGGAACCACACGGTCAATGAAACTATAGCCGTCATCTGTCACATAGATTGGAATCACTGCCGCAATCTGCTCGTTATCGACAGCAGCCACCTTCAATGTGGTCTTTCCTGTCGTGATGTCATTGACACTCTGAATGTCGACGATCTTTGGTTCTGTGTCATCAACCACGAAATTGAAGACACTGGTGCAGCCATCAACCAATCCCGCATCAACAAGAGCCTTGGCATCCTCAACGGAGAATTCCTCGTTGCCCAATGTGTAGTATTCAGGCAGGACAGTACCGACAAACTTGAGCTTGTCGCCTTCCTTGACACCAAGTTGTGCTAGGTCGACATCGCTGAAGTCATGGTAATGTCCACCGAAATAGTACAAACCTTCGCCGTTGTTTCCGTATTCGACCCAACCATAGTCAGGATGATAGAAACGGGCAAACGCATATTCAGTGGCTTCTGTCTGATAGATGATTTCGCCATCGCTGTTCTCAATATATCCTACAGCGTATGCACCATTTCTGATTGGCGTATAGTTCATCTGGTCGAAGACTGCTTTGGAAGAAATTGCCTCATAGTCATAGGCAGGTGTAACTTCCGAAGCAAAGGCGTTGATTGCGTATGGATATCCATTTACATCAAAGTAGTTGTTGTAGAATGGATAATCATAAGAGATGATGTACGACTCAAGGCGAGCCATGGAGTACATCTGCTTCGGCATGTTCATGTAGTGCTCAAGGTTTGACATATTCTGGTCATCTGTGTTATTCCAGAATTCTACGTATGTGCCTGGCTCGAACATGGATGCCGTGCCCCAGGAACCATAGAATGCCAAGACAGGGATGCTGTATTCAACATCTTCCAAAGCGCCATCTTCTGTTTCTGTTGGCTTGACGAACAGATATGCTTCTACATATGCACCACTTGGGTAGTTCTCGGCGAAATTAGCCTTTGCGGCATCGCTCAATGTGATGGTTGCCTCGACATCAACGGAAGCGTTTGCGGCAACCGTGATTGCATCTGTAGCATCTACGCCATCCACCTTGAACGCGACTGTCGCATCGATTGGCGTTGTGTATGTCGCAAGGTACTTGTAGTCTTCGTCTTCAGCAATCGCCTGGGTGAATACATCTGCATCAAGCGTGTAGCTTAGATCTGTATCTGTTATGTTGTTGATGCTATACTTGACAACGTATACGCCATTCTTTTCCGGATCATCGCCAAGCTCTGCCTTGACTTTGCCATCGGAAGCAGACTTTGTGGCGGATTCGTCCATCAGGATCAATGACTTCGCATTGATTGCATTCTCGACATTCGCAAGACCTGCGCCCTGCTTGCCAAGTCCATACCAATTGGCTGGTTCTTCTTCGCCTCTATATTCAACAACCGGGATAGCCGTTGACATGATCAATGACTGAACGATTGTACGGTTTGCTAGACCTGTCTTTTCTGCCAAACCGGTTTCCCTGACATATTGTGCCAGGACAGCGCTCATGCCTGCATTCTGAGGAGCAGCCATGGATGTTCCAGAGTTGTTCTCATATGCCTTGCCACTAGGATCTACGCCATTGATGGAGTAGATGTTTCCACCAGGAGTCGTGATCTCAGGAGTCAGTGTCAATGCCTGTGTGATGCCCCAGGAACTAAAATCGGACATCTGTAGCTTTGCATCAGCATCGCCTTTGGAAGCACCAGGTTTCTGGGCAACCGTGACCTTGCCTGTATAATATACAGTGCCATCAGCTGTTTCTTTCTTCTCACCCTTTTCAATGAACTTCAAGCCATCTGCCTTTGTGATGGAAGCTGCTGGGTTGGTGTAGCTGTAACCCGTCATGTTCATGGTGATTGTTCCTGTTGTGTTGTTGTAGATCAATGTCGCAGCAGCGCCATTTGCTACGGCTGCATTTGCCTTCTGGTAGAAGCTTGTCGAGCCTCTTGAGCAAATTGCGATCTTGCCGCCAAGGATATCTTGGCCAAGGGCTGCGAAATCTTCATCGGTACCAAATCCCTCGATTGCGACATATTCGAATTCCTTGTCTCCATCAGCAGCCAGGGAAGTGAACACTTCGTTGGAAGCACTTGCGCCATTGGTGTAGAACACCATATCGCCATCCAGGCTGACGTAATCGCCTACCGATCCAACATTGTTAATGGAAGCTGTGGTGAAGGAATTGTCGAATGTACCAGGAGAGCCACCTGTAGAATAGTTGATGTCATCGTTGACCAGGTAATCATACGCTGTCTCATGTGTCCATTCATAACGGTTGCCTGCGGAAATCGATGCGACAGTATAACTGCCTTCAAGGGAATCCATGATATCCTGGTACTCATCGCTAAAGGAATAACCAGTGCTTGCAGAGCCAAGGGACAGGTTGACAGAAGCTGCTCCAAGAATCATTGCGTCTTCAATCGCCGCCATATAATCGGAATCGTAAGCTCCGCCACCCTTGCCAAACACCTTCATGGCAAGGATCTGCGCATCTGGCGCTTGACCTTGCACAAATACTGTCTGTAGCGCATTGGCATATGTGCCATCGCCATTAGGAACATACTTGTTGGCTGCCGCAATACCTGCAACGTGGGAACCGTGGGATCCCTGACCATCATTGTCGTGCGTTACATCAAAGTCTCTATCAACGTAGTTGTATCCGAAAGGAATCTTGTTGTTGATATAGAAGTCATCGGCTGTGCAAGTCTCTTCACGCTTGTAGGCATTGAGTTGTTCCAAGACAGCTTCGATATCCTTCTTTGTCATGATGCCGTTTGCTTCAGCATATTCCTCGTATGTCATGCCAGCCTTTCCAGCAAGGAGGGCAATGGAATACGTATATGCTGAAGGGTCAAACGACTGGTGGTCTGTGTCAACGCCTGTATCGACGATTGCTACAGTCTCGCCAATGCCTGTGTAGCCAGAAGCCCAGGCGGCAGGTGAACCTGTCATGTCTCCAGCAGAATACATTTCAGGGTTCGTTTCTTCCTGTCTTGTCTCAGGAACATCATAGCGACGCTCAATGACAACGTCCTTGATTCCCTCGATTGCCTTGATATCCTCAATCTGGCCATACTGCACATAGGCAGACATACGGTTTGTCGCATATGTCAAATTCCAGACAACATCCAATTCTTGGCCGCCAAGGACATCCGTCTCGATACGCTCAGCGACATCATTTTGCGCGTTTTCCAGTTGAGCACGGTAGTTCAATGCCTCGGCATTGGTCGTTGCCTGTCCGGAATACGCTTCCGCCGTTGACTGTCCCTCCAAAACGATGGAGACACGCACAACATCGGAATCACTGTAAGAAAGCAAGCTTTCTGCCTTCTGGGAATCCTCTTGCGCACCATTCCTTAGGTCGATATCCACATCGACAGGATAGAAAGGAATCGAAGTGCCGCTGGTTTCACCCTCGGCAGCGACCGGCAAAACGCTCCATGCAACAGCAAGCGCTGTTATGAGCGATATAGCTTTGCGCGGCAACATGTTCAATCTCATATATACCTCCGTATTTATGTTCGACCCTCCATCTGCTTGCTGGAGCGCAGATAAAAGTGAACGTTACTATTATACCATCACTTTCACATAATGTAAAAGCTTTCACCGTCTTCTGCAAAAAACAACTATTATATTTTTACATTTATCATAATGTTTCATAAATGTTGCGTTTATAGCAAAATACAGACATAGAGAATGCGCGGGTAAGCCGCGCATTCTGGTCTTTATACTCGAACGCACAAAAAGGTAGAATTCTGCACCGCCTGCTGTTATATGCAGAACGATTGTAAATATCTGTTTCAGATATTTGATCATTCTGGTATACATTTTCTGTCAAATGAGATACAGTATTAGTTAGCAATCGCTAACGAAGGAGGTCATGATGAAGTATATACCCCTTCCCTTGACAATGTGGCTATTGTTTGAAGGGAGTTTCCAGAAACAACTTACCGATACGCTGGGCTATGGTCGCCCCGAAGCACGGTACATCGCGCGCATAGCAAAGAAGGAATACCGCAAGCTGGTTGAACGATTGCCAACATTTGAGCCAGAAGACCGCTTTGCCATGAACATCGTCAGTTGCGCCATGCTAGCGTCCTTTGTGCTGCATATGCCAAAGCTCCCTGATGTCGAGAAGCTGTCGCAATACTACGAGAAAGCCATGATGACACTGCCCATGAAGCTGTTTTGCCAAATCATGGGAAAAGCCAAGTTCACCGTCAAAGACATCGAGGGAATGAAGAAAACAGCCGCGCTCAATGCGGCAGACCGCAACCCCTATTCTTGGAACATGGACTTTTTGCCTTATCCTGATGGAAGTGGCTATGAAGCACGATTCTATACATGTGGCATCTGCACGTTGATGAAGGAACTGGGTCTTTTCGAACTCGTCCCAGCGATGTGCCATCTGGACTATGCAATGAGCGAAGCTGGTGGCGCATCCACTTTTGTTCGATCCTTCACTCTAGCAAAACATGGGCCATATTGCGATTGCGGATATAAGAAAAAAAGGAGAAACACATGAAACCTGACTACAAGAACTGGATGCCGAAAGGCATGGTCGCAAGCACTGCCGCCGCATCAATGGGCTGCGCAACACTTTCCCTGCTTGCCAAGCACAAACACCTAGGAAACCCACTCATTCCAGGCGCACTCATGGCGCTAGGGATTGTCGGTGGCACGGCAACAACCTGGATGTACCTCATGTACAACGCGTTTTCCTATGATGGAAAAAGACAGATGTCGCGTCAGATCATCGAAGGAATCGCCCAATATGTCAAATTGCCAGAGGATGGAATCGGACTGGACGTTGGCTGTGGCAGTGGTGCGCTAACCATCACATGCGCCAAACACAACCCAACATCCCGCTTCATTGGCATAGACCGCTGGGGACCAGAATACGCTTCATTCAACCAAAAGCTTTGCCAAGACAACGCCAAGGCTGAACAAGTGGAAAACGTTGAATTCCGTCATGGCGATGCTAATAGATTGGACTTCCCAGATGAAACCTTTGACGCTGTCACAAGCAACTACGTCTACCACAATATCACGGGTGTCAATCGCCAAAAACTCCTGCTTGAGACATTGCGCACTTTGAAGAAGGGAGGAACCTTTGCCATCCACGACATCATGTCCAAGGAAAGATATGGCGATATGGACGCTTTTGTAGCGAAACTCAAACAAATGGGCTATGCGAAAGTCGAACTCATCGACACGACAAACAACATGTTCATGTCGCCCTTTGAGGCGACATGGATGGCTTTGTCTGGCTCCAAGCTTCTGGTTGGAACCAAGTAGCCAAACATAGTATGCCGAATACCAGGTTTTCTCTTGCAATCACAAGCTCCATAAAGTAGAACATCTTTGACAAGTTTTATCAAGGCGATACTTCCCATGCCACCCAAGGCAATGGCCTGGGATTGACACTTGTGAAAAGCATCCCAGGAGAAGGAAGCACCTTCACGGTAAAGTTAAAGAAATAAAAGCAGCTTCGTGGGAGCATGGATATTCTCCCACGAAGCTGCTTTCCTTTGTTCCTGCTCAAAGAATACCGGCTATGCTTAGATGCATATATTCATTCAAGATTTCTGTGGTTTCCGGTATATCAGACGACAAAAAAGTCTTACCAAAAAATAACAGTATATAAACATACTGATCGTTGATACAATGAGAATCGCTTCCAACATACTTCTTTCCCGCCTTTCTTTACACATTTTGATTGTATGGCTTTTTTGACTAAGACGGTGTTAAAGGTTATGATCATGGAATTAAGATTGCATTATGATGATATCCTTTCGTCTATGCATCTTTATACTTTCTTTATACCAATGAGCAAAATCTTATGATAATCTTATCATTGCGCCTGTATACTCTACATTATAAAAAAGGAGGAAACATGAGAATACTAGGCAAGTATCGACTCAGCACGTTTCAGATTATCTCGCTTGGGTTTATTATGTTTATACTGTTTGGGGCATTGTTGTTAATGATCCCTGCTGCCAGTGTCCCAAAGGGACACGCAGCATTCTCCGATTGTCTGTTTACCGCCACTTCTGCCGTGTGCGTCACAGGATTGGTGGTGCAAGACACAGCGACCTTTTGGACGCCGCTTGGGCAGGCAATTATTCTGTTTTTGATCCAGGTCGGAGGCATGGGAGTCATCACGGCAGCCATTTGCCTGAGTTTTATCTCAGGGAGAAAGATCGGTCTTTTGCAAAGAAGTCTCATGCAAGAAGCGATATCCGCCCCACAGCTTGGGGGAATTATCCGCTTGACCCGATTCATTGTGACAACGGCACTAGCCATTGAGTTACTTGGCGCAATTCTCCTGTTGCCGGTATTTATACAAGAGTTTGGTCCTTTATCCGGGATTTGGCGGGCTGTCTTCCACTCTGTTTCTGCCTTTTGCAATGCGGGGTTTGATCTCATGGGTGTCAAGGAACAGTATTCTTCCTTAACCTCGTTTCCTCAACATGGTGTAGTCAACTTGACAATTGTCGCATTGATCACTATTGGCGGCATTGGTTTTCTTGTCTGGGACGACATCAAGACCCATCGTTTTCATTTTAAGCATTACCGTCTTCAAAGCAAGATTGTATTGACAACGTCTGTCATCCTGATCATGATTCCTTTCCTGTGGCTGTTTTTCCTTGAATACAGCCACCTGCCTGCTGGGCAAAGGATATTACCATCTCTCTTCCAATCTGTCACCCTGCGCACAGCTGGGTTCAATACAACGGATTTGAACATGATCAGCGATGGCGGACAATCTCTTATGATCATCTGGATGTTGATCGGGGGATCGCCTGGATCAACCGCTGGAGGCTTGAAAACCTCGACACTTGCGGTATTATTGTTAACGGCGGTGGCTGTGTTTAAGCGCAAGGAACATGTCGAGTGCTTTGGCAGAAGGATTGGAGAAGGCATTATACGCACTGCCATTGCTATCGTGCTGATGTACTTCGTCTTGTTCTTTATCAGCGGGCTGATCATCAGCACCATCGAACACATGCCCTTATTGGCATGCTTGTTTGAAACAGCTTCCGCCATTGGAACCGTAGGGCTTACCCTTGGCATCACCAGCCACCTGGGACAATTCTCCCGCCTCATCTTGATCATCTTGATGTTCCTGGGAAGAGTCGGTGGCTTGACGGTAATCTATGCCGCACAACACACGCATCAATCAACGAAAAGCGTCTTCCCCTTGGAAAAAATAACCGTTGGATAATGAGAGGTAAACATGAAATCTGTATTATTGATTGGTCTTGGCAGATTCGGTCAAGGCGTGGCTGAAAAACTCAATGAACTCAACCATCAAGTGATGGCAATCGACAAGGATGAGCAACGGGTCAACGATATCCTTCCCATCGTGACCGATGCCCAGATTGGGGATGCGACAAACGAAGGATTCATGCGAACCCTTGGTGTCAGGGATTATGATGTCTGTTTTGTGGCAATCGGAGAAGATTTCCAAAGCTCCCTGGAATGCACATCCCTGTTAAAGGAACTAGGCGCGAAAAAAGTCGTATCACGCGCTTCCCGCGAGGTACACCAGAAATTTCTCTTGCGCAATGGTGCCGACTATGTGGTATACCCTGAAAAACAGCTTGCAGCATTGACTGCCATCCGCCACACCACCGACCATGTCCTAGACTATATCGCCCTGGACAGTGAATTTGCGATATACGATCTCGCTGTTCCCGATGAGTGGCAAGGCAGGACAGTAGGTGAACTCGACATCCGCAAAAGATACAACCTCAATCTTCTTGCTATCCGTAACATCGACCGTCCCAGCATTGTGGTAACAAGTGATACCATGTTATCGAAAAGCCAGCACATCTTGGTCCTTGGAAAATGGAAAGACATCCAGAAGTGCTTCCACATGTAGAAACAAACGAGCAAGCATGGCAAGACAAGCGCGAGCATGTCTTGGCATGCTTGTCATCTTCTACTTCCAACGCCAAGGTGATCCATGCGGCAGCGAAGATATCCGCCGCCCTTGGCGGCAAGCTCACCGCCCTTTTCGTTGAAACACCTGCCAGTGCATCCATGTCGGACGACGATAAAAAACGCTTGCGAAACAACATGAATCTCGCGGAGAAACTCGGGGCACGCATCGATACCGTCATCGGCGACGATGTTCCTTTCCAGATATCGGAATACGCCAGGCTATGCGATGTCTCCTGCATCGTTGTTGGACAAACCAACACCGTCAGCCGCCTGCTCAGAAGGAAAAGCTCGTTTACCGATCGGCTTGTTGCCTATGCGCCAGATCTTGATTATTTTATCATCCCCGACCATGGCACCAAGATATACGTAGCCAAAAAAGCCAACGAGGACATCCATCGGACATTGTTGCACGATACCGCGATATTCTTTGGCGCCTTGGCAGCCAGCACCTTGCTTGGCTTTCTGTTTTTCCACCTAGGCTTCACCGATGCTAATATCATCATGGTGTATCTGTTGGGATTGTTGTTGGTGTCGATCACCACCAACCACCGTGCCTTCAGCATGGTCTGGGCGATTGTCAATGTGTTGTTGTTTGATTTGTTGTTCACCACCCCGCGTTTTACGTTCTACGCCTATGGAACTGGATACCCTGTCACATTCCTGGTCATGTTGGCGGCAGCGTTCACCATCAGCACCCTCGCCAACCAATTGAAACAAAACGCCCGCCAGGCAGCTAAATCCAGTCAACGCATGAGCGTTGTCTTAGAGACAGACCGCCAGCTTGCCAAGGCAACTTCCCCCAAGGAAATCATGGCAGTCATGGCAAAACAACTCTCCAAGTTGCTTAACCGCAGTCTTGTCATATATCCCATCAAGGACGATTGTCTGGCCACCCCAAACTTCTATCCCGCCGCAAATGACACCATTCCCTACCAAGCAAGTGAAGAATACAAGGCAGTGCAATGGGTATTCCAAGAACATAAGCGTGCAGGCGCAACAACCGACATATACCCAAACACAGACTACCTGTACTATGCCCTTCGTGTCCA
>OMYM01000186.1 GCA_900315225.1 uncultured Erysipelotrichaceae bacterium | reverse complement strand
ACTTTAAAGAAGTCCTTACAGTGTCTTGAAGCATATGAAGATAGTGTGTATTGGCGATTCCAACACATATGGCTATGACCCAAGGGGCTTCCTTGGCGATAGATACCCAAGGGATGTTCGTTGGACGGGAAGGATTCATGGAATTGAAGTGGTCAATGAAGGATATGTTGGCTTATGCGTGCCGCATGAGAGGGAATACGCCATGTATCAGAACATGTTGCAGGATACGGATGGCGCAATCGTCATGCTTGGGACAAACGATATCCTGCAGGGGTATCCCCTGCGGGATATCGTCGAGAGGATGAATCGTTTTGTGGCGATGTTGATGAACCATGGAAAGGTGTTGTTGGTTGCGCCTGTGTCTGTACGGATGGGGGCATGGGTTGAATCGCAACGAATGATCGATGAAGCAAGACAATTGGCGCTGGCGTACAGAAATATTGCCAAGGAACGAGGTTGTTTCTTTGGCGATGCGAATGAATGGGGCGTGGAACTTGCATATGACGGCGTACATTTCACAATGAATGGCCATGAAGCGTTTTATCGTGGTATCATTAGGCTGTTGGAGGAGTTGCGTAATGAGTGAAAAGTATTGTGCGGTCATTGACACGGAGACCACATGGTCGGACGAAGTGATGTCCATTGGGGTTGTTATTGCGGATGCGACAACTTTTGAATGTGTCGATAAACGTTACTATATCCTGAATCCCGAGTACAGGCATGGGGCGATGTATTCGGGGGCATTGCATATTGAAAAGGGCATCATCGCTACCCGCAGGGAAGTAATGGTGATGATCCAAGGCTTGTTAGAGAGGTACCAGGTTTCTTCCGTGCTTGCGTATAACGCGGGTTTTGACTATAAGCATTTGCTGGAGCTGGATTATGTGTCGTGGTATGATATCATGAAGATTGCGGCATACAGACAATACAACCAGAAGATTCCTGCGTATACAGAATTTTGCCGAAGCGGAAGGATGAAAAGGAACTTTGGCGTAGAGTCGATGACGCATATCTTGACGGGCAGCGCAAGATACAGGGAAACGCATAATGCTGTAAGGGATGCCGTGGATGAATTGGCGATCATGAGGTATCTTGGACATCCTCTGACGCTGTATCAGGAAAATGCGGTAATCTATGAGATCAGGAAGAAAGAAGCTGGGCTGGATGAGAAGATGAGCGCAAAGGAAGCAGCAGAGTCATTGGGTGTGTCTGTTTCACAAGTGTATGCGTTGATCAAGGAGAATGTCCTGCAGGCGAAAAAAGAGGGAAGATCGTATCGGATTTCTCGTATTTCGGTTGATGAGTACATAAAGAACAATGGGTGATTGGCTCGAAGCCAATCACCCAAAAGACGCGGTGGATAGCCGCGTTTTGTGTATATTTGTATGGGTGGGAATTTGCGTCTGACAAACCTTCAACAAATGAGTTGACAAATGAGGAAAAAGGAATTAAACTTATAAAAGTTTAGTCCGTGGGATACGGACAGTTGATTTGAGGAGGAGAATCAAATGAAAAAGAGTTTCACAAAGTTTCTTGCTCTGGCAATGGCAATGTCGATGTTAGCCGCATGTGGCGGTGGCACTGGCAACACCAGCACCCAGACCCAAACGCAGACATCCACGACTGCTTCGGTGGAAGAAAGCGAGCTTGTGAAGGCAGCCAAGGCTGAAGGCGAATTGGTTGTCTATGGTTCTTGCGAAGAGGACTACCTGAGAGCAGCATGCGACAACTTCCAAAAGCTATACGGCATCAAAGTGCAGTATCAGCGTATCTCCACTGGCGAAGTCCAGGCAAAGATCGAGGAAGAAAATGGAAATCCTTCGGCGGATGTTTGGTTTGGCGGAACGACCGATCCATACAACGTTGTTGCTTCGGAAGGGTTGCTTGAGGCGTATGAGGCAGAGAATGCTTCGCATTTGTTGAGCAACATGTACCGTGATGCGGATGGCTATTGGTATGGCATCTACAAGGGAATCCTTGGCTTTATGGTCAATACAGATGAGCTTGCCAGAATGAACATCGATGCGCCACAGGATTGGGCAGATTTGTTGAAGGACGAATACAAGGGCTTGATTTGGCTGTCCAACTACAACACCGCTGGAACGGCGAAGCTGGTCATCAACACAATGATCCAGAAGTATGGCCATGACGAGGGCATCCAGTATCTGGTAGACCTCGATAAGAACATCCAGATTTACACAAAGTCTGGTTCTGGTCCATCGAAGAATGTTGGCACAGGCGAGTGTGTCGTAGGCATTGGCTTCCTGCATGATGGCGTTACCCAGATTGTGGACAATGGCTATGGCAACATTGGCTTGATCATCCCTTCCTCGGGAACAAGCTTTGAAGTAGGCGCTACGGCGATCTTCAAGGGCGCAAAGCATCCGAATGCGGCAAAGCTTTGGATTGAATATGCCTTGACACCGGATTGCGTGGAGCTTGGAGCAAAGAATGGCTCGTATCAGTTCTTGTGCATCGACAATGCGCAACAACCAGAGATCGCCAAGGAATTTGGCTTGGATCCAGACAATGTCATGGATTACGACTTTGAAGATGCAAAACAGAATACAACAAAATACATTGAAGAAGTCATGAAGGCACTTGGCGGTGGCGACGACCGTTTCAAGACAGAGTAAGGTATAATCACATCATAGCCCGCCCCTAGGGCGGGCTATGTTTTTTGACAGGAGGAATAATATGGCAAAAAGTTCCCAAGGTGCCGAGCTGGATAGAAAAAAACTGATGGCTGATCCCGTCATGGTCACGACCATCGTCTTGCTCATAGCCTTTTTGACACTGTTCATTCTGTATCCCCTTGCGATACTTCTGGTGGACAGTTTTGTCAGTGGCGGTCAAATTACGCTGAATACGTTTAAGCGTATTATGGCTATGCCGAATTTCATCAAGGCCATTACCAATACCCTAAAGGTGGGGTTCTTGGTTGGCATATTGTCCACCGTGGTGGGCTTGTTGTTTGCGTATGTTGAAGTGTATGTGCGACTAAGGAAAGTGATCGGTGGCTTGTTCCAGGTGGTTTCCATGTTACCGGTGGTGTCGCCACCATTTGTGTTAAGTCTTTCCATGATCATGTTGTTTGGCAAGGCTGGATTGATCACTCGTTTCCTGCTTGGCATCTATGACAACAATGTGTATGGGTTCTGGGGGATTGTCATTGTCCAGACATTGACGTTTTTCCCAGTCTGCTACATGATGTTGAAGGGATTGTTGAAGAACATCGATCCTTCCCTGGAAGAGGCGGCACGAGACATGGGTGCCACAAGGATGAAGGTATTTACAAGCGTGACGCTTCCGTTGTTGTTGCCAGGATTGGGAAACGCTTTCCTTGTCACATTCATTGAATCCATCGCGGATTTCGCCAATCCCATGATCATCGGTGGCAGCTACGATACATTGGCTACCACGATTTATCTACAGATCACAGGTGCATATGACAAAGAAGGAGCGGCCGCCATGGCGGTTGTGTTGCTCTGCATCACCTTGTTAATGTTTGCTGTGCAGAAGTATTACCTTGAGGCCAAGACAGCCGCCACATTGACGGGAAAGGCTTCCAGGGCACGCATGTTAATCGAAGACAAGAGCGTTACGATTCCTTTGACGATATTGTGTTCGTTGGCAGCGGTCTTTGTCATTGGCATGTATATTTGTGTTCCAATTGGTGCCCTGTTCCCGACATGGGGGTATAAGTTCACGCCATTGACATTCAAATGGTTTGGTCAGGTGTTTTCGAAATACCATGGTCTACAGGCATTCCGCGATTCATTTGTCTTGAGTTTGATCTCGGCTCCGATAACAGCGCTTCTTAGCATGATCATCTCGTATCTAGTGGTCAAGAGGCAGTTTAAGGCCAAGGGTTTTATCGAGGCTGTCTCCATGTTGGCAATGGCAGTTCCGGGAACGGTTTTGGGCGTTGGATATATTCGTGGTTTTTCGGGTGGCTTGTTCCATACGGGGATCATGAGTGGCTTGTATGGCAGTGGCTTGATTCTGATCATTGTCTTTGTCGTAAGAAGCTTGCCTACAGGCACTAGAAGCGGTATTTCCGCTTTGCGCCAGATTGACAAGAGCATTGAGGAAAGCGCCTATGACATGGGTGCCGATAGTTTCAGGGTGTTTATGACGGTGACCTTGCCTTTGATCAAGGATTCGTTCCTGAGTGGCTTGGTGACGGCGTTTGTTCGTTCCATTACGGCTATTTCCGCGATTATCCTGTTGGTGACGCCACAGTATTTGTTAATTACCGTGCAGATCAATGAGTTCGCCGAAAAGGGAGCCTACAGCATTGCCTGTGCGTTTGCGTCGATCTTGATTTTGATTACGTATAGCGCAGTGTTGTTAATGAATATCGTAATGAAATACTTTGGGACAAGCAGAAAGATAAAAGAGGAGGCCTAAGTCATGGCAAAAGAGAAAAAGGGTGTGCGTCTTGAGCATATTTCCAAGATATACCAGGATCCTAAGACAAAAAAGAATTTCTATGCAGTAAAAGATACTTCGCTTGAGATCAAGCCGGGTTCCTTTGTGACATTGCTTGGTCCTTCTGGTTGTGGAAAGACCACAACCTTGCGTATGATCGCTGGTTTTGAAAGCCCAGACGAAGGTGAAATCTACTTGGGTGATGAGCCAATCAATGAATTGACACCAAACAAGAGAGACACGGCAATGGTTTTCCAGAGCTATGCGCTGTTGCCGCACTACAATATTTTCGACAATGTTGCATACGGTTTGAAGATTCGCAAGATTCCCGCCGATGAGATCAAGCGCAGGGTGACAAATATCCTGAAGCTAGTTGGTCTTGAGGGCATGGAATCACGCATGACCAACCAGATGTCTGGTGGCCAGCAACAGCGTGTCGCCTTGGCGCGTGCGCTTGTGCTAGAGCCAGGAGTTCTTCTCTTCGATGAGCCTTTGAGCAATTTGGACGCAAAGCTGCGTGTCACAATGAGAACCGAGATCAGACGCATCCAGCAAGAGGCGGGGATTACCGCGATCTATGTCACGCATGACCAAAGTGAAGCAATGGCGCTTTCCGATTGCATCATCATCATGGAGAAGGGCGTTGTATCGCAGATGGGAACGCCGCAAGAGATCTATTATCATCCAAAGAACAAGTTTGTGGCAGACTTTATTGGCGATGCTAATTTCCTGGAAGGAAAGATGACGAAGCATGAAGGAAACATTGGCATTGTCGACATCCGTGGCACAAAGGTGAAAGTGGCAGATGCGTCTGACATTGCGGTGGGAGATGCGACCACCGTGGTATTGCGTCCAGAATCCACGCAACTTAGGGACGAAGGGTATTTCCCAGTCAAGGTCGTTGTTTCCAGCTTTATGGGTGCCTATCAGCTGTATCATGTCATGTTTGGCGATACGAAGTTGATCATCCACGAATATAATCCGAAAGGAAAGAAGATCTACAACATGGGCGACATTGCCTATATTGGCTTTGAGCCAGGCAGCGCCCACTGTATTTAAAACATTGTGCCTTGTGGATGTTCCACAAGGCATTTTGAATAAAAAAGGCAAAAAAGACTCTTGCATGCATTGCTGACTTTTGGTATCGTGAATGTAGTATAAGAAGGTGATTGAAATGTATGATGTAAGAGTTTTGTCGCAATATCCTTTCTTCAAAGAATTGATGAAAAGAGAAGAACGGTTTGTTTTTCACGATTCCTTGACTGGGTTGATTTCTCGTCCCTACATGATGGAATACATCCATTCATTGATTAGAGAGAACACACCTTTTACCTTGGCGATCATCGATTTGGATAATTTCAAGGATATCAATGATCATTATGGCCACAGGACGGGGGATGATGTGTTGACAGGTGTAGCCGAAAGCCTCAGGGAGTACTTCGGTGATTGCGGGTTGATTGGAAGGTTTGGCGGAGATGAGTTCCTCGCTGTGTATACAAAAGGGAACGACTATGATGAGCTTCACGAGTTTTTTGATGGGATGTTCATCAAAAACGAGAAGTTGCCAGATCCGATCTTCCGGAAAAGGCTGATGGTAAAAAACGCGATGCCATATATTACGGCAACGATTGGAACATGCAGCTTCCCAGACAATGCAACGAATTTCGATTGGCTGTTCTCCTTGATGGACAAGGCGTTGTACAGGGGAAAGTCGAAGGGAAGGAATTGTTTTGTCATATATGTACCGGAGAAGCACGATAAGTTAACCATTACCTCGCTGGCGAATCATTATCTGTATGATATATTCCGTCGGATAGAGGATATATTCGAGATGGATGGCGATGTCAGTGAGAAGCTTGTCAATGCGGTCGAGATTATCGAGTCAACCCTTGGCTTCAGCAATATCTTATGGATCGACCCAAAGGGAGAGATGAAAGATGTGGTCAAAGGGAATGTCGTTGGGACATTCGAGAATATCTCAGAGTTGATGGAGAACGGAAGATATGCGGCGACCGATTTCCAACATCTTTCAAAGCATAATCCAGCGCTTTATGAATGCCTGATGAGAATGGACATGTCATCTATCCTGATAATGCAGGTGGGAAAAGATGGACGCAATGGCTATCTTGTAGTGTGTCCCGAGGTACGCACGCTTCATATCTGGCAAGACAATGAATGTGCAACAATCTACATGTTGTCGATGATGTTGGATTGGGCATTTAGAAACAAGGAATAACATCCTGGGAATCATTTGTTCTGTAGAGAAACACGCCCCTTGGCTAGCCAAGGGGCGTGGTCATTTACGGTTGTGAGTGGAAGAGGGCGGAGAGTTCCTTGCGGTTTTTGCAGTGAGTTTTGTGCAGAAGGTTGTGAATGTGGAATTTTACGGTGCTTTCAGTGACGAACAGTTTTTCCGCAATGGAAGGAGTTGTTTCTTTTTCCAATAACAATGTCAGTATTTCCTTTTCTCTTGGTGATAGTTCGTATTGTTCCGTAAATTTTTCAAAGCGGTTTTCTTCGTCTTTGTGTGGTTCTTCCACGGGTGTGAATTGGGTTTGGTAGAGCCTGAAGAAAAAGCTTGTGGTGATGGCGTAAAGAATCGCAGCGAGGCATATCAAGATAATGACATTGTTGGAAAGTACGTAACAGAGCGTGGCACCGAGTGATTCTCCCAAGCGGCCAAACAGAAGACCAAAGACCACTAAATAAGGTGAATTGTATTTTCGGGCAATGTCCATGAATAGAATAATGCGATAGACGGAGAAGAAGCCAGAAGAAAGATAACCTAGTGACCAAAGAGCAGAAGCATTGACTGTTTCGTTTTTCAGGGAAAGGTTGACAAAGGGAAGGATTAGGGCGCCAAACGCAAGGATGGCGCCATGTTTTCGGTTGCGGTCATTGACGTGGCCGGCAATGAGTAGGCCAAGGGCATAGAATAAACGCAATAGCTCTAGGTTGATTCCGTTCTTGATGTCGGAAGATGGGAAGGAGAAGCCGATGTGGTTCACTATGCTGGAAAGAAATACAATAACGCTAGCGATGATTAGCTCGTTTTTTATCGTGGCGATATCTGGTCTCGTGGTAGAATCATAGCTTGTTAATTGTTGGCGGCGGATGGAGAAACATAGCATGATTGTTAAGACAACCATCAGGCATATGGGAAAAATCGGGCTTTGGGGGAGGACTTGCTCAATCAGGGAGAATAGCCAGGACGCAATTGTCGCAATGGCATAGCCAATGCCAAAGATTCTGGCTTGTTGGGATGGGGAGGCATTGCCTAGCAGATACAGGTAGAAACCGGCGATGATGCCGCATATGATGTTAGTAATAGCGCCGAAAAGAACCATGAGGAGCCTTGAGGGAATCAGGATGGACAGGATGGCGCACGATATGTATGTGAGTAGACAGAAATAGAAAGATTTCTTTGTTGCCTTGGATGGCTCTTTGAGGGATATGTACGCGAAAAGGGCTAGGCCAAGGGATTGGAAGAAGTATCCTAGACCCATCGCTAGAAGTTCGGGGGTTCCTTCGGGCATGAGTGACAGAAGGCAACGGAGCCAAGCTAGGTAACCGGTAGATGTCAAGAAGAACGATAGGAATATGATTAAAACAGATTGGGATTGTTGTTTCCTGGCTGCGATGAATTCTTTGGCTTTGCGCAATATGTTTGCGTTGTATGTCGCTGCGGGTGAATCGCTTGAATCCACGGGCATGAAAAGGGGGAAGTTATTCTTTTGAAACATGGTAATTTCTCCTTATTGCACAACAGATAAAATAACGCGCAAATGAAAAAAAGGCAATAGAAAAAAACAGGATCGCTCCTGTTATTCGGTCTTTAAGATGTCAATGTCAGTCACAACGTCGAATGCGTTGTAGTGGACAATAATTATTCCTTGTCCCATGCCATAGTGCCATGTTTCGCTGCCATCGCGGTTTTTTTCCATGCCAGAGAAGTAGAGGGAGTCTTCCCATTCTGCGATTTGCTTGCGGGTATATCCGATAATCTCGTCTTCGATTCCTGCGCCACCTGTCTTGTATACGGTTTCTAGGTCAACGGTCTTTTGCTTGGTGACATTCCAGTTTTCGCTGTCGATCGCAAGGATGGATGCCAGCATGAGGGTGGATGCGATGAGGGTCACAGTGATCAGGTTCATCTTTTTCCTTGAGAACTTGATCACTGCTAGCAATATGGCAATGGTCACAATCATGGCATAGAATGTGATCATATATCTGCTTGTCAATGTCGGGTCCATAAGGCCACCTCTTCTTTCTTGACATCAGTATATGGCATGGAAAATAAAAATCAACAACAGCAGATGAATCTTTAAAAAACATTAAACTTTGCTGGGGAAAGAGATTCGATTTCCCTTGGCATATACAGGAACAATCAAATATCCAGAACGGATATTTCAATCGATCCGCATATATCAGCAGGCAGGCGCTGTGGAATTCTACCTATTTGTTCGTCCAAGTATAGGGGTAGAAATGGTCAGGTTCATTTCAAACACACTTTCTCGCTTTTGGGGTTGACACGGATAATAAACGGAGTAAAATCATAGTCACGCACCTTGGGTGAGGCTTTGGTCTCGCAAGAGGGGAAGACGAAGATTGTCCGCAAGGTCGGCATCATGTGCATGTCGGCTCCACGATGGAAAGGAAGGAAGCGCCGAAAGGAGGACGGCGTGGTCTTCCGCATGATTGGTTGGGTGGCAAGGTTTTCGATATACTTGCAAAGAAAAATATATATGGTCTCTTGAAAAGCTGTTTTCACTATGGCGCTGTTGTAGGGAAAGGCTGTCGAAGAAGTTGTGCATGCGCGCCTCGGCATGCATGAAAAGGCACATGGAGATGCATGTGCCAGCAGGAAAAATGTTTTCGTAATCCCATGGGATTGCGAATGGGGCATATGGAGGCAACGCGTTTGGCGAAGCGTCCGGGTTCTCTTGCAAGTTGAAGATTTTTTGTTTACGACTTGGTGATTGTGCGCTGTCTGAGGTCGTGGAGGGCGTAAGGTATTTCAAATGCCAGCATTGCCATCCATCCAATGCCGCAAGCGATGGCGATTCCCCGTATGCTCATGACGGGGGAAAGCAAGGCGGTCGAAATGACGCGCAGGGTGATCTGTATGCCGGTGCAAAGAATGGTGACAGGGATTCTTCCAATGCCTCGGAAGTATCCTTGGAAGCCGTTTGTAAGCCCTGGAAGGATGTATAGGAACGACATGATGGACAGATATGCCGCACCAAGTTCTATGACTTCATTGGTGCCATCGCCCTTGACGAACATGGCAACGATGGGCCGCCTTAGCGTGAAGGCGAGAAGGGCAATGAAAACACCATATATCAACTCCATGCGGATGCCTGCCGCAAAGCCTGACTTGATACGATCTTCTTTGTTTGCGCCTCGGTTTTGGGCGATGTACGTGGAGATTGCTGAGGCGATTCCCTGTTCAGGGATCAGGGCAAACCCGTCTACTCTTGTGACCGCGTTGTATGCGGCGATGGCGTTGACACCAAGGGCATTGACGTAGCCTTGGATCATGACTTTCCCAATCGGTTGCATTGCTTGCTGGATCGCCGATGGCGCGCCATATTTCATCAGTTGGAAAAAGTTCCTGCGATCAGGGGACCATTCGCCTCTTTCAGGCAAGAGCTGTGGTGTTTCGGTGATGAGGTAATGCATGGCAAGCATTGCTGAGGCTGCCTCGGCAATGACGGTTGTCGTTGCGGATGTGATGATGCCCATGTGGAACACGCCAAGCAGTATTAGGTCAAGAACTGCGTTCAGGATCGCTGAAAAGGCAAGAAACTTGAGCGGTGTCTTTGAATCGCCAACGCTTTTCATGGCAGCCGCAAGGGCGTTGTAGGCGAAGGTGAACGGTGCGCCAAGGAATGTGATGCGCAGATATTTGATTGTTACGGGCATGATTTCATCTGGCACCAAAAGAAGCTTGAGGATCAAAGGACTCAAGGCAAAGCCAGCCAATGCGACCGCAATGGATGTTGTCATTCCCGAAACAAGTGTCGTGGAAAGGGTTTTGTGTAGGCCTTTTAAGTCTCTTGCGCCATATCGTTCGCTCATCAAGACACCTGCTCCGATGCATACGCCGGATATGGCGAGGATGACCAAATTCATGATCGGTGCGGCGATTCCTTCTGCCGCAAGGGCTTCTCGTCCGATGAAGCGTCCAGCAATGATAGAATCGACGGCGTTGTAGGCAAGCTGAAGCCAGTTTGCTAGTAAAAGCGGCAATGCATATCGCCAAAGATGTGAGTATGGGGAACCTTGTGTCATGTCTCTCATAGTGATACCTCGTGAATATTATACGGTATTTTATGCATCGAGAACATAATAAAAGCAATCCGAATATGGAAAAACATGGTCGTTGAGGTGAAAGATATTATATAATGTCTGAGGGGTGTAAAGAATGATCCGGATAGCTGTGGTCGAAGACGACGATTCCTTCAGGAAAGATATTACAGGATATTTGTCCGAATATGCCAAAGCGCATGGCGAGGCATTCCGTGTGTCTTTGTTTCATGACGGACGGGAAATAGCGAATGGATATGCGAAAGGGTATGACATTATACTGATGGACATCGAAATGAAGAATCTGAATGGCATGGAAGCGGCAGAGGCAATTCGCAAGGTTGATCGGGATGTCATTATCATCTTCATAACCCACTCGCCGCAATATGCCATCCGTGGCTATGCCGTGGAAGCCTTGGACTATATCCTAAAGCCAATCGCATACTATCCATTTTCAAAGAAGCTGGAAAGAGCGATTGACCGCATCGGACACAGGCAGTCATCCTCGATCAAGGTGAACCTAGGCAAAGGGAAAGTCAGGGTGATCGACTTGCGGGATCTTTACTACATCGAGGTCAATGAACACACCTTGGTATATCACACAAAGGGTGGCGATGTTTCGGTTTCGGGAAAGCTCAAGGATGTGGAAAATGAGCTAGCGGGAAAATATTTCTTTCGCTGCAATAAGTGCTATCTGGTAAATCTGGAGCATGTGTCAAGCATAGAAAACGACAACGCTGTCGTTGGAAGAGATGTGCTTCAAATATCGAGATCAAAGAAGAAGCCACTGATGGATGCGTTGAACAACTATGTCAATGAGGTTGGGGGATGAACGCAGTCCTTGAGAACATTCCGTTCTATTGGACGGCATTGGCGCATTGGCTGACATGCGTTGCATTTATGCGCGCATATGATTCCGACTGGCACAAGTCGGTTGTCTTTCATGGTGTGTTTCTGGTGGTTTTGAATGTGTTTGAATATTTTACATCTTTACAAAGCGGGCTGGTCTTCAATGTGTGCATGGCTTGTTTTGCGATGATCAACACAGTGCATTTTGCGATTTTGACAAAGTTTGACACGAGACAGGTCATTTATCACGAAACCAGGTTGTTCATGATCTCTGGCTATATGGCATCGATGGCTTGGCAATTGTACATATACTACGCATCGCGAATGGACTTTCTTTCTGGAACCATTGCGGAGTGTTGCTTTATGTTGGGGCATTACGCATTGTTATGCGTTGTGATGCTTTTGTTGGAGAAGCCAAAAATGGATGTTGGATCGGAGCTTAGGATCTCTTGGACCACGAGTCTTATTACGCTGGCGCTAGGTCTTGGCGTGTACATTATGTCAAGCTTGAGCTTTACCCATTTTGAAACACCATTTGGCGGCAGCACATATGCAGATGCGTTCAATGTTCGCTCGCAAGTATATTTCGGGGGTGTCATGATGTTGTATGCCGTTCATCTCCAATTATGCCAGATACATACGGAAAATGAGAAAAACGCCTTGCAAAGGATACTGGACATGCAGGTGTCGAATTATCGACTGGAACAGACATCCATTGATTTGGTCAATCGGAAATACCATGACCTAAAGCATCAGATTTCCCTTTTGCGCAGTGAGATTGGCAATGAGGCAAAGTTGGAATACCTGGACAAACTGGAGCAGGAGATCAAGGTATACGAGGCGTTAAACAAGACGGGAAACGAGATTCTAGACACGATTCTTGCGACCAAGACATTGCAATGCCAAAAGGAAGAGATTGAATTCCATTGTGTCGCGGATGGATCGTTGCTTGGCTTTATGGATATGGCGGACATAAGTTCCTTGTTCGGCAATGCCTTGGACAACGCGATTGAGGCGGTTTCCCAAGTGAAAGGCAAGCAGGAGAGAATGATCGATCTTTCCGTCAGCAAGCATAAAGGCTTCTTGCGGATTCAGGTGCGCAACCGCTTTGAAGGAGATCTAAAGACCAAGAAGGGCTTTCTTCTGACGACAAAGCGAGATGACAGGTTTCATGGCTATGGCTTGAAGAGTATTGCGGCGACTGCCGAGAAATACAAAGGATCCATGACATATGGCGCAAAGGATGGGTGGTTCGATCTTCGCATCCTGATGCCTATGAATCATGCTTGATGCGCAAGGAGGGTCAATGAGCAAGATTCTATTATTGCATACGGGTGGAACCATTGGAATGACCATGACGGAGAAAGGCTATCAGCCTGATGGGGCGTATTTCAAGGAGGCGATTTTCCACATGGATTCGCTCAAAACACCCGAAATGCCAAAGTGGGATTTTATGGAGACAGAGCCACTTCTTGATTCCAGCAAGATGTCGGTGGATGAGTGGAACATGATTGGCAAGATTCTTGCTGATCGCTACGATGATTACGATGGCTTTGTCATATTGCATGGCACGGATACCATGGCATACACAGCAAGCGCCTTGAGCTTTATGTTGAAGGGGTTGGATAAGCCGGTGATCCTGACGGGATCCCAGATACCGTTGTGTCGGACACGCAGTGATGGACGCGACAACTTAATCACATCCATGATCATTGCGGGAAGCGGCAAGGTCAGGGAAGTGTGCATATACTTTGGGTCATATTTGTTGCGGGGAAACAGGGCGACAAAGTATTCCGCCGATGGCATGCAGGCGTTTGTATCCCCCAATTATCCACTGCTTGCGACGGCAGGCATTTCCATTCAATACAACGATGAAGTCTTTTTCCGCAAGAGATCCGATCATTTTGCATTTCGTCCCTTGATAGATGTTCCAATCGGGGTGCTAAAGGTTTTCCCAGGCATTCGCCTTGAACTGTTTGAAGCGATTTTTGCGGGTTCCTTCAAAGGTGTGGTGATCGAGACATTTGGCTCGGGCAACATTCCCGATGACAAGGCGTTGGTTCCGCTCATGGAGAAAGCAAGGGAAAACGGAACAATCCTTGTCATATGCTCGCAATGTCCGCAGGCGACCGTGGATATGAGTACATACGAAGCAGGAAACGCGTTGTTAAAGGCGGGCGCTGTCAGTGGCAGGGACATGACCACTGAGGCAGCTGTCGCAAAGCTATACTACCTATTTAGCGTCAACCAAGACTTTGAGACCATTCGGTTCAATATGTCGCGGGATATCCGTGGCGAGTTGAGCAATAGCTTCGATATTTGAAAAAAGATGCGCATCAATACGCATCTTTTGTTTATCTCTGGCTTATGTCAATCGTCAAACAATACCGTTGAGAAATATCTTTCCGCTGTATCAGGTAGAACCGTGACAACGGTTTTGCTGGGACCTAGCTTTTTGGCAAGCTTGAGGGCGGCAGCGACATTGGTTCCTGAGGAAATACCACACATGAGACCCTCCATGATAGCGAGATTCTTGGCTGTCTCAATGGCTTCATGATCGCTGACGATGTAGATGTCATCGTAGATTTCTTGGTTCAAGATATCGGGGATGATGCCATCGCCAATGCCCATCTGTAGATGGGTGCCAATGTTTCCTCCAGCAAGGATAGCGGCGTTCTCTGGCTCTACCGCCCAGATTTCAATGTCTGGGTTGTGTTCCTTCAAGACTTCGCCTATGCCCGTCAATGTGCCACCCGTTCCAATGCCACTGCAAAAGCCATGAATCGGTTTGTTGACTTGTTCAAGTATCTCAAGCGCGGTGCCGTTCTTGTGCGCCAAGGTGTTGTTTGGATTGGCAAACTGCTGGGGGACAAATACTCTTGGGTTCTTCTTCTGCATGTCCATGGCGACTTCAACGCATTCCTGAATGCATTTGCCAATGTCACCGGCATCGTGGATGAGCTTGACTTCTGCGCCATAGTGACGCACGAGTTTCCTTCGTTCCTCGGAAACGGAATCAGGCATGATAATGATTGTCTGATATCCTTTGACGGCTCCTACCAAAGCTAGGCCAATGCCTTGGTTTCCGCTGGTTGGTTCGACGATAATGCTGTCTTTGTTAATGAGGCCTGCTTTCTCTGCTGCCTCAATCATATTCAGTGCGGTGCGTGTCTTGATCGAGCCACCAATGTTGAGTGCTTCGACCTTGACGAGTACTTCGGCGCTGCCTGAGGGAACCATGCGGTTCAGTCGAACGATAGGTGTGTTTCCTACCGCTTGTAGTATTGTGTCGTAGACCATGTATATGAATCCTCCTGTTGGTAAATACTGACGGAAATTGTATCACGAAATCGGCGCGGGATGGCAAAACTTTATGATGAGTTTTTTTAACCGATTATGAAGAGAAAACGACAGATGGCGAAAAACGCATTGAAAGCCCTTCCATCTTAGGGATATAGTAATATCCAAGAAGAGGGGGTGTGGAATATGCGTAAGATTGCATTGGAAAAAGGATGGCGAGTCAAGCATCTGGGCGATTTGGGCGAAGGGAAGATTGTGGACTTGCCACACGATGCGATGATAGGGGAAAAAAGAGATCCAGAAAGCCTTGGCGGAATCAACACTGGATGGTTTGAAGGCTATGATTATGAGTACACATATACTCTAAAGGCGGAAGAAACATGGAAGAATGTCGTTCTTGAGTGCGAAGGGGTTTATCACAACGCCGAGGTATACTTGAATGATGAAAGGCTGATGTTTAGGCCATACGGATATACGAATTTCTATGTTCCTCTACCGCTGGAAGAGGGAAATAACACGATTAGGATCATTGCCAGGAATGCTGATCAGCCAAATTCCAGATGGTATTCCGGCGCTGGATTATATCGCATGGTCAACCTTTGGGTGGCGGAAGAAGACAACTATATTCCCGTCAATGGGATCAAGGTCAAGACGTTAAACATAAACCCTGCGGTTGTCGAGGTATCCTGCAAGACAATCGGCAGTGGCGGAGTGAAGTGTGCCATTGAAAAAGATGGTGTCATCGTCAAAGAAGCACAAGGATATTCGGATGGTTCGGTGACATTCCGGATGGAAATCGAGAATGCCGAGGCGTGGAGCGTTGATCATCCCGTGCTGTATGCATGCAAGGTGACATTTGGTGCTCTGGAAGAGTCGGTTTTGTTTGGCGTTAGAACGCTTGCCTGGGGCAAAGAAGGCTTGTGTATGAATGGCGAAAGGGTGATCCTCAAGGGAGCATGCATTCACCATGACAATGGCATCCTTGGGGCAGCCTGCTATCCAGAAGCAGTGGAAAGAAAAATACGTTTGTTGAAGAGCGTGGGTTACAATGCTGTGCGTTCGGCACACAATCCATGTTCCAAGACGTTGCTGGAGGTATGCGACCGACTTGGCATGTTGGTGATGGATGAGTATATCGACCATTGGTATATTCACAAGACACAATATGACTACGTGGATTACTTCAATGATTGGTGGAAACAGGATTTGAGAGAAATGGTTGAAAAAGACTACAACCACCCATGCGTTGTCTTGTACTCCACGGGAAACGAGGTATCGGAGACGGCACAGCCAAAGGGAATTGCCTTGACAAAAGAAATGACGGAATTCTTGCATGGATTGGATGCCACCAGACCAGTAACCTGTGGGGTAAATATCTTCTTCAATCTTCTATCTTCCCTGGGATTTGGCGTTTACAGTGATGAAAAGGCACAGAAAGAAGCCGCAGGCAAGAAAAAGAAAGCTGCCGTTGGCAGTCAGTTCTTCAATGATCTGGCAGGCATGCTTGGGGCAGGTTTCATGAAGACAGGCGCAACATTGCATGGTTGCGATGTCAAGACCAGAGAGGCCTTTGCGAACATGGATATCGCAGGATACAACTATGGCATCAAGCGATACAAGCATGATTTAAAGAAATACCCAGATCGCCTGATTCTAGGGTCGGAAACATTCTGCAGCGATGCCTATCAATTCATGGAGATGGCAAAAGACGAGCCACGCTTGATCGGTGACTTTGTCTGGGCAGGCATGGACTACCTAGGGGAAGTTGGCGTTGGTTCTTGGGAATATTCCGATTACGCGGAAACACTTGAGCATGAAGTGGGATGGATCACCGCTGGCTCGGGACGCATCGATTTGGTTGGCAATCTGCTTGCGGAAGCAGAATACACCAAGGTGGCGTTTGGCATTGAGGACAAGCCGGTGATTGCGGTGCGACCGGTCAATCATACGCATGACAAGCACTCGCCTTCCGCATGGAAGATGACAAATGCGATAACATCCTGGTCATGGCATGGCTTTGATGGCGGCGATGCGGTTGTCGAGGTGTATTCAAGAGAACCATATGCCGAGCTATTTGTGAATGGGAAAAGCGTTGGCAAGAAGAAGCGTGGACGCAATTGCCTGTTTATGTTCCATACAAAATACCAGTCAGGTGAAATTGAGGTCAAAACGTATGGCAAGAATGGAAATGTTACGGGTGAAAACAAGCTTGTGACGGCAGGAATGGAAACCGTTTTAAAGGCAGAGGCGGAAGAGCCATATGGCAATCTCGTGTTTGTCAATCTGTCATATACAGACCAAAATGGCATTTTAAAGCCTTTGGAAAAACATACGATATCCCTCAAGGTGGAAAATGGAGAATTGGTCGCTCTTGGCAATGCATGCCCGTTTAACAAGCAAGGGTATCTTGATGACAAGACAGAGACTTACTGGGGCAAGGCATTGGCGGTGATTCGCCCCTATGGAAAGGCTGAAGTAGTCGTGGAAGATGGCGTTCGCAAGACAACGCTAATAATAGAAAAGGGGAATTGACGAATGTTGAAAATCAAGAATTTCTATGTAGAAAGGCTGTCTGAAGGGTGTGTGACAGATCAAGTTCATCCCCGCTTCGCGTTCTCGCTTACTAGCGACCGTGACAATGTATCTCTGAAAGAGGCGGTGATCTCTCTTGGCGATTGGCACAAGAAGACGGATGAGCAGATCGCGGTGGCCTATGATGGACCAGCGCTAAAGCCCTTCACATGCTATGAAGCATTGTTGGAGGTGACGGACGATGCTGGAGAGAAGGCAAGCGCCAAAGTATCATTTGAAACAGGAAGAATGAATCAGGCATGGCAGGCCAAATGGGTGAGCGATGCCGGGTATGTGTTTAAGGAAAAGAAGGTTTCTCCTGTACCCATGACATTCCGCAAGCAAATCAAGCTCAAGGGACAAGTGGCGAGTGCCAAGATCTATGCGACAGCGCTGGGAATATACGATCTCTACATCAATGGCAAGCGTGTTGGCGAGCGTTATTTTGCGCCAGGTTTCACCAGCTACAAGACGTATTTACAATACCAGACATATGATGTTGGCGATCTATTGACAGGTGACGATACTTTGACCGTTGTTGTTGCGGGAGGATGGGCGGTTGGCAGCTTCGTGTTCACCCGCATCAATCGTCATGACGCTGATAGGCAGGCATTGTTGTTGGAAACTAGGATTCGCTATGAAGATGGCAGTGAGGAAGTCATTGGCACGGATGAAAGCTGGCAGGTGACAGAAGAAGGAAATGTCAGAATGGCGGATATCTACGATGGGGAGACATATGATGCTACAGTGGATCTCAATAACGTCACATGGCGTTACTGTGCCATTGAAAAGCTTAGGATCGATCCAAAGATCATCGCCGACTACAGTGCCCCAGTCATTGCGCATGAAGTGATGAAGCCAGTGAACATGCACAAAGTGAACAACCAACTGATCTATGACTTTGGGCAGAATTTTGCCGGGGTTGTCAGGATGGAGATCAATGGAAAGAAGGGACAGGTTGTGACGGTCAGGCATGCCGAACTGTTGAAGAAAGACGGTACACTGAACCTTGATTTCCTGCGGACAGCCAAGGCAACCGCTACATATACATGTGTTGATGGCAAACAGACATATGCCCCGACATTGACATACATGGGCTTCCGCTATATCTCGGTGGATGGGATTAATGAGAATGACATCAAGGTTGAGGGCATCGCCCTTTATTCCGACTTGAAAAAGACAGGAAGCTTTGCATGTTCCAATGACATGATCAACCAACTACAGTCCAATATCGAGTGGGGTGCTCGCTCCAATCTCATGGACATTCCAACGGATTGCCCACAACGCGATGAGAGAATGGGATGGACAGGCGACATCGCTGTGTTTAGCCCGACTGCTTGTTATAACTTCGATATGAGTAGGTTCTTGGAGAAATGGTTGAAGGATGTCAAGGCTGAGCAATACAAAGGTGGTGGCATTCCCAACACTGTTCCAGCGCAAGGATATGGCTTCCCTGCAACAATGCCACCGATGGCAGTCGACTGGTGGGATGATGCATGCGTATTGGTGCCATGGGCGGAATACCAGGCGCGTGGCGACAAATCGTTGTTAGAGGAAATGTATCCCGTCATGACCAAGTATGTCAAGGCATGCAAATTCTGGGCGGGTCTAATGAGCTTTGGCAAGAACAGGTATATTTGGAATACCCCTGGAATGGTGCATTTTGGCGATTGGGTTGCTCCAGATGTTCCCTTGATGAAACAATGGCAAGGACGAGCAAAATGGACAGCGACTGCTTCCTTGTTCAACATGGCGAAACATGTTTCGGAAATTGCGGAAATCCTAGGCAAGAATGATGATGCGAAAATGTACAGCGAGTTGGCCGACAAGGTGGCGGATGCCTATGAATCCATTCTCACCGATGGCAATGGCAAGCTGAAAAACGAATTCCAGACGGCGTATGTCCTGCCTATATACTTGGGGATCTTCAAGGGCGAAACCAAAAAGAAAGCAGCTAAAAACCTGGCGGAACTCGTCAAGAAGAACGATTATTGCATTGGAACAGGTTTCCCTGGAACACCGTATATTCTGTTTGCCTTGGCAGACAATGGACAACAAGAAACGGCATTCAAGATGTTAACAAATACAAAATGCCCATCATGGCTCTATGAAGTCAAGATGGGAGCGACAACCATCTGGGAGAGATGGGATGGCTTGGATGAAAACGGTGAATGCCCGATTGGTGATGATGGGACGGATACAATGATATCCTACAACCATTACGCCTCTGGTGCCGTTGGTGATTTCCTGTACAAGAGGATTGCAGGAATCGAAGCGATGGAGCCAGGATACCGCAAGTTTATTGTCAAGCCGCTGGTCGGTGGTGGCATTACCTGGGCGAAGGGATCCGTCGAGACACCATTTGGAACGATTGTCTCCGATTGGAAGATTGAAAACAACACATTCAAGCTTCAGATTTGCGTGCCATGTGGAACCAATTGTGTTGTTTCGCTGCCGGATGGATCGACACATACATATGGCAGTGGGACATACAAATGCGAATGTGAGATGAAATAAGGGGAAAGAAATGGAAGAAAAGAAAGACTTTTGGAAGTCGCCCTTGACATCAAGTGCGATTAAGACGGATGAAGTCAAGTTGCCTGAAATGTTGTTGGGATACATGATCGGTCCCTTTGGCGCATTGTTGAGTTCAGGCATCTTCACAAGCATGTTACAAAAATACCTCAACGAGGTATTGGGACTGGACAATGGTTTCTTGACACTGTTGCCTTTGGTATCAACGATATTTATCGTTGCGGCAAACCTGATTGTCGGGCAGTTGATTGAAAGAACGCATGTCATGGCAGGCAAGGCAAGACCTTGGATTCTGTTGTCTGCCTGCACATTGTCAATCGCATCGCTGTTAATGTTCATTGTCCCATTTGAGGGAATGGCAAGGCTGGTCTGGATTGCGATTGCTTATAACCTGTATTATTCGGTCGCATACCCAATCTACAATACGGCAAACTCAACGATGATCCCGGTATCTACCAGGGACAGCGAAAAACGTGGTGCCTTGGCTTCCTTCACGAATATGGCTGGTCTTGCGGTCATGGGCGCAGGTTCCATGGTATTCCCGATTCTTGCATCCAATCTGCTGGGCAATGAACAAGGGCGTTGGTTCATCGTCATGTTGGCGATAGCGATCTTTACGGCTTTGACATGCTATCTACAGTTCAAGTTCACAAGAGAACGCGTAACCGAGGAAAATTTCGTCTCGGGTGCGGAAAAAGAGGAAATCAAGAATGTGTCCATTGGCGAGCAATTGAAGGCTGTCACTTCGGAAAAGTGGTGGTGGCTGATCATCTTGTTCTATATGTTCTTCCAGATTTCCGGTGCTGTCAAAAATGGCTCGATGAGTCAGTTCTGTGAATGGGTTGTTGATGCGGTTGGCGGCGACTGGGGTTTGACACAATCATTGTTGGGCATTCTGGGTGCCATTCCAATGGCAGTGGCGGCTGTATTCGTTGTGCCGCTATCCAATAAATTTGGCAAGGCAAAGGTAACAGGCATCTTCATGTTATTGGGAGCAGCAGGTGGCGTGATTGCAGGTATTGGCGCACATAACATCGTCATGGTGGCGGTTGGTGTTGCCCTGAAGTGCCTTGGCTCTGCACCTGCCGCATACCTGATATTGGCGATGCTGGCAGATGTCATTGACCACATCGAATACAAGACGGGTATACGCACAGATGGCTTGACCATGAGCATCTATTCTTCCATCATGGTCGCCGCAACCCCGATTGGGTCTGCCATCATGAATGGATTGTTGAATGCGAACGGATTTAATCCTGCGGCAGTGTTTGGCGTTGACGTGCAGTCGGTCGCAGCGCAAAATGCCTTGACCATTAGCTACATCTGGATCGAGACAATCGCATATGTGATCTGTGCGGTATTGATCTTCGCTTTCACGGTTGAAAAGAACCTGAAATTCGAGCAGGAAGAGATCATCAAGAGAAAAGGTCTGAAATAGAAAGAGGAGAATAAGCATGAGCAAATCTAACAATCGTCGTGGACAACGCCTATGGCGTGGTTTTGCGACCTTGACGGCATCGGTGTTGTCCTTGGCATTGGCGGGAACATCCATCGTCAATGGCTTCCGTACAGACATCGATAAATTCCTTGGCACCTCAAGCACAAAGATCGTGACCGAAGGTGTCGACAGTACGGAGATGTACACATTTAAATCCGACTATGCGAATACAACGGAACTTGTCCAAGCAATCGCGGATGTGGCGGAAAGAATGAGTGAGGAAGGATCTGTTCTTTTGAAGAACAATGGGGCGCTTCCTCTAACGGCAGATGAAAAGAGCAAGATATCGCTGCTTGGCTTCTCATCTTACAACCCAGTCATGGGTGGCATCATGGGATCAAGCTTGACACCTGCCTCGGGAACAGATGCGGACACAGTGAACTTTGTCCAGGCATTGAAGGCACGTGGCTTTACGTATAATGAATCCTTGGAGAGCATGTATGCTTCGCTTGTTTCATCGTATACAACGGAAGTCGCAAGCTGGGGTGGTACAATCACCTACACGACAATCACGGCGCCAGCCAATTCCGATGGCTCTGTGTTCACGTCAAAGGAGCCATCACAATCGCTTCTTGATAGCACAAACGCTGGTTGGAAAGACACGTTGAATGACTACAATGTCATGTTAATCACGATTGCCAGGGCGGGTTCGGAAAATGCGAACTACACGCCAGGACAGGCAGGCGTGGATCCTTCCCAGAACCTGAATCAGACGGATCCCCTTGGCTTGAGCGATGATGAAAGAGATTTGATCAATGCGGCAATCGAAGCAAAAAACTCCAACGGTGGAAAGGTCATTGTCCTTTTGAACAATGCCAGTGCGATGGAGATCCAGGAACTCGAAGACAACGATGGCATCGATGCAATCCTGCAAATAGGGTTGCCAGGTGGATATGGCTTCTATGGTGTATGCGATCTGTTGGATGGCACGGCAAATCCTTCTGGACGCTTGTCCGACATTTACGTTGATAACAACAGCCTGTCCCCTGCGGCACAGAACTACGGTTTCCTGATGTGGACCAATGCCCAGCCCGACATCAACATCAACAGTGCGATTGTCGAGGCAGAAGGAATCTACACAGGATATAAATACTATGAGACAAGATATGCGGACAGCATTCTTGGCCAAGGCAATGCAAGTTCAAGCGTTGGATCTACTTCCGGTGCCTGGAACTATGACCATGAAGTCACATATCCCTTTGGCTATGGTCTGTCCTACACCACATTCGAACAGAAGCTTGACTCTGTCGACATCGATTTGTCCAACAAGAAAGCCACTGCCAAGGTGACTGTCACAAATACAGGAAGCGTTGCGGGCAAGGATGCCGTGCAGTTGTACGTCTCTGTACCTTATACAAGCTACGACATTTCCCATGGCGTTGAAAAAGCGGCGATCCAGTTGCTTGATTTTGCCAAGACAGGCGAGATTGCGCCAGGCAAGTCGGAGACAGTCACGATTGAGGCGGATTTGACATACATGGCAAGCTGGGATTCCACCGCCAGCAATAATGCAGGAACAAAGGGATGCTATATTTTGGACGATGGAACGTACTACTTCACGGTAGGCAACTCCCACGAGGCAATTAACAACGTCTTAGCGGCACAGGAGATGGAAGTCGATGGAAACGCCGAAAACGTTCTTGTGTGGGAATTGGAAGCGTTTGACAATACGACCTTTGCGACAACAAAGGCAGGTGTCAATGTCGAGAACCAGTTGGATGACATGGATTTGAATTATTGGATGCCTGATACGGTCACATATCTCTCAAGAAGCGATTGGGAAGGAACATTCCCAGAGACATATGCGAATCTGACAGCGACAGACGAGATGATCAGTATCATGAAGAATGACAACTACACGATGATAAACACTGGCTCAGATGTTGTCTTTGGCGAAAGCAATGGATTGACGCTGGCAGATCTGCGTGGCGTGACAGATTTGGATGATCCAAGATGGGAACTCTTGATGAATCAGATCACCTTGGAAGACTGCATGATCAGGACTGGCTTTGGTGGAACTTCCACAAAAGCCATTACCTCCATCATGTCCCCTGAGGCAATCCAGAACGATGGACCTAACGGTATTTACTCCTATCCGCTTTCCCAATATGCGAATACGGATTCATCAAATGGCGATCCTTGCGCTATTTCCGCTAATGACAAAAACGGAAGCTACCAGGCTGGTACCATGGGCAACGAGACAATCATCGCCCAGACCTTTAACAAGGAGCTTGCTAGGGAATATGGCGAAGCCATGGGCAACTTCTCTCTGTGGTCTAATCTGACGATCTGGTGGGGCATTGGCGTCAATCTGCACAGATGCCCATACAATGCGAGAAACCATGAGTATTATTCCGAGGATCCAGTGCTGAGCGCATTCCTTGGTGCAGCAACCATTGAAGGTGCCCAAAAGTATGGTGTCATTGCGGCTCCAAAGCATGTGGCATTCAATGATTCCGAGGTCAATAGAACAGGTGTTGCGACGTTTATGACGGAGCAGAAAGCACGCGAAGGCGAACTCAGGGCAATGCAGTCATGTTTCGAGGATGCGAAAACACTCGGTGCCATGACAGCATACAACAGAGTTGGTGTCTACACAGACAACGCCCATCCAACCCTCCTCAAGAATATCGTCAGAGGCGAATGGGACTTCAAGGGACTGATGAGCGAAGACTTCATCATGGACCCTTCCTATGTTACATTGAAAGAAGCTGTCATGAATGGTGTTACGATGTCCTGCAACACAGGTGAAAGCACCATGGTTGCTGTATCTGGCTATTATTCCTATTGGACAGTGGACAATGTCAAGAACGATCCAGAACTTACGGCAGCGTTGAAACAGGCAATGACATGGCAGGCATACGCATTAGCAAACTCCAATGCATTGGATGGCTATGCGTCCAACACAAAGCTTGTCACGGTCAGGACATGGTATGACAATCTATTGACAGCTATCGCGGTTGTATTTGGCGTTTTGACAGCTTTGAGCTGCTACATGTACTACAAGGCTGGAAAGAAAGAGAACTAAGAGGAACAAAGACATGACTAGAAAGAAATCGGCAGGTCTCTATATCGCTTGCGTATCGATCATTGCGGCATTGGTATCCTTGATCGCATATATGATGAACACAAAGACAAACTACTACGCGAAAATGGGCGTGGACATGAGCGTTGTCTTGTGTTTGGTTGCTGGAATCGCTTTGATTGTCGGACGCGTTGTGATGGGTATGAAGAATGAAACCATTGTGACAGATGCTCTTACGGTATGTGCATCGGTGTTGTTAACGGTGGGGCTTGTCATGTTGTTGAATGCGCGTGTCAATAACCTTGCGGCAGTCTTTACATTTGAAAACAGCGCCGCAAACATGGCTGATACAACATCCTGCATCATAGCGATCGCTGCAGCGCTCATTGCTATGATCATAAGCATTATCAGCTCTTTCTTCGATATCACGAAAGAGGCATAATTGAATTGACGGACATTGCCTGCCCAGTGTACAGTATGGGCAGGCAATGCTTGCGAAAGGAGGAAAGCATGAAGACAATCAAGGTGCTAATGTGTTTCCTCCTTTTGTGTTTGGCTGGATGCCAGGCAAAAGAGACACATGTGGTCAATGTTGTTTTGGAACAAAGGGAAGGATATGAAGCGGAAAGCTATGCCATCCAGGCATTGCGACACGAAGACATAGCTTTCCGATTGACGGAATCAGAGGGGTATAGGATCGTCTCATGCGACTACGAAAACGCAAAACTGACCCGAACAAATGAATGCTTGT
>OMYM01000233.1 GCA_900315225.1 uncultured Erysipelotrichaceae bacterium | reverse complement strand
GCATACACCAACTTGCCAAAGAGAATCATGTCTTGTTGGTAATGGAGGGTGAGTGCCTGGGAGAAGTTTCCGCCAAGGATAATAATCCTTGGTGCTTCATATGCGAGTTCATTGTATTCTTGGACGGAATGAACAAAGAGACTACGATTGAATGGTGTCTTTGCTAAGGCACGGATGTTGTCGAGCATGGTCTTTTCGTCTGTCTTTTGGAATCGCATGTCGATCTGTGCCCGACGGATATTTTCTCCATCTTTCATGTGTCTCTTGAAGTCGTTGTAAGAACGGCATCCTACGGATGCATAGAATTTGTTGAGTGTTGAGATTGTCACATTGCATTTTTGGGCAAGCTCCTTTTGCGTAATAGTCTGTAGTTGGGCATAGGAGCTAAGTATCTCAATCGCAATGTTACGATAGACTTCTTCGGTAAGTGAACTGTATATTAAGCCTAAAAGCATTGAAATCATTGAATTCATGGGAAAACTCATGCTCCTAGGTCTTTTAGGGTTCCATTGCCCAATGGTTCTATGTTTAGTTGAATGTCTGGGTTTCTTTTCTTGAGGTATCCAGCAAACCTTTGTGCTTCATTCATATCAAGGCAAGAACATTTAAAGTCCCCATCCTTGGCATTGATGTAGCATATGATTTTCCTGCCCTTTTGTTCGACTGTCATACGGGTGATATCGGTTGTCTTGTGTTCACTGACAGTAAGACCAATACCGGCAAGCATTCGATCATCCAAGACATATGAACAATCCAACATGCCTCCAGAGAGGTATTCTTCCACATCTTTCACTTTGCGCAATGTACGGAATATGCGGAATTTGTGGGAGTAATAGATGGCCATGACGATTACCAAGGCAATCGTCAGGATAACCATTGGAAGTGAATATGCAGTGCCATGTTTCCTGTTTGACGCAAATGCAAGAAAGAATATAGCCAATGGTATCCCTGTCAATAATGCACTGAACCTAAGACTAATCAAACCGTAATAGAATCTCTTTACCATTCTTTTGCCTCCCTCTTCTGTTTTCGTTTTTGAAACAATATTATATTACCATATCCAACATATTACTTTCATATGAATCATTCAGATTTCCATTAAATCAGAATAATATAGTTATCTGAACATAAAGCAGAGGTCATCAGTATCACTGATGACCTCTGCTTACTTCCTTCCTGTTACCTTGAGGCGGTTTAATGCCTTTTGCAAGGCGATTTCCGCTCTCTGCATATCAATGTTCGGGTTAGGGGAGTTAAGTCTTCCCTGGGCTCTTTCACGGGCATTTTCAGCACGTTCAACATTGATATCTTTCTTGTTTTCAATCGCGTCCGTCAGTATTTCCGCTCTGTTCTTGCGGAAGTAGAACAACCCGCCTGCTACAGCGTATTCTTCCCTGCCACTGTCTTCGTCAGTCGACATCTTGCCGATCTTCAACATTGTGACCAATGGCATATGGTTGGGGAGAATTCCCTGCTGGCCAGCCTCTGACTCAATGTTAATGATGGACGTGTCCATCTCCTTGTATACGCCATATGGCGTAATGATGCGGCAATGGATCGAACTCATTTCATTGATTCAGCTTTCTTTACTACGTCTTCGATTGTGCCAACGCTAAGGAAAGCTGCCTCCGGAAGATCATCGTATTTCCCATCCAGGATCTCCCTAAAGCTACGGACATTATCCTGGACATTCACATACACGCCATCGATGCCTGTGAACTGTTCAGCCACAGAGAACGGCTGGGAGAGGAAGTTACGGACTCTTCTTGCCCGATTGACAATCTTCTTGTCATCCTCGCCAAGTTCTTCCATGCCAAGAATGGCAATGATATCCTGTAGTTCCTTATATCTCTGGAGAATCTGCTGCACTTCGCGGGCAGTCTTGTAATGCTCTTCACCAATGACCAGCGGATCAAGCATACGGGAGGAAGATCCAAGTGGATCTACCGCCGGATAAATGCCCAATGCTGCGATGGAACGATCAAGGACAAGCCTTGCGTCAAGGTGGGAGAATGTCGTCGCAGGAGCAGGGTCTGTCAAGTCATCCGCAGGGACATAGATCGCCTGAACGGAAGTGATGGAACCCTGGTCGGTGGAAGTGATTCTTTCCTGCAGCTGACCCATTTCGGTAGCCAATGTTGGCTGGTATCCAACAGCTGAAGGCATTCTGCCCAACAATGCGGATACCTCAGAACCTGCCTGTGTGAAGCGGAAGATGTTGTCAATGAACAACAACACATCCTGATGTTCTTCATCACGGAAATGCTCTGCCATGGTCAAGGCGCTTAATGCGACTCTCATTCTTGCGCCAGGTGATTCATTCATCTGGCCATATGTCAGAACCGTGTTCTTCAAGACACCCGATTCCTTCATTTCGTTATACATGTCATTGCCTTCACGGGTTCTTTCGCCCACGCCCGCAACAACAGATCTACCACCATGCTCAATCGCAATATTGTGGATCAACTCTTGCATCAAAACGGTCTTGCCTACGCCAGCGCCACCAAACAAACCAATCTTACCACCCTTGGAATACGGGCAAAGAAGGTCAATGACCTTGATGCCAGTCTCTAGGATTTCACTTGTTGTCTGTTGTTGGGCAAATGTAGGAGCAGGTCTATGGATTGGCATGTACTTGTTCGCATTCACAGGTCCTAGTCCATCGATAGGCTGGCCAAGGACATTGAACATTCTTCCCAACACCTCATCGCCTACCGGAACCATGATCGGTCCACCTGTATCAACACATTCCATGCCTCTGACCAAACCATCCGTGGATGACAAGGCAATGCATCTGACGATGTCGTCGCCAATGTGTTGTGCGACTTCCACCACCATCTTTTCGCCACTTCTAACTTCAATCTCAATGGCACTCTTAATGGAAGGTAAGTGACTTGCATCAAACCGGATATCCACGACCGGTCCAATTACCTGCACAATATTTCCTGTTACACTCATACGCTACCTTCTTTCTTATACAGCAGAAGAACCACCGACGATTTCCGTGATCTCCTGCGTGATCGCAGCCTGTCTAGCCTTGTTGTATTCAAGCTTGAGGCTAGAGCTAAGCTCATCCGCATTATCCGTTGCCGTCTTCATGGCCATCCTTCTGCTACCCTGCTCCGCTGTAGTAGATTCCATCCAATCCGCATATGCGACATTCTGGATCATCATCGGAATCAGCTTATCAAGGATTGCCGAGGCACTTGGTTCAAACAACGTTTCTACATACATGTCGTCCTTCTCGATATCTTCCGCCTCGCCAAGCTCAGCCGGAAGGAGATGATCAAACTCTGGACGGAATGTCATTGTATTGACAAACCTCGTATACAGAAGCTGGACATGATCAACTTCATCTCTTGTATATAAGTCGATCAGCTTTTCCATTTGTTCCTTGATGCTCATGAAATTCGCACGGTCGGAAGATATCGGTTCTTTGTTCAACATATTGAACCCAGCTTCTTTCATCTGCCTGAACAAGGATGTGCCGATGAGAATCATCGGTTCATCCTTCTTCATGTTTTCCCTTGCCATTTTCATGACATTCGAGTTATATCCACCACATAAGCCAAGATCGGAACAGAAGACCAATGTGGCTTTCTTATTTCCCCCGGATCTCTTGCGGATATACTTTGATTCAGCATCTTGGTTATGGGCGACAATCTCATCAACCGTGTCTTGAAGCCTTTGGGCATATTCACGGTTGGCTTCCATGCGGCTTCTTTGCTTGAACAGCTTGGCATTGGCGATCATTTCCATCGCCTTGGTTATCTTACGAGTCGAATTGACGGATTTAATGCGGGAACGCAGCGCCTGTTTCGACTGAGCCATATCAGTTTACTCCCTTGACAAGCGTATACTGCTGCAGAACCTCTTTCATTACAGCATGGATCTTCTCTGTCAATTCCTTGGAGATCACCCCGATATTCTCTATTTCATAGCAAATGTCTTTGTGATTCTCATGGAACTCCCTATGCAAATTCTTTTCATATGAAGCTACATCTTCTGCTGGAACATCATTCATGTATCCGTTTTTCGCCGCAAACAGTGACAATACCTGGTCAGTCATGGACATTGGCTGGTATTGTGGCTGTTTCAACAATTCCGTCAACATTGCGCCATGGTTGATGATCTTCTTTGTGCTAGCATCCAAATCAGAGCCAAACTGGGCAAATGTAAGCATCTCATGATACTGTGCCAGATCCAGCTTCAAAGAACTGGAAACCGACTTCATCGCCTTTGTCTGGGCACTGGAACCAACACGGGAAACCGACAAACCAGAATCCACCGCAGGTCTGACACCTGCCGCAAATAAGTCTGTTTGCAGGAAGATCTGTCCATCTGTGATGGAAATGACATTTGTTGGAATATATGCAGAGATGTCGCCTGCCTGTGTCTCAATGATCGGCAATGCGGTCAAGGAACCTCCACCCAGTTCATCGGAGAGCTTTGCGGCTCTTTCCAACAAACGGCTATGGAGATAGAAGACATCACCTGGATATGCCTCACGTCCCGGAGGACGTCTCAACAGCAGGGACATTGTACGATATGCTACAGCATGCTTGGATAGATCGTCATAGATGATCAAGACATCCTTGCCTTCTTCCATCCATTCCTCGCCCATGGCACATCCTGCATATGGCGCAATATACTGCAATGGGGCCGACTCAGATGCTCCTGCATTAACAATGGTCGTATACTCCATTGCGTCATTCTCACGCAACTTCTGCACAAGTCTAGCGACAGTGCTTTCCTTTTGACCAATCGCTACATATATGCAATTGACATTCTTGTCTCTTTGATTGATGATAGCATCAATCGCAATCGCTGTCTTTCCTGTTTCACGGTCGCCAATAATCAACTCACGCTGCCCCTTGCCAATGGGGATCATGGAGTCGATAATCTTCAAACCTGTCATCAATGGTTGGCATACCGACTTTCTCGTCATTACGCCTGGAGCGACTCTTTCCACCGGTCTTGTCTTGGTGGATTTGATCGGTCCCTTGTTATCAATGGGCTGTCCCAATGCATTGACAACCCTGCCAAGAAGTGCATCCCCGACAGGAACCTCAACGATCCTTCCGGTACGCTTTACTTCGTCTCCTTCTTTGATTTCTGTATCGTTTCCCAAAAGGACGGCACCAATGTGATCCTCTTCCAGGTTCAACACCATTCCCATCACTCCATGAGGAAACTCCAATAGTTCCGAGGACATCGCTTTGTCAATGCCCTGAACCATGGCAATACCATCACCAACTGAAATAACATAGCCAACATCATCGGAATGGATCTTAGAATCATAGTTCTTGATCTGTTCCTTGATCAAAGCGCTAATTTCTTCCGGTCTGATCTGGGTCATGCCTGTCCTCCTTTCAACAATGCTTCTTTCATTGAGTCAATCTTCTTCTTCATCGTAGCATCGGTAACATTGTTTCCAACAGTTACCTTGATACCTGCGATCAATGTGGGATCTACATGATTCGAAATAACAATCTGTTTCCCCGTCTTCTTCTGAAGAGCCTGGCGGATTCTTGTCATATCAGCCTTGCTAAGCTTCCTTGCGGAGAAAACTGTCGCAATCACAATGCCAAGTTCTTCATTCGCAAGCCTGACATATTCTGTCAAAATCTGCTGCAGATATACGATTCTACCCTTGTCGATCAAGAGTTTCATCAGACGGATCATATCCCCGTCTACGACTTTCTTGAAGCTTTTCTCAATGAAGTCTTTCTTTTCTTCCTTGGTAATCTTCACCGCCCTTAACAATAATGCTATCTCAGGGTTATCCCCCATAGCTTCCAAGAGCAGTTCTGCCTGTTCTTTTTTCCTTTTGATCGTGTCATTTTCCCTGGCGAGTTCAAACAAGCCCTGCGCATAGCGCTCTGCCACTTCACTCGTCATAGGACTCTGCATCCTTTACAAATGCATCAATCGCCTCGCGGTCAAGCTCCGCCCCATTCTTGGAGCCAATCAGCTTGCCAGCTGCCGCAATGGCAACCTCGACCATCTCTGTCCTGACATCACTGTACATAGCCAAACGCTCTGCCTCAATTTGTTCACGGGCTTTTTTCTTGTATGCGTCTGCTTCTTTTCCAGCTTGTTCAAGAATCATCGACTTCTCTTCCTTTGCCTGCTTCACTGCCGCATTGACGATATCCTCTGCCTTGCCAGAAGCTTCCTGAAGCTGAGCCAATGCCTTCTGCCTGTCGCTCAAAGCTTCCTTCTTCGCTTCCTCACTGGCCGTTAGATCCGCTTGCATCTTTTGCGCACGAGCATCCAGATACTTCTTGACAGAAGCCCAGAGATACTTTCTCGCAAGCAGAAACAACACCAGTGTACTGCAAAGCTGCACGATCATTGTCAGTGGATTTGGAAACAACTGACCAACGATGTCAATATCTATCATTGCTAGTCATCCTCGGATTACAGGCTTGGATAGACGAACAAAATCAAGAACGAAATCAACAGGCCATAGATAGCACAAGTTTCAGAAAGGGCAATACCCATAATCATTGTTGAACGGATCTTGGATTCAGCCTCTGGGTTTTTACCAATGGCATCGCACGCATGCGCAGCACATGTACCTTCGCCCAATCCAGTCATCATGCCGGTCATAACCGCCAAACCAGCTCCAATAGCAATAAGTCCTTGATTGATATCCATGAATAGCTCCTCCTTATATCAAGCTTACTTTTTTATCTCATCAGGAATGTCATTCCCGATCAGAACAATTGTCAACGTAACAAACACAAGGGTTTGGATAAACCCTGCAAACAAGTCGAAATACGCATGTAGCAATGGTGAGATGATTGGTGCCATAAAGTTAAACACATGCACCTCACTGCCAACCAAAAGCCCCACCAGCGAATTCGACACATACTGGCAAAAGGAATACACCATTTGCATCATAATCGTGCCACTAAGGATATTACCAAACAAACGCAACGACATCGAGACCATGGTTGAGAACTTGCCAAAGATATTCATCGGCAACATCACTGGAATCGGCTCAAGGAATGAATGCATATATCCCCCAAACCCCTGAAACTTCAACTCAACGACCTGTATCATTACCCATGTAATAATCGCTAGCAGCAGCGTCACCGACAAGTTGCTTGTCGGTGAGGAAAAGCCAAGCAAAGAGATTGTGTTGGACACAAAGATATATGTCCAAAGCACCAGGATATACGGTGTCATACGATCAGCGTATTTCGTTCCAACATTGTCCCGAACTGTCTTGTATACAGACTCAACGCCCATCAACACCGGCACCATGATCCCCTTTGGCTCCGCCAATGGATCTGCCTTTTCGAACATCTTGCCCAGCATGACAATCGCAACACCGAGCAGCACAGTAATCAAGATGATGACATATACATCAGATTGAATCACCATGAATAGAGACTCCTTTCATCTTTCGGTAAAGAACAACTCCGCCACCGCCGCAAGCTTGATGATCATCAATCCCAAGGCGGCGGTAAAGATGTTGACATATGCGGGAAACATTACTCCAACAGCTAGCACCCCTGCCATCAACCCGTAATTTACGAGAAAATGGGTGAAGCCTGTTCCTCTTTTCGCATGACCTGTGCTTAATACCGCCGACCAGAACGTTTCGTTTCTCTTGTAATTCACAAGACCAACGCATCCCCCCAACAGATAGCCCAAACCAAACTTCATCCCTAGGATTGTCAAGACAACCGTTCCAATCCCCAGAATCCAAAAGGATAACATCCAGGCACGTTTACTCATGTTGCACCCTCCGTTTCCCTCTTTATACTGGGCAGCGCAATTGGGAAGAATTCCCCAATGCCTGCCTGCAGTTATATGCGGAACGATGGTAAATATCTGTCTCCGATATTTGATCGTCCCAGTATAATTTTAATGGAAAGCCCATATTAATCAAGTCATATTTCAGATGGATTCTTCCAGACAGCCAAGAATTTCCAGGATTCTATTCAAATCGTCTGTATCTGTAAATGAAATATTAATGGATTTCTTACCAACATCAACTTTTGTGCCCAGCTTATCGCGCATACGCTGTTCCACATCCTTTACCCAGACTGTCTTCTCCTCCTTTGGCTTTTTCTTTTTCTCAGGCTGTTCTTCTTGTTCGTAGAAGGACTTGACAAGTGTTTCCACCTGCCTTACCGTCAGTTTCTCATTGTAAATGTGTTGCGCTACATCCAGCATGTCTTCTTCTGTCTTCAATCCGAGGAGTGGCCTTGCATGCCCTGAGGTCAATTTCTTGTCAATGATCATTTGTTGCACTTCTGCCGGCAGTTTCAATAACCTCATGATGTTGGCGCAATATTCCCTTGACTTCCCCACTCTCTCCGCAAGCTTTTCTTGCGTATAATCCAGTTTCTTAATCAAAGAGTCATATGCTTGCGCCTCTTCAATGGAATTGAGATCTTCACGCTGCACATTCTCCAGAATGGAGATCTCCATCATCTGCTCATCGGTAAAATCCACACAAATGCACGGGACAGTCGGAAGACCAACGATTCTTGCGGCCCTAAGTCTTCTTTCCCCAGCAATCAAGTCATATCCATTTACACCTTTGCGCACAAGCAAAGGTGTAAAGATCCCATGAAGCTTGATGGACTCCGCCAGTTCATTCAATGCGTCAGGATCAAAGTCTTTCCTAGGCTGATATGGGTTGGGACGAATTTCCGATATATCTATGATCAATTCACGTCTTCCTGGAACATCCAAAGAACTGTTCTGGATATCATCCAAAACCTTTTCGACATCCGCTCCAAAAATCGCCTCAAGCCCCTTTCCGCCAAGTCCACCTCTCTTCTTGATAGTCATTAACGCCTCCCCTTCTCATTCGCCGTGACAACTTCACGAACAAGATTCGCATACGCCTTTGCGCCTTCGCTTCTTGTCTCGTATTCAAAGATTGTTTGTTCATGGGACGGTGCTTCGGAAAGACGCACATTCCTCGGAATGCATACCTTGTATACCTTCTCCTTGAAGTATTTCCTGACTTCCTGCTGCACTTCATTCGCCAGTCTTGTCCTCTGGTCAAACATCGTTAACAACACACCCTCAATAGACAATCTTGGATTGAACAACCGTTGAACAAGACGAATTGTACTCAACAACTGTGTCAATCCCTCCAAGGCAAAGTATTCACACTGCACGGGAATCAACACCGAATCCGCTGCTGTCAAAGCATTTGTATTCAACAAGCCTAAGGCTGGCGGACAGTCTATGATAATATATTCATACTCATCCCTGACCTCTTCCAGCTTATTCTTTAGCAGATTCTCTTTGCCCATTTCAAATTGCGCCATGTCCACATCTGCCCCGGCAAGTCCAATCGCCGAAGGCAACACATTCATTGGCGGTATTTTCAACTGTATGGTGCAATCGTCGACGCTTGCATCGCCTACCAATACATCATAGACACTCTTGTCAAAGCCAATCTTATTTGCGCCAACGCCATGTGTCGCATTCCCCTGTGGATCTATATCAACCAACAAAACCTTTCTGCTTAGGTAAGAAAGCCCAGCCGCTAGATTCATTGCTGTGGTTGTCTTTCCTACACCGCCCTTCTGATTTGCTATCGCAATAATCTTTCCCATATCTAATCCCTCTACCTATACTTTTGGGAACCTGATGATACACTCGACATTGTCTTCATGGTCAATAATCTGTGACTCAACCGTGATCCCCATCTTCTCAATCAACTGAACACACTGGTTCACTGAATTCAAGCCAATCTTGATATTCCTCGAATATCCCTTTGTCTTGTTCCTGCGCTTTTCTTTTTTTGGCTGTTGTAGTTTTTGAATATACTGTTCCGTTGCACTAACGTTTAGCTTATAGTCCACGATGTGCTGGTACACTTCATGTTTCTTGTCATCATCGACATTTAACAATGCCCTGGCATGTCTCTCAGTGATCTTTCCTTCGACTACACCTTGTTGGATTTCATCTGGCAAATGCAGAAGCCTGATTTTATTCGCTATCGATGATTGCGACTTGCCTATCTTCTCCGCCAGCTGTTCCTGTGTCATCCCCGACTGTTTCATGATCACAAGATAGCTTTTCGCTTCTTCAATGGCAGAAAGGTTCTCTCTTTGTACATTCTCTACAAGTGCCATGGTTGCGGCTTGTTCTTCCGATGTTGGAGTAATGACATAACACGAAATCGTCTTCAACCCCAGGCTCTTGCACGCCCTCCAGCGCCTTTCCCCGGCAATTAATTCAAAACCTCCAGAATCAAGCCTACGCACAGTCACAGGTTGAATCAAACCTGATTCACTGATCGACTGCTTCAACTCTTCCATCACTTTCTCATCAAAATGGATACGCGGCTGGTATCTCGATGGAACGATTTCATCTATTGGTATTTCCAAAATATTCTGTTTGTTTTGATTGCCTTGTTTGTCTGACTTATTCAATTGCTCCACCCCCAAGACCATCCTACCTAGAGAGGTTTTTTCCTGATTTGCCCGAAGTTTCTAGGAAACTTCTTATCCGTCGCTACATGTTTCCGATAATACAACACATATCTACCGTCTCCTCCTGGCAACACTGTCTCCAATGCATTCTCCAATCGAATCCCCAATACCTGGCATGCATGTGTCGCATTTCGATGCTCGATCATCCCAGAAGAACCCTTCATGGCGATAAACAAGCCATTCTTCTTCACCAACGGCACGCATAACTCCGCCAGTATAGGCAAATTCGCCACAGCCCTAGCGGTAACAACATCGTAATACTCTCTGAATTCCTTCGCATGATCCTCTGAACGCACATTGAACACCTGGATATGATCCAAGCCAAGACGGTGTATCACTTCATCAAGAAACTTGCATCTCTTGCCCGTTGGCTCAATCAATGACACATCCAAGTCATTATTCACAATCTTCCAGACAATCCCCGGAAATCCAGCCCCTGTTCCTACATCCGCAACCTTGCCGGTAATGTTAGAATTAAGAGGAATGACACTATCATAGAAATGCTTCTCCAGTATTTCATTTGGATCGGTAATGGCTGTAAGGTTAAACTTCTCATTCCATTCCAACAACAAGTCCATGTACGTCTTCAATTGACTTTTCTTATTATCATCAAGGTCAAAGCCACGCTCCCTGCACAAGCCATCTAAATCCTCTAATGTCATACCTACTCCTTTTATCAATTATATTCTACCATCACTTGCCAAATGTTGAAAGATTATTTTTCCACATATCACTCAATTGGGTTCATTAAGAACTGACTATACGGCAATGTTTCGATCCATTCGCAAAATGCGCGCCATTCTGGCAAGCGGTGTGTCCTTCTTTGCGCGTATATCGTCTTCAACTGTCTATAGTTCGTTGTCATACGTGCGGTCAAGCGGAAACCCGCAGGATTCGAATAAAGGATCTCTAGATACTTCTCCGCTGCAATTTCACTCAAAGTCGTAACATCTTTTCCTTCTTTTTTCCTGTCGTTGATATCGCTCTGTAGATCATTGTACTCTTTTGTCTTTTCCTTCATGATCTCAATGATCCTAGGATCGGTGTATTCTATGTACGCCTTATCCAAGTCAAATTTTGTAATACGATGCATCGTAGACTGGGAAGAAACAAAGTCCAGGAAATGATACCGTTCCGCTTCCACCCATGCCTTATTCGTAAAAGTCAAGTCAAACTGCACAATGATTCCATTCAAGAAATTATCATGCCCGCTTCCCGCCTTGGCTTGCGCCAACCGAAACGTTGTATCCGTGACTTCCCCATCAACCGTTGAAAGATCCACAGCCATGGGATACTTCGAACCCTTTACCGATTCTTCAAATCCATACACATTGACATTCGAAACAACATCCTCGTAATTCATACAGTTCTCCCTTTCATTTGCTTCATGGCAATTGACAACACAGCGATATCCGCTGGATTTACGCCACTGATTCTTGAAGCCTGTCCAACTGTAGCAGGCTTATATTGCTTTAACTTCTGCCTACCTTCTAAAGACAGATTGTCCACTTGATCATAATCAAAACCAACACCAAGCACAATGTCTTCCATTGCTTTCAACTTATCAGCCTCTCGCCTAGCTTTATTAATGTAACCTTCGTATTTGATATTGATGTCACACTTCTCACACAACTCTTCATCGTATTCCATTCCTTGTGTTTCCATCAATCCCTTTGATGAAATCTTTGGTCTCTTCACCAAATCAAAGGCAGAAACTCCCATATGGGCATTTTCCATATAGCCGCAAGAATTCAGGTAATCAACGACCTGTGGATCGTCCAGCACTATATTTGTATTCTTAAGTGTCTCTTCCAGCTGCCTCAGTCGATCTGCCTTTTCAAGGTAACGATCAAATCGTTCATCGGAAATCAAGCCAACTTCATGCCCTGTCTCTATCAGTCTTTCCTCAGCATTGTCATGCCTCAACAACAGCCTAAACTCAGCCCTTGACGTCAAAAGACGGTATGGCTCCAGCGTTCCTTTTGTCGTCAAGTCATCCACCAGCACACCGATATATGCTTCATCTCTCTTGAACACAATCGGCTCCTTGCCATCCAGCTTTCTTACAGCATTGATACCCGCAAGAATTCCTTGCCCAGCCGCTTCCTCGTAGCCAGATGTTCCATTTACCTGTCCCGCCGTAAACAAGTTCTTGATATACTTGTTTTCAAATGTGGGCATCATCTGGATAGGATCAATGGCATCGTATTCGATCGCATAAGCGTACTTCTTGATCACACAGTTTTCAAAGCCAGGTAGCGTCCTGACCATCTTTTCCTGCACATCCCTGGGTAGCGATGTTGAGAACCCTTGCACATATGTCGTATCCATTGATAACGACTCAGGCTCCAAGAACAACAAATGCCTTGGCTTATCTGCAAATCGAACAAGTTTGTCTTCAATGGATGGACAGTATCTAGGTCCAACCCCTTTGACAACCCCTGAATACATTGAAGAACGATGAAGATTCTCTCGTATGATCTTATGTGTTTCTTCTGTCGTATATGTCATGTAACAGGGGACTTGTTTCTCGAACGGGAGTATATGTTTGGTGGTTTCGGAAAATCTTAGAAACCCTGGTGTCCCTGGCTCATAAGATGTCTTTGAGAAATCAATCGATGATGTCAGTATTCTAGGAGGGGTTCCTGTCTTCAGACGGAATGTTCTCAACCCGATATCTCGCAATGAAGCAGAAAGGTCTTCCGTTGTTTCTTCTAGATCAGGTCCACCTTTCTTCACTTCATCCGAGATCATGTTCACTCCTGCCATATAAGTTCCGGTCGTCAGTATGACAATCTCCGCTTCTATGACAGTTCCATCTTTTAGTTCTACCCCTGTGATTGTTTCACGTGAAACAATGATCTTCACCGCCATCCCTTCTAGGACTGTAAGGTTTGGCTGATGCAAGCATACTTCTTGCATACGTTTGCTGTAGGCGATTTTGTCTGATTGTACTCGTAGCGCTCTGACTCCTGGTCCTTTTGCACTATTGAGCATTTTGAATTGCAGTGCGGTCTCATCTGCCGTAATTGGCATCTGTCCGCCCAATGCGTCTATTTCTCTGACAACAATGCCTTTCGCTGGTCCACCTACCGAAGGATTGCATGGCATCTTGCCTATATTTGATATAGACAGCGTACATAGCATTGTCTTTTTCCCCAGCCTTGCTGAAGCAAGTGCTGCTTCTATTCCCGCATGGCCTCCGCCAATGACGATAATATCAAACTTTTCCATGTTCCGATATTCCACACTCTCCTTCGTTCTTTTTGTCGTGAACGGATTTAGAACAAGCCAAATGTATTTCCGTTCTCGTCGATTCCCATGTTCACTGCTGCAGGGACTTTTGGCAATCCTGGCATTGTCAGTATGTTACCCGTATATGCGACAACAAATCCTGCTCCAGCAGAGATCGATACGTCTTTCACATGAATGACGAAATCTTTTGGTCTTCCCTTGATCTTGTCATCGTCTGATAATGACAACGGTGTCTTTGCCATGCACACGGGAAGTTTATCCCAACCGTACTTGGCATATGACGCAATCTTTTCTTTCGCTTCTTCCGTATACTCTACAGCGGTTGCGCCATAGATCTTTTTTGAAATCTTCTCGATCTTGTCTTCGATGGTTTCCTCTGTATCGTAGATTGGTGCAAAGTGTGATTCACCTTCAACGATCTGTGCAACCCTGTTCGCAAGTTCAATCATCCCTTCACCACCTGATGCCCAGCCATCAGCCAAGGATACTGGATGCTCGTTCTCCTTGCACCAGAAGAAGAATGTCTCTAGTTCTTTTTCACTGTCTTTAGCGAACTTATTCAACGCCACGATGTATGGAACGCCAAACGATTTCACTGATTCAATATGCTTAGCAAGATTCTCTGTTCCTTTCAACAGAGCCTCGATGTTTTCTTCATCTAAGTCTTTCTGTTCAACTCCACCATGCATTTTCAATGCCCGAATCGTTGCGACAATGACAACTGCCTCTGGCTTCAATCCAGCAACACGGCACTTGATATCCATGAATTTTTCGGCACCAAGATCAGCGCCAAATCCTGCTTCTGTAACAACATAGTCAGAAAGCTTCAACGCCATCTTTGTGGCGATGATAGAATTGCAGCCATGAGCAATATTGGCGAAAGGACCACCATGCACAAGAACTGGTGTGTGTTCCAATGTCTGTACAAGATTTGGCTTCAAAGCATCTTTCATGACAACCGCAGCAGCACCATCTGCTCCAATATCTTTTACGGTAACAGGTTCTCCATCATATGTATATGCTACAATGCATCTTGCGATTCTTTCTTCAAAATCCTTAAGATCTTTCGACAGACACAAGATTGCCATGACTTCCGTTGCGACCGTAATGACAAAATGGTCTTTTCTCTCAACACCATTTGATTTCTTCTCTTGGGCAATGGTTATTGTTCTGAGTGTCCTGTCATTCATATCCAGGCATCTTTTCCAAACAACCCGATCTGGGTCAATATTCAAGGGATTTCCTTGATATATGCTATTGTCCAATACAGCCGCAATCAGATTATCTGCTGTGGTTATCGCATGCATGTCCCCAGTAAAGTGCAAGTTGATTGATTCCATTGGAACAACCTGGGCGTAGCCTCCACCTGTCGCTCCACCCTTTAAGCCAAAGACCGGTCCAAGGGATGGCTCACGCAAGCAAGCCATGACGTTTCTACCTGTCCTAGCCAAACCATCCGCCAAGCCAATGGTTGTCGTAGACTTCCCCTCTCCTGCCTTTGTCGGATTAATCGCAGTCACAAGAATCAAATGCCCATCCTCGCGATCTTGAAGTTCATTCATGATCTCACTCTTGATTTTCGCCTTGTCTGTTCCATATGGTTCTAGATATTTTCTGTCAATTCCAGCTTTATCCGCAATCACATAAATATCTTCTAATGTAGCTTCCTGGGCAATCTTTAAGTCGTTATTCATTCTTTTCCTCCTAATTGATTCGCCTGCGATCAGACAACGCATGTGACAAGGTCATCTCATCCGCATAATCCAACAATCCACCCGTAGGCAATCCATGCGCAATGCGACTTACTGGAAGTTCTGGGTATTTTTCTTTTAACACTTTTCCTAAATACATGGCCGTTGTCTCACCATCCATCGTGGTACTCGTAGCAAGTATCACTTCATCGACATCTGCCGCCCTATCAATTAATGAATCTAAATTGATATCTTCTGGCATGATGCCCTTTGATGGCGAAACCAGTCCATTTAAAACATGATAGACACCATGGAACTGACCTGTCTTTTCCATTGCTATCACATCCTTTGGCGACTCTACAACAAAGATCAACCGATGATCACGTGATAAATCGCTGCATAATGGACACATCTCCTGATCAGAAATATTCCCGCAGACCTTGCAATGACCGAGATGATCCTTCACATCATTCAATGCATTGACAAACGCAACAACATCTTCCTCTTTCATTTTCGCAATGGAAAAAGCATATCGTTCCGCCGTCTTTTCGCCTACACCTGGAAGTTTCCTTAAATTTTCAATCAACCGTGCCAATGACCCTGGATACATCTTATAGTCCTGGAATATTCAGGCCGCCTGTCAATCCGTTTACCGAAGAATTTTGTTCAGCCAAAATTTGTTCCGTTGCATCATTGAATGCAATCATGATCATATCCTGTAACATATCCTTGTTTTCCAGATCCATCAGTTCATCCGCGATTGACACAGACACAATCTCAAAATTACCTTTGATCTCAATCTGAACACCATCCTTGCCACCAGATGATCCTGTATACACCTTCTCAGCCATCTCATCTTGTGCTTCTTGCAGTGAAGCAGCCATTGCTTGTGCTTGCTCTAACAATTTGTTTAAATCCATGATATCCTCCTACACGATTTCTACATTCTCTGCGCCAAACAGAGCTATTACTTTTTCTTCAGGTGTCGGTTCTACCACCTCCACCCGAACGTATCTTTGTATGTCATATCCCTTTGGCAACGCCTTTGCCCTATATAAATCACGGAATCTCGCCGTTGCCTTTGCCATGTCATTCTCGGTGATCGCGTATAACATCTTATCCATTTGAAGATCATTCTTCGCAAAGAAGTATAAATCTTCATTCATCTTTGGCTCATTGATCGCGTTTGCGAATGCCTGTTCAGGACATGCGACCACAACACAATCTGGTCCACTCGCTGCAACCTTTCCCGTCATCAGCATCGACACGTATTTCCTTGTCTTTACAGCATACATGTTCTTCATCTGTTGCCAAGCTTGTTCAGCCTTTGCCTTCTCTGCCTTATTACATAATACTAACAGTGATACAATCATATCTATTGATAAAGGTTGTATAACATTTGGGTTTGCTTTTGGCTTAGCTTCTATCGTTGACACATCAGATGTTGTCTTAACTTCTGAAGATTGCATTGAAGCACTTGTGCTATTCTTTGGTGCAGGTGCTTGAACAACCTGTTGCACTACTTGTTGAACAACAACCTGTTCCTCAACCGCCATCGCAATCATCGTGACTTCAAACGCAGAAGCAGCCGATGTAGCAATACGGAACTTTTCCTTGGCGGTGATCAACTTTTCGCACATGCGCATCATTGTGCCAGATGTACACATCCCACACAACTCGCCAGCCTGTTGTTCGTCCAACACCTTCATCAACGATACATCTTTGGTATTACCATATATGACCGCATCCTTTAATATGTCGATCATCCCATCGGTAAACCTTTGAAGATCTATGCCCTGTTGTTCATACTGTCGTATTCTCTCCAGTATTTTCCGAAGATCCTTTTGAATGACATTTTTTAGTAGATCGACTTTTTCCTGCGTTGTTGCAAGACCGTATATTCGATCAATCGCTTCTTCTGTAATATCATCACTGGTATACGAGGCACATTGGTCCATAATCGACAACGCATCTCTCATTCCGCCATCAGCCATCAATGCGATCAATTCGGCCGCCCTGCTGTCCATCTTGATGTTCTCTTGTTGGGCAATCCAGAGGAGATGATCTCTGATTTGATCCAATCTCACCTTGGTAAAGTCAAATCTTTGACATCTTGATATGATCGTTGGTAATAGCTTCTGCGGATCTGTCGTTGCTAGAATAAAGATGACATTTTCCGGTGGTTCCTCCAACGTCTTCAAGAGTGCGCTTGAAGCAGCCGAGGACAACTGATGAACCTCATCTATTATATAGACCTTATGTAATCCCTGCATGGGAGCCAAAACAGCACTCTGGATCAATTCACGTATATCATCGACATGTGTCTCATTCGCAGCATTGATTTCCACAATATCTGGATGTGTTCCATTTAACGCAGCGATACAGTTCTCACACTTTCCACACGGCGCTATATCGGGATGTTCGCAATTCACTGCCTTAGCTAAAAGACGTGCCATGGAAGTCTTACCTGTTCCACGTGGTCCGCAAAACAAGTATGCATGTCCTACTTTTCCCTCTCTGACAGCGTTTTTGATCGACTTTACGATATACTCTTGACCGACCATTTCTTCAAATGTACTCGACCTATATTTTTGGTACAACGCCAGTTTTGCCATAGTCTTCTCCCGTTGGTTAATTATAGCAAAAATCCCGCCTCATCGGCAGGATTTCATTCACTTTTCACAAAATCTTCCCTCTTCCTTTTGGGTTTCTTTCTTTTTTCTCGAAAGAAGGAAGTCAGAATTTCAGCGCACTCTTCCTGCAAGATTCCTGAATGAACCTTAGGATGATGGTTAAATCTTTTTATTTGACTTATATCTATCACTGTATCAACGCACCCAGCCTTTGGATCCGCCGTTCCATAGTATAAATTCCGTATTCGTGAAAGGATAATATTTCCAGTACACATCATGCATGGCTCTAGCGTCACATACAGATCGCATTCATCCAAGCACCACGTCTCTAATTTTTTTGAGGCTCTCTCTAGCGCAATCATTTCCGCGTGCGCGTTAGCAAGCTTTCTCTTTTCCTTGAGATTGTGCGCACGCGCTACAACCACTCCATCCCGCACAACAACCGCGCCGACAGGAACTTCATCTATCTTCCTTGCCTTCTCCGCTTCTCTCAAAGCAAGCCTCATATAATCTTCATGTGTCTTTTCCATATAAACAAAAGGTACACGCAATCAGAGGCACCTATGGCTGCTACGTTCCCGTCCTGACCAAGTTCAGTGCATAACTGCTGTACCGCTATCTATTATATATAGGATAGCAAATTCTTGCAAGTCTTTTTTTGATTTTTCTTGCGATTTTCTTCTAAAAGTCGATTGTTTCACATGAAACAATCGCTTTATTGCTATTCTAGCGCGCTTTTTTCGTTTCCAAGATCATATCATCGCGCCACGTCAAACTGAAGACTTCAATTCTCGCCTATATGTCTGGGTGAACAATTGAGCGTATTTGCCTATTCACCAGCATTTGCGAAGCAATTGTTTCTTTCTGATCATTGGTTGTTCTGTTGAAAAGCAACGCGCTTCCCTCGCGCGATGAATCAGAAATCCAGCTAGAACGCAAGGGCATCAAGCAGCACTTACATACTGTAGGCGAACACCAGGAAAATCCACGTAATTGCGCCGCCGAGTATATCCGCCTTTCTAAGTTTTCAACCATTGAGCAATGGTCCACAGCTATACTGGAGCGATCAAATATCTGGAACAGATTACAATCGTTCCGCATATAACAGCAGGCAGATGACGCGGAATTCCACCAATTTGTGCATCCAAGTATAAAGCACACCATTAACAGCAAGATTACGAAACACCTATGTTCCCACAAGATACTACTTTGAAGAAGCAACGGAAAGACTTGTTATCAAACGTAGGAGCATAACATCACCGCACGGAAATCTGTTCTCGATTTCCGAGACATCCAGTAACATAGGGAGTTCCCTTCTCTTCAATGATATATTCAGTCTTTGGGTCTCTTCACCCAATCCAGATTGTTTCATGTGAAACAATCTGATCCAAGAGCAAATCCCCTTC
>OMYM01000075.1 GCA_900315225.1 uncultured Erysipelotrichaceae bacterium | reverse complement strand
TGAAGGATCTTTTCGGAACATTCCTTCGCCAGAGCATGGTGCATCAAGAAGAATTTTGTCGAAGAAACCAGCAAAGCGGCGAGACAACATCTTGATATCCTCGGCGATGACGTAGATGTTCGCAAACCCTGCGCGTTCAATGTTTTTGAGAGTAGCGTTCTGGCGCGATGCAGAAATATCGTTTGCGACAAGCAAACCGGTGTTTTTTAGCTTTGCGGCAAGGGCGGTGCTTTTGCCCCCTGGCGCGCAACATGCGTCAAGAACAACATCGCCCTCTTCCACGGGAAGAATTTCGGCGGGGGCCATGGCGCTTGCTTCTTGAAGATAATAGAGTCCCGCATAGTAATACGGCAGGGTTCCTGGGCGAATGGCTGGATCATAGTAGAAGCCACTTGCGCACCAAGGAACGCGTTCCAAGGATAATTGCGAGAGCTTCTGAAAATGATCTGGTGATATTTTGGCGGTGTTGATGCGCAAAGACGAGGTTGGCGCATGGGAAAACGACGCAATGTAGTCCTCATATGCGTCTTGAAGCAACGCGTGCATTCTTTTTGCGTATGTTTCCGGAAGTTTATTCATGCGGACATTATACATGAAAAAGGATGGTCGTCAGTACCATCCGTATGAGAAGCGTTTTTCCTTGGGCTTGACTTCCGTTTGCTTGACGGAGATATTTTCAACATGAATGAAGCGCCCATCGCCTTTTTGAAGGGCTTCGAGGAATTCATCGATCATGTTTTCTTCCCCTTGCACATAGATCTCCACAAGACCGTTTGGCAGGTTCTTGACGGAACCAGTCAAGTTTCTTCTTTGCGCCTGTAACATGCAGAAGCCGCGAAAGCCAACGCCTTGCACTACGCCGTCCACAAATACATGGTATCTCTTCATGTGTCCTCCCTTTTGAACTGCTTTCATTGTATCATGAAATTTTCTATAATTGATTTTGGTTGGAGGTTGGAGATGGTCAATGTGCTTTTGAATCTATCGAATTTTGACGAGCCTTGGGCATATGGGACGTTGGAGAACTATTTGTGCGAAGGAATGAAGGTGCTGGTTCTTCCCCTTTCCTATGACGAGGGATGGATTACCGATGCTCATGAATTCAGGGAAAGGTATGGAAAGGGCACGGATGACTACGATGATATCGTCCGTCCATTTCTTTCCTTTGGCATCAAGGAAGAAGATGTTTCGTGGATTAGCTACTATGAGGATGACCAAGAAAGCGCTATTCGCAAGATCAATGGGGCAGATGTGTTGTTCTTTACCGGAGGATATCCCGATTGGATGCTACAGAGACTGTATGACCTTGGGATCAAGGAAGCGATCTCCCGCTTTGATGGCATTGTCATGGGTGCCAGCGCTGGCGCCTTGATTCAGCTTGACCTATATCATTTGACGGAAGAGGATGGCTACGAATACCAGATCCAGGAAGGGCTAGGGTTATTGGAAGGATTTGACCTAGATGTCCACTTTGAACAAGACTTAAAGCATGTGACGGGATTGATTCGCTCGCTGGAAGACATGGGGCGTTCTATTGTATGCATGCCCAATCGGGGCGGGATGCTCGTGGATGGCGATCACTTTGAACTGCTGGGGGATGCGTTTATCACTGATATGAACGACTTGGATGAGTTGTACGAGATCTATGAACAGTTGCTTTATGGATATAATTTTTAAAAAAGAAACAAACCCGGTTTAATAGCCGGGTTTCAATGATCGCACCTGCTTGACGATGGAACGTTCCTCGTTTGACAAGTCGCGATACCATACAACAAGCTTTGCTTCGTCCTCTGTCAGCATTTCGAATGTCATATTCTTTGACTCTGATTCGATGCGGTCATTGTATTGTGGATCTTCATCGTAGAGGTCATCGAATGAAACGCCGAGGATATCGGAAATCTTGGCGAGCTGCTTGGTAGGGATCCGCTTGATTGTGCCATTTTCATAGCGCGTATATGTTCCACTGGTGATCCCGAGAAGATGCGCCATTTGGGAAGAAGAAAGATTCTTCTTCTCTCTGGCTGAGACAAGTCTTTCTCTGACGAGCATAATTGTGTATTCCTCTCTTTTCAACTAATGTCTTGAATTCTAATACAGAAAGAGAAATCGTTCAACCAAAATGGTTTCATTATTCTTGCGAGATTGTCCTGTATAATTGACGCATGGAGAAAATTAACAGACCTGACAGAAAAAAACTTGTATCGTTGATCGGGGTGGTCAATGAGATGGACATGAGGCTTGATAAAGTCGCAAAATGCCATGATTTGTTTGAAAAAGAGGCAATTGGCTTGATCGAGGGCATGTATGAAAGCCATGCTAGAAAGAATCTTGCGCTGGTACCTATAGACGAATTAAAGAGCGCTATCGGTGGGCAGCGCATTGTTGCGCTTCGCTCTGTAGGATATGGAACCCTTGCGGATTTGTCCAATTTATCGCGTCTTGAGCTTGAGGCAATCGATGGCGTGGGCAATGTGACAGCCGAGGCAATTGAAAGTGCCTTGGACAAGCTGGAGGAAGAATACAAGGAGACATACAGGGTTCACCTTGAGCCTGGAGAATGCGATGATTTGTTGCGTGCGCTTCATGGAGTACTGCATTCCAGGGAAATATCAAGAGATGCAAAAGAGCTTTATGAAAAAACGCATGAAGAGATTGTCAATCGATTGATGGATGCACGCGCTGGCGATTGCAATCTTCTTGTCTGGATGCTGCGAAGCCAAAGGCGCAAGGCATTGGTGGATTCGGCGCTTGCGTATCTTTCTCATTTGCAAGAAGGTTCCTATGGCGAGATAGTGCGGCGCTTGTCGGCAGCGCGCGAGGCGCTTGAGGCGCAAGACATGGAAACCATTGTTGCGCATTTTGAAAAAAACAGTGCAACGTATTATGCGCTTTTGGACAGGCTGAACCCACGGCTGGAAAAGGAGTTGCGGCTGGATTCGCTGTCGGCGCAGTTGAATGAAGAGATTTCTTCGGTGTCATTGTCTGGCAAGCATCTCAAAAGTACGCTCAGGCGCTATCAGGAATTTGCGGTGCGTTATGTCCTGAATCAGAAAAGAGTGTTGCTTGGCGATGAGATGGGCATAGGCAAGACGGTTGAAGCGCTAGGGGTAATGACAAATTTGCGCGCGCGAGGATTCGACCATTTCCTGGTGGTATGCCCTTTGGGTATTTTGATCAACTGGACGCGTGAAGTTGTGGCGCATACTGCGTTGGAAGCCTTTGCGTTGCACGGAACGGATGAAGATATATTGTCCAAGTGGATCAAGAAGGGCGGTGTTTTGGTCGCAAATTATGAAACGGTTCGCAAGATTGCGCTGCCAGAAGGCATGCGCATAGGAATGGTTGTCGTGGACGAAGCACATTACATCAAGAATCCCAAGGCGCAGCGGACGCAAACAGTGCGCAAACTGTTTCTAAACGCCGAATACATTCTCTTGATGACGGGAACGCCACTAGAAAATAACGTTCAGGAGATGTGCAATTTGGTCGCCTATCTAGATCCTGCCAAGGGGGAAGAGCTAAAGGCGAATGCCTATGCATCGTTTGCGCCAGGTTTTCGCAAGGCGCTATCAACGGTGTATTTGCGGCGCAAGAGAGAAGACGTAATGCAGGAGTTGCCGGATATGATTGTCAACGATGAATGGTGCATGATGAGCGCGGAAGATGAGCTTCTTTATCGGTATGCCTTAAAAACGGGAAACTTCATGGAGATCCGTCGGGTTGGCTGGCATTGGGATAATGCTTTGCATTCCAGCAAGGGAGAAAGGCTTTGCGATTTGGTGGAGATGGCGCGCGAGGAACATCGGAAGGTCATTGTCTTTAGCTATTTCAAGGAGACGTTGCGCCTAGCGAGGGAATTGCTGGATGATGCTTGTCTGGGACAGATTGATGGTAGCGTTAACAATGTGCGGCGCCAGGAGATTCTTGATCAATTTGAAGCGGCGAAAGAGGGAACGGTTCTACTGATGCAGATTGTGGCGGGAGGGGTTGGTCTAAACATCCAGTCCGCTTCCATGGTTGTCTTTTGCGAGCCACAGCTGAAGCCATCGCTTGAGTCGCAGGCGGTTTCCCGCGTCTATCGCATGGGACAAAGGCGGAATGTGCTGGTGCATCGCCTATTGTGCGCCGAGACGGTGGATGAAAGAATTCTCAGCTTGCTAGAGATGAAACAGTCTATTTTCGACTTGTACGCAGATGAAAGCGAAGCGGGCATTCGCAGCCAAAGGGAATGGATCCAAGATGTCATTGATGCGGAAAAGAAAAAACATGGCGTTATGGAAGATTCGCCATTGCCTGTTGAACCAAGCAATCCAAAGTGATATGATATTCCACAATCAAAAGCGAAGAAGGGAAAAAACGGACAGATTCTTGTGTGAAAAGAGAGTCCCGCAAGGTGAAAGGGGATGACACGAGGCTGTTGCGGAACACAACCTGGAGCCGCGTTTCCGAAGGAACAGTAGGGAACGACGCGAGCGCACGTTACAGCGCAGGAGTATTTTTGTACTTCATGAGGCCATGTCCGTGAGGCTATGGCGAATTTGGGTGGAATCACGTGAATCGTCCCTTGCCAAGGGGCGTTTTTTGTTAGGAGGTAACGATGAGACAGATACAGATTCCTTCCGGCATGCGGGATGTGTTCCCGTCGGATTGCATCAAGAAGAAAATGCTGAAGAAGCGGATCGAGGGGGTTTATGAATCGTATGGGTACCGGTTTATTGAGACACCGTTGATTGAATACTATGCATCTTATCAACAGGTGTTCCCCTTGATCGAGGAGGAAGAGCTTTACAAGATCGTGGATGAAAACGGAAAGATCATGGCATTGCGGACAGACATGACGCTGCCGATCGCCCGCTTGTGCGCAACCAAGTATCGCGATTCTCAAACGCCAATGCGCTTTGCCTATAGCGCAAATGTGTACAAGGTGCGTCAAGCGTTTGCGGGCAAACGAAACGAAGTTACGGACTGCGGCGTGGAATTGATTGGTCTTGACAGCCATGCGGACATGGAGGTTGTTGCTTGCGCGTGCGATGTCATGGATACGATCAGATGCGGGCGTTATGTCCTAGAGATTGGCGACAGTAACTTCTTGCGCCTGGCTTGTCGCAAGGCAAGGCTGGACAAAGAGCAGATGCAGATGATGGCGCTTTTGGTAGACCGCAAGGAAATGCCTCGGCTCAAGGAGTTTGTCAATGCACTGGATCTAGGCGAGCAAGAACGCGGTTTTTTCAGGCATGTTCCGCTCATGAATGGGAAAAATGC
>OMYM01000308.1 GCA_900315225.1 uncultured Erysipelotrichaceae bacterium | reverse complement strand
GATGTATCACTCGATGATCTAGCATCCTATGAATCCAAAGGATCCATGGGACTACCCATCCCTCCCAAAGGGAAATACCTGTTTGGTGTTGTTACAGTTGGAGACAAAGGACAGATTGTCATCCCTGCCAAGGCAAGAAAGCTATTCAACATCTCAACAGGAGATCAACTGGTCATCCTTGGTGATGAAAACCAAGGCATTGCCTTGATCAAGGCAAAAGGATTCCTGGAAATAGCAGAGTTGATCAAAAAAGAAGCAGACAAATGAAGTGTTGCTAAAATGATGCAACACTTTTTTATTTGTTTGTGTTATAATTGAAAATGTTGAGATGAACTTGGAGAGGGGGGGATATGATAAAATATAGATGCATACGGTGCGGGAAAGAAATGGAGATTGAACAAATTTCCTTGACAGGGATGTGCGGGCATTGCGGGACGGAACAGGCATTGCCTTTGATCAACAAGACTTTACGCAACAGCGAATGAAAACTTCACAAAGTATGAATATGACATGGCGATGGGCAACTATGGCCACCTTGTGAAAGAAAACCCGAAAGATCCATTCCCACGTTGGATGTTAATGGCATGCAGGTACGGTGTCCAGTACTGCAAAGACAATGATTCTTCTGAATGGAAACCAACAATTCGCAGGTTTCAAGTGAGAAAGATCGAGAATGATCCAGACTACATCACTGCCATGGGACTTGTGGAAAATGACAAACAGAAACAATTGTTCACCCAAGAGAAGAACGAACTGGAAAGATTACGTCAGAGAATCGAAGAAACATCCCTTAAAGAAATGCCTGTGGATGTCTTTATCAGCTACAAGGATAGAGACGAAAAGGGGAACAAAACAGATGATGCCGCTTGGGCAGAACAGCTTTATCACGACCTGAAAAGGCAAGGTCTTAGAGTATTCTACGCTCCCGAAAGCCTGAAAAGTAAAGCTGGTGATTTATACGAACCATACATATACGCAGCCATTCACTCAGCAAAGGCTATGATTGTTCTGGGCACAAGGAAAGAATACTTTACATCGCCATAGATCAAGAATGAATGGAGTCGTTTCCTAGACCTTGTGCAAGCTAACAAGGACAAGCGGCTGTTGATGACGGTATATCGAAACGTGATGCCTGATGACTTGCCACAAGACCTTCTATCAAAGTTTCAGGTCCTTGAGATGAGTGGCGACTGGCTAAAAACCGTAGAGGATCAGGTTGCGACAACACTGAGGCCAACAACCATGTCGTTGCCAAGGATTTTGAAAAGAGGATTTGATTTCCTTAAAGAAGGAAACAACAAGAAAGCTGATTATCAATTCGAGACGATGCTAAATACCGATGATGCAAGCAATACAGCATACGCCATGGCATACGTAGGAAAACTGATGATTAGCATCAATGTCAAGTCATTGGAGGAATTGTCTGCTCTAAATGAACCGTTTGACGAACAATATTATTACAAGAAGGCTCTTAACGAAGGCTGCCTGTCCACAACCCAAATGCTTGAAGGCTGCAACCGACGAATCAAGGAAAGAAAAGAATACAATCGAAAACTGGAAATATACGATGATGCTGAGTGCATCATGAAAGGCGCAAAGAAAGAAGAAGATTACCGCAAGGCTGCCAATGCATTCGTTAAAATCCTAGACTTCAAAGATTCCCCAAAGCTACATGCGGACTGCTTGGAGAAAGCTGAAGCATGTCGCAAGAATGACATCTACCAGTCAGCCATGGCATTGATGAATCAGAAAACCATTGAGGGCTATTCCAGTGCCATAGAAATATTCAACAAGATACCTGAATGGAACGATTCACTAGAACGTGCCGAAGAATGCCGTAAGACAATTGAGGTTATGAGGGTTGAATTCTACGCTAAAGGAAAGAATGCAATGATGAGGGCAAAGACACAAGAAGACTTCATCAAAGCGTCTGACTTCTTCAATGAAACCAAGGGCTATCAAGAAGCAAAATTCTTGTCAGAATATACCCGCAAAGCAGCGAATAACGCTAAGAAACACGATGACCTAGAGGCACTGATAGGCGACATGTTAAATGGTAGTGAGGCAACTTATAGAATCATATTCGAATACTTGCGAAAGCATCCAAGATGGAAAAATGCGGAAACATTAGAACGGTTTCTCGATTGGGGATTGGTATACAGTAATCTACTGAAACGTTTGGAAAAGTATATGAATGTTAGACCAGGTGATATTATTCAGTTTGGCAAGTATCATCAAGGAGCCAATGGGGAAGTAGCACCTATTGAATGGTTGGTGCTGGACAAGCAAAAGAACAGTCTGCTTCTTATAAGCAGATATGTCCTAGATGCCAAGCCGTATAACGAAGAATATGTAGAAACCACCTGGGAAGAATGTTCACTGAGGAAATGGCTGAACGAGGATTTCTATCAGATTGCTTTTGATAATGAGGAACGGATATTAATGGCGAAGACAAATGTTATGGCTGAGAGGAACCCTGAATATGATACAAATCCAGGAGAAGACAAAGAGGGCAACATGTTCCTTCCGAGCATTCAAGAAATAAGAAGATACTTTGGGAATAGGAAAGAGAGGATGTGTAAGCCTACAGAGTATGCAAGGGTAAGGCTAATTGAGGGTTACAAAAGATTTTATGATGGTATAAAATCGGCAGATAAAAAAGAGCTTCGTAGTGTGGAAGAGTTTACTGAAATGATGAAATTATCTATTATGTGGTGGCTTCGCTCCCGCGGCAACAACGGTCTCCTCGCTTCCTACGTCAATGACGATGGCCGCATCGCCGCAAGCGGCTACGGTGTCGGTAATGATGTCTTTGGTGTGCGACCCGCTTTGCGCATAATCTTAAATCCATAAAAGAAATACAGCAACAAATATAATAAACATAACGTTAACAATCGTATTCTCAGCCAAACGCAACGAAAAGATACAGAAAATACCATCCAAGCCAATCACCGAATACCCTCAATATTCAGCGCATAATTCTCCTGTAGTCATCTTCTGCTTCAACAGTGCTTTATACTGGAACAATCAAATATTCGGGAACAAATATTTACAATCGTTCCGCATATAACAGCAGGCAGACCATGCAGAATTCCACCTATTTGTTCGTCCAGGTATAAAGAAATAAATCTTTTGCAGCAATGCTGTGAAGACCAATGAGGACCTTGTAAGTCCTCTTTATGTTTTTCTTGCCTATAAGCAACTTGACTTGTATGGTTTTCTTTAATCTGTAATTATTGTAAAGATGTCGATTTCAAACAACAACTTTACGATAGCCACCGAAAATACTTAAAGATAGACTAAAAGATAGTTCATTTCTGCTTTGACATTTCTTTATAACTATGATACAATTATTGTATCAGGCGAGAGGTGTGCATGCAGCACTTCATGCTTGACGAAAAATGAATGTGCAAAGGATTTTGGTACTGCAGTCATGAAATTTGCTACCTGGATAAGTCGCTCTTGCACAGACGGATGGGCATGAATGACACGGCTGTATTGAGCTATCGCTTTTGGAATTCTACAATCTCATTTTTAGTATATTAAGAATTCTACGTTGTTTGAAAAGATGGTTATTTGATGAGTATTTCTGAAAAGCATGGAACAAATCAATCAATTGCGTTGAAGTTCTTGTTCCACATTGCGTCCCAATGAGTATGCTGTCGAAGCTGCAGTAGTAAGTAAAAAAGCAGAAATGCATTTGTATGATTAAAGTCCTTCCAAACCAGTTTTTCTAGGAGGTATTGTCATGAAAGTGATTATCGGAGATTTGTTTGAAAGCAGGGCAGATGTGCTTGTCAACACTGTCAATTGTGTTGGGGTAATGGGCAAGGG
>OMYM01000246.1 GCA_900315225.1 uncultured Erysipelotrichaceae bacterium | reverse complement strand
TATTAATAGATTTCAAGTATTCGCTAAGCATTGGATGTGTCTTTGTGAGCTCAGAGCAATCCATGACAGAATACATGCCATTGTGAATCAGATCATCAACATCTTCACATGGAACGATGACATTGGTGGTCATGTCTTTCAATGATCCTTCTGCCACCCATAATAATCGATGCATGCCCATGCTTGTTGAAAGAATGGAAAATGCCATGGGAAGGGCTTCTTCCATGTCTTGCACTGTCTCGAAGATTTCTCTCATACCGTAATATGTATCGAAGAGTGAGTGCATGTTTAATGTATTCATGTCAAGATACATGTGTTTTTCTGGAACATAGATAATAAAACAATTACGCCCTTTTGACTTGCCACGGTACAAGGCTTTATCCATGACAGCGAAAAGAGATTCGAAGTCTGAGGCATTTTCTGGATAACTTGCACTTCCTAGCGTGGCTGTAATATACATTTCTCCACCTTGAAGACTCAATGTACGCCGAAATACACGCGGAGGTAAATCTTCATACTGGAAGAACATTCCATCATAGAACTTATGTAGCTTAGCATATTCATTGCTAAGAGTGTAGACTATGAGAAACTCATCACCCCCAAAACGTCCAATGACCGCATCATCTCCAACATAGGTCACCAAGTCCCTGGCAATCGTGGACAGCACTTCATCGCCTGTGCGATGACCATAGCGGTCATTGATCCCTTTGAAGTTATCCAAGTCTATCATAGCAAGGGTAAAAGGGATTTCTTTCTCTAGCAAAGAGCGGATAAATCCCATCATGTAGCGTCTAGCGATCAATCCTGTCAAGGAGTCAATATAGCTAGAACGATCCATGGTCTTCATCAGTTGTTCGAAGTAGGGGTATTTCCCCAGTGTTTTTTTGTCGTACATTCTATTCACCTGCCAAATATCTCATGATTGTCTTACACGCATCTTCTTCACATGGTTTTCGAGAGTTAGCGCATCAGGAATAATGCCTATCTTCTCCCGCCCATGAGAGCGCACCCATGGATCCCTATGTGAACATCCATATTTTACTACATTTTTAGCATTCAAAACAGGAAAAACTCAAAATAAAGTAGAACACAACCAAGAAATTATCTTCCTAACACCATCATAGGACTGTGTTTTTCTTGACATCATTTGCTTCTAGCAATATAATGTAAGCACTGATATGCTGGTATTGGTAGCGGAGGCAACAAAGATGAACATGATAATGAGATAAGAAATGATGAGTCCTTTGAACGCAAAGGTATTTTCGGATATCTTCCAGGATAAGGAAAAGAGTGGTCAAGCAATGAAAGAATTTTTGAATGCTATTCTGGAATATCCTAAGGAAGATCCAATCACAGAGATCGTTGACAAGGTTAGCGGGAACCCTGTGATGGGAAAGGGCGTATATGAGCGCTACGGAAGCATGGAAGTCATGGTAAAGGCCGATACAAACCGCTATTTCGATATCACGGTACAGGTAGGCAAAGAATACTTGGATAAAATGTCATTGGTCCTTGCTTCAAGATTGTATTCCGATAACTATCCCCAGGATAACGCCTATTGCCCTGTTCCAACAGTGCGTGTGATTAACCTTATCGATTACCTTATCCAGGATGAATACCCCTATACGATGCGTTCAATGTCCTTGTATTCGGATCTAGATGAACCAGAACGCCTTACGGATAAGATGAGAATGATTCACATTCAGCTTCCAGGCTTTCGCAAGGAATGTGAATCATTCGAGGCAGCGAAGAAGATATCGTTGTTCACATGGTTGTATCTGTTTGATCACGGATACAAGAACCCCGAAGAAATGAAGGTGTTGTCCACCATGTCCGAGGGGCTAAAGAACTTCATTGAAAGATATTACACCATAACAAAGAACATCACCCAATAACAATCAAAGCATCGTTGTTCCAACGATGCTTTGTCATATCGCTTCAAATGTTCATTGCCTTGGTCAATTCTTCCAGATATTCCTTTTCTTCCCTCTTGTTAATATCCTTGAATTGGTTAATCTCTTGTTGTTCCAACACCCTGCTACCAATCCACGTAAGATTCGATACAGCTTTCTCGCTCTTCAGCACCGTCTGGTAATACGTAGGACCAACCTTCATCAGACGCAAGGATTCTTCTTTGTCAAAGAAACCACTCGCAAGAATACCCAGGGTATCGTATATTGTGTCGTTAGAGATCGGTCCTATGATGACATCCACTTCTGGATATGCATCCTTTTGGAATCCTCTGTTGGATGTAATATACTGTAGCCATGTTTCATCTCTTTCAAAGCGCAATACATTCAACCCATCAAGCTCCAACTCATATGTGTTCACAATGACATCCTGCCCTCTTCTCTCATGAACCCATTTACCAACAAATGCCTCAGCATCGGAAAGATAGAACCCCTGTCCAAAATCAGCGTTCACTCTTCCATGATGAATATCTGGACATTGTATTACCTCATGTCCTGTATGATATAATCTTATTTTCATATAGCTTTCCTTTCTTGTGGAATTATACCGCGACACGATAAATCCAGCAACACATAATACCAGAACAGACATTTAATCGTTCCAATATATTTTTAGAATTTCTGTATGATGGCTACTGATGATTTCTACAATGAAAGCAGAAGAATATCTCACGATACCAGGCATAGCAGCGAAACTCAAGACACCTATTCGTGCTTCCAACAATAGTAAAGCAGTCTCGAAATACTTCGAGACTGCTTTACATTATTTCTAATTATACTTGTTGATGAGTAACTTAACAGAAGATAAAGCTTTCTATTCTCTTACTCCAGTAATCTCGTTAAAGTGGTACAATGTCCCATCAATCGTAATCCACCCCTTCGCCATGAGACCAGTATAATGGTCATAGTAGTAGACATTGCCTTTCTGTTCCGGATAGAGTTCAGCCAGTCGATTCTCAATCTTTACCCATCCCTTCAGCATC
>OMYM01000366.1 GCA_900315225.1 uncultured Erysipelotrichaceae bacterium | reverse complement strand
TTGAAAATGTTACATATGATATTTGGTGAGCATGAAAATGTGTGCTACGGTCCAACATGGTTTAAATACACTTATGAGATAGAATGGTTTCAAGATCCTTTCATACAAGAAATGATCCTGGAGATCGACAAATCTAAGTATTTAACTGGTGGTGTGATTGATAGCCCTGTTCTAGGACCAATCCCGCCCGAAAGATTATCTGGCGGGCTTATGACCTTCATCATGATTTATGAAATGCCAGATAAACTGTTTGATGCGACAAGTTGTGGTCCAAACTGTGCGCAAATGCTTTTGGAGATTGGGAAACGGAAAGAAGTTACCGTTAACTTAAAATACTTTATGCCTATGGAAGGACTTGAACCCTTTGAAATCGAAATTGTAAACACAAAGAAAATTGTCAAAAACGATTATGACTATACAATTGCTGCATTGGATTGTCTAAACGAGGTGGCTTCATGAAAGGGAAACATCATATCGTCATCGAATCACCAAGGTTAAAGTATGAGTTTGACATCAAACGAAACATAACCATAGTCCAAGGCGACAGCGCAACAGGAAAAACAACGCTTGTAGATCTACTACAGGCTTACGAGAGAGAAGGCTCTAATTCTCCAATCCATTTGATATCTGATGTGCAATGCACAGTGTTTTCAGATAACTCGCCAAGGTGGCGCCAGGCATTGGAGCTAATCCAAGATGCAATCGTCTTTATTGATGAGGGAAATCCCTTTATTTTCACAAAAGAATTTGCTGAGGCAGTGCAGGGTTCTTCGAACTACTACGTTCTCATCACAAGGCAACCCCTCTCGTTCCTTCCTTATAGCATCAAAGAAATCTATGGAATCAAAACAAGTGGAAAATATCATTTCCCGCAGAAGATATATCATGAATTCTATGAAATCTATCCAGACTTGCAAGACCAACAAATTGACTATCATGGTAATTATATTTTGATCACCAAAGACGCAAAGTCTACATGACAATGAAACAACAACCGAGTGAAAGCACATTGGCTGTTATCGTAGACGGCGCTGCCTTCGGTCCTTATATTTCTTCTGTTCTGCAATATGCCAGAAAAAGAAAAATGTCGTGTATTTTCTAACTACTTCTATCTCAATATGTCCATCATACGATCCATCTACCCTTTTACGCTCATCAATCGCATGAATCGAATTAACAGTCGCTTCATACAACGGAACTAACGGGGTATTCTTCGTCAATGGGTAATTGCGGACTTTGCCGCGAATATTTGTGACAAATGATTTTGTCATAACAACCTCCTTCTTTGCCTGACTTTGAAATTCATTGTTCTTTAGAAGCATAAAATTATAAGATCGACAGAGACCTGTCGATCAAATCAAATAAAGATTAATGCTTGGTGGCACGTTATTTGGAAGACATCTTTCAGATCTATGATCCTTATGACATATTGGATTGCCAATCCAGCAGACTCCTTTATGCATGAGTGGTCGTATTTCTGCATGAACGGTACACTAAGAAGCAAAATTGTGTGGAAATCAGTATTTATTCCAGCAATGTGTTTTACTGTCTGTGCTTTTGCATTGCCCTTCTCCCGGCGTGCCATCGGCCGTCACGCATTAGGAAGGCAATGCGGCGGAAAGGAAGACTGAAGTCCGCATGTTTCCAGCAGGATGGCCAATCCAATGTTACATGTCGTTTTTTTGAGAATCAACGGCAGAAGGATTGCCACAGTCTGCGCAAGCAGCATCGTCTTCAATTATCAAGTCAATTACACCATTTGTCTTGACGCATATCATGGTCGCAGGATTCACACGGTCGTTTTCCATTTTTGAACACGGCAACAGGCGGTTTGTTCAAAAATCATTTGTAGGATAGGCGATGCCGGAGGCTTACGGTTATTCTGGATTTCATTTGCGGAAGTGCCGGATTTGATTTGCGGAAAAACCGAATTCGACAGCTTTGTGCCAGGCGTGGCATCCACGACCGCCTTTTTCAGCCTCGATAGCAGGGGCTTCTGCCTGTCGTGGGTGTGCTGGATCTATGCCTTTTCGATCCTACAGGTGTGGTGCTTGTAGTTTGGGTTGGTGTTGGGAACATCCTTGTCGTAGTTGATTCCAATCACAAGGATGTTGCCCTTGTAGTGGC
>OMYM01000439.1 GCA_900315225.1 uncultured Erysipelotrichaceae bacterium | reverse complement strand
TAGACTCACTCAAAGAAAATCTAAGATACTAACTTTCCATCTTTTGGCAGGCTGTAGTATTCCGATAATTATTTCCTCCCCGCTAATATATAACTTGAGCACCTTAAACCGCAAATTCAAATGCGTTCACTATAAGATGAAATAACAGCAGGCTGACGATGCAGAATTCTATCTGTCTGTGCGTTCCAGTATAGAAGAAGGGTTAAGGAGGGGAATATGATCGGACGAAAACGAGAAAGAGCCAAAATTTCATTGAACATTTCGAATTCCTGACTGTCCAGGACTATCAGAACTGTAACTTAACTTTCTACTTCAGCTTTGAAATTATTTCAAGGCCAGTTGCGAAAAATTCAAAACAAAAAATGATATTTGGCGCTATAATAAAGGTGTAGGGAGTTAGTGAATGATGTACATCGGCATTCTCTTCTGAAGGCAATGAAAAAGGAGAACTAAAAGATGAAGAACAAAATCAAAACCATTATCAGTGGTTTGTCAGCCTTGTCAATCCTTTCTGTGTCTGCTGCGACATATTCAAAACAGGCAACGGGATCCGTTTGGGTTGGAGAAAGCGCGACTGCAAAGCAAACAGCTACTTTCACAACCGGCAGTTCTGATACTTGGCAGATTAATACACCAATCATTAACCATAGTGGAACAAATACAGCTTTGATGAGCGTTTCTATCAATCCACCCATTATGCGTATACCTCAGGTGGCAATGCTGCATATTCTAGTATGTTGAGCGCAACGGGCACGCAGTTTGACTATACTTTCTTTCACGATTACGTTACGCTCAGATGGATTTTTAGATCGGGAACTTTGCAACAATACTAGGGTGATTCTAAATCCTTGACATTACGAATTTTGCCAATGCATTTCTGCATATGTGAAATGCATTGGCTTTTCTAGGAGGTATTCATGATTGCATTATCAGATATTACTGTCAAGTATGGAGACAGGCATGTCCTATGCCATACTTCTTTCCAGGCAAGCAGAGGCAGTTTGACGATCATTGAAGGGAAAAGCGGAAGCGGAAAGTCAACCTTGGTCGATGTCTTGTTGTTCAAACATCCTTGCCAATACGAGTATGAAGGAAAAAAAATCATTGACGGAAGCACATTTATCTTGCGTAATGTTTCGGTGGTTTTCCAACAACCGCTTCTCGATTATGACTTGACCATGTCTGAAAATAGAAATGTGATCAAAGAACTACACAAGCTCTGCGATGAAAGAAAAGATCTGTTGGAAAGGCTTGGTCTGTCTGCCTTGGAGAACAAATATCCTCTGCAGCTTTCTGGGGGAGAGCGAACTAGATTTGCCATTTATCTTGCTTTATTGAAGGAACCCGATATATTTATCCTTGATGAGCCGACCGCATACCTGGATTCAGACTGGAAAAAAGAAGTTACTGGTTTATTAAAAGAGTATTCTGCAGACCACATTGTGATCTGCACAACACATGACAAAGCCTTGGCGAAAGCCGGGGATGTCATCTATAAGATCGAAAACAGCACGCTTGTTTCTAACATCACTCGCGATGACATTTGCGTGGCTGGCAATTGTCCTGAAGCAGAAAAGATCGATTTCTCCGCCATGGCCAAGGCCGAAAACACACATAAGCGGGTGCTGGTGTTTTCAAAGCGGTTGTTTTTGACAGTTGTCATAGTGTTTCTGTTTATTTCCTTGTCATTGAATAATACGACTCTAAATCGCCTTCAGGCAACGATCAACGGAATGGGGTCGACCGAATTCATCATTTTTCTTCCCTTGCTGGATGATTCAGGAAATGCCAAGGAATATAGCTTTGTCGGAGTTGAGTTTCCGATCCAAGAAGAAATGGTTGACAAAATCAGGCAAGTGAAAGAACTGACAGATATTTCCTATCGGATCGATCTGGCGGGGACTGCATGGAGCTATGAATTTGAGTTCTCCAGCCGAAGTGAATACGATTATTTTTTTAATTTGCAAAATAACCAAACGTTAATTTTGTATGACAACGATGATGACAAAGGCCATATTGATCATCTCCAGTATCATGTATCTACGTATAGCGAAGCTATGCTGGAAAAAAACAATGACGTAAAGATGCTATTTTCCGATGAAGGGGTGCTTGTTTCAAATCGTTTGTGGGTTTTGATGGGAGGAAATGATCAATTGGAGAAACCCATGCTTGAAATGACATTGCCCATCCCAATCCAGGATGTCGCAAATAACATGGACATGGGGAGAGCCAACCTTGTAAACACATACTTCATCAGAGCCAGGCTTCCCGTAAGAGGCGTGCTAAAAGATCATCGCTTTGGCATTAGCTATGCGTCGGAACAGATCATCTTGCCTATTGAATACTGGGATTCCTACATCAAGAAATACAAGGAACGATTGAATATTCCTCAGAAACAAATCCTGTACTATGTCGAAGCAGAGGACAGGATGTATTCAGAGCAGGATCTTCCTCAATACTTGATCGATGAAGGATATCTTGATCGTTTTGCCTATGGGCATGACAGTGTCGAGGTTCTGACAGAATGGAAACCAAACGCATACACTGCCTATGTCCAGGATATTGGTAAAATAACAGAAACAGCGGACATCTTGCGGAAATTGGGCTTTGAAGCAATGAATGAGTATATTGACGTGCAAATGATCCTGAATGTAGAGAAAACCTTGAAAAGACTCATGATAACTTTGTCTAGCCTGGCGTTCTTGATTGTCTTTGGTGGCTTTGTCATGGTACACTTGATCGAGCGGATACAACGGGCAACGACATTGTTGTGGCTGCGTTCACTCGGCTTGGAACGTAATGATTTGAAGAAATACCAGAATGCGGTATTTTGGCGTAATACATGGATACAGATGGTATTGGGAATTGTCGCATATGAATGCGTTCGCTTGTTCTTGACGTTCCAGTCAATCGCTTATATCCAGCCAGACATCAGGATATATGCCGGCATTTGCATTGTCTGTGCGTTAATTGAGTTCTGGCTTCCGTCCTTGCTTGGAAAGAAGGCATTATGATCAAGTATGATAATATACACATATCCTATGGGCAAACACTGATTCATGATAGCTCGCTTGTCTTGAAAAAAGGCTGCTTGACATTAATCCATGCTCCAAGCGGAGCTGGCAAATCCGCCTTGCTAAACAGGATCAGCTTGATAAAAAAAGATTGCAAGGTGTCTTCCGATGATCTGGATCTCAAGGATATTGAAAAAATAAGAAGAGAAGAAATCTCCTATATTCTTCAAGGCAATGAATTGGTTCCATATTTAAGTGTCCTTGACAATCTGGAGGAAGCTGGAAGGATTGCAGGCATGGAAATGGACAAAGAACTGGCATATCAATCTCTTTCTGCCGTTGATCTTGAAGTTCCTTTATCCCAAGAGGCTGGATATTTGTCTTTGGGAGAGCGACAAAGGCTATGCATTGCCTGTGGAATCGTGAAACAGCCGAAGCTGCTGGTGCTTGACGAGCCAACAGCCTCCTTAGATGAAGAAAACAAGATATTGGTGCTGCAGCTTTTGCGAAAACTTGCGGACCGTGGTTTCTACGTTGTCTTTGCAAGCCATGAAGAAATAGCCAAGGATTACTCGGATGTGATCTATGGCATCGTGGACAAGAAAATCGTTTGTGAAAAAGACAATGAAGAAAAGAAAGGGGCTTTTGTCCAAAAGGAAAGAAAACACCAAAACATCAAAACTATGTATCATCATGCCCTATGCTATGCAAGAAAGAATATCTGGCAGATGGTCATCTGCTGGTCGTTTATTGTCTTCACCGCCGTCGCCAATGGCATCGTTGCGGGCGTAAGCCAATATGCCCTGGATACATCTCGCAAAAACCTCTATGATTCAACCGATAAATATCTTTATGTCACAGATGGAAGAAACCAGGGATATCTGGATCTTGACCAATATCCAGTCGATCTTGACGAAGGATATCCGATCTACCGTGCCAAGGCTTTGCTTGGCGATGGCATGTATGCCGTGCCATACTTCGATGAAATGAATCTAGGGGATAAAGTGGCACAGCGATTTGGCTATGAAAAAGACGGACTGTATCTAAGCTATGGCGCTGCCCAGCAGCTAAAGGATGTAGAAAAGATCTATTCAGGCAAAACCGTGGAGTTCCTTGTTGAAGGAATCGGGGTCTTTCCTTGGGAGATCAATTACAATGGGGTGTTAAAGCTTGGCATCAAGGCATGCTATCTTTCCAATCCTGCCGAATTCGTTTATGTCGAGCATGGCAGGCTGGAGTCCTATGGAAAAGACATCATCGGTAGATTGTTCTTCTTCGATACGGCAGAGGAAGCAGAGCAAGCAAAGCAACGATTTGAAAACGAAGGATATACAGTGAATGCTGATGCAATCCACTATGATAATATTCTCGAAGCTACAAGCATCCAAGAAAAAGCAAGAGAGCGGTCATTGGCAATCATGTTTATCCTTCAGGCATTATTGCTTGGAACCGGAAACATGGTGGCATTGCGAAGCAGACGGATGGAGATGGCTTTGCTAAGAATGAATGGGGTGAGCGGGCTGGAAGCCTCTGGCATGCTTTTCATGGAGAACATTCCTGCCTTGGCTTGCGCTATCTTGTTTGTTTCCTTGGAAGGCATGGTGTTTGCGTTCTTTCATATGGCAAATGTTTTTGCGTCTGCGTTCTTAAGCCTCGTTGGCGAATTGTTCATCCTGCTGGCGCTGTTGGCCATAGATACAATCTACCTCAGGCATTTGAATATTGAAAGTGTATTGCGGGCATGATCAACCAAAAAGATATTTGATTTTTTGACAAGGAGAATGAAAGCATGTATGCCAACCTACCGCCAGATACAATTGAACTGCTCAGGATAATCATCCGTGGGGCAAGCTTGAGTGATTGCGCAAAACAAATGAACCTTTCTGTCTCTGCTGTTTCAAAGAAAATCAAAAAAACAGAGGCAGAACTAGAATCCCCTTTGTTCACCCGTAATAACACACGCCTAGAGCCTACAAGTCTAGCCATAAGCCTTTTGGAACACTTTGATAAAATCATCTATCAGTTGGAAATGATCCATACGTTATCTAATGCGAAAGAAACAGCATTGCCCCCTTTGCGTTTATGTTCAAACATATATTCTGCACTTGTTCTTGATTCTGGGCAATATAAACTGATCAAGGAAAGGATGAAATCGGAATCCATTCAGGATGTTCCTTTTGAGATCGAAAATGTGGAAAACGCATTGCTGAATAATGCAGTAGATCTGGCTTTCCTTGATTTTCCTTGCAAAGAATCGTTAAAGACAACGCTTGTCGCCAAATGCCGTCCTGGGCTCATGTATGCCAAAGATGCACATTCACCATTAAGGCGAAGCATAAGCTTCAGGGATCTTCCATCGTATTATTATATCCTATGCTATGAGTCGCTCAGGTATGCTAGCTATCTTGAAGGTACGGGGTTCTGCAAATTCCAAGGCGACAAAATGAATCACATCATTTATCGTTTTCAAGAATTTGCCAGTTATGTCAAAAAGAAGGATTGTTTCTTTTTACTTTCGAGCCAATCATGCGCATGGTTCCTGACACATTTGGCTTCGTGCCGATCCATGATTTGCCAGAAAACAACTTTTTCCTATGCACAAAGAAAGATAATCCAGAGCATCCCGATGTAGAGATTGTACGTGAGTTGCTTAAGATGTCGCTTTTGTGACAACAGCTGTAGCCGATGAATACATTTGTGCAAACCATCCTTCTTTCAAGAATCATTGAGCATGTCAAGATGATGAAATGTTTTGTTGGTCGTCATAGAAGATGGGAATATCGCAGCGTCTCTATAGCAGGCGTTCAATTTCGAAACAACGGATGACGAAATTATCCTCTTGGGTGATGCACCGAACGAACTGTAGATCATTGCTACGATATTTAGAAATCATGTATCTCCTTGGCTTGACTCATAGAAAAAGATTTCGATCTTTGCTTCTTCCTTATAGCCATCCCTGTGTTTCCAAATTGCTGTAGCTCTTTGTTTGACAAAGAGTTACCAGGATAAGAAAGAATCTTTTTGAACTATACAAATCACCTCACTTCCCAGAAATCTCTTTGGAACAAAATCCTCCCACTCGAATCCCAACCGAAAATCGCAATCATACGGTGCGCTCTGTGTTCGTACTGCATTTTCATTTTCTGCCTAGCGCTTGAATCAAGGATCGAAAGTAACAAATGGCAAATCAGCCAAACAAGATTTGCTTACGCCCCTATTTTGTAGTAGAATGGGATTGTAAGATATCTACATCCTAAAGATGACATGAAAGGAGGATGCCATGGCAATCAAGATAGCAATTGGAAAAAATGATTTTCGCGGTATTAGGGAAAGAGGATCGTATTATGTCGACAAAACGATGCTATTGATTGACTTGCTGGATTCATCTGATGTCATGGTCAGCCTAGTCACGCGTCCCCGCAGATTCGGCAAGACCATGATGCTTTCCACCTTGGAGGAGTTTTTCAACCTTCGAAACGACAAAGAGGATAACCGAAAGCTTTTCGAAGGTCTGGCAATCATGGAACGGGAGGATCTCGTTGAGAAATATATGTCGGATTATCCAGTCATGCATTTTTCCTTCAATGGCGTCAATGGAGTGAGCTACAATACTTTAATCAATAGCATTCTTACCACAATGCAGGAATGGTGTATTAAAAACACATCCTTGTTTAATTTCGACAAATGCAACAAGAGCGATGTTGCATGTTTTGACAGGCTTCAAATGGGAGTGGCCTGCCATGACTACAAGGATCCAGACAACGGCAAGGATTTGAAGATGTCCGACATGCAGCGTTTCCTGTCAGTGATGATCAGGATGCTTCGCGACAGATACAACAAGACGGTAATCGTCCTGCTAGATGAATACGATGTGCCTCTTGCAAAGGCATCCCTGTTAAAAGGATGGGTCAAGGTTGACGATGAAGCCATCTCGGCCTGCGATGCGATGAAGCAATTCATTGCCAACCTGTTTGGTCCCGCCCTCAAGGACAATGATAAGTATGTGAAGCTGGCAGTTGTCACCGGATGCATGCGCATCGCGCAGGCCAGCATCTTCACAGGCATCAACAATTTCTCCTGGTATGGCATCCAGAGGAATGAGTATTCCGAT
>OMYM01000339.1 GCA_900315225.1 uncultured Erysipelotrichaceae bacterium | reverse complement strand
GGACAACCTATGGACCGGGTTGCTAGAAACAGGATACCTGACCAAGGCAACAGAGGAAGATGGCGATATACTCCCCCTTCGCATACCAACAAGGAAATCATCGAGGTGTTCAAACAGGAAGTATGGGATTTCTTCAGTACGAATGTCAAGAATGTCTTTCTGGAATAAGAGATGCAGAATTCTACCTATTTGTGCGTCCGAGTGTAGTCAATGCAATGTCCAAGAACTTCCATAAATCTTGATAAACAGTTTATTCTTCCTGGTCGTCCTTCTGTTTCTCGTTCTCCTTGATCAATGATTCAGTTATCACACTCTGGGCAAATTTCCTTACAGTCTTGATTATTTCCCATCCAAAGGAATAAATGTTGCCTTGGTCCTTTTAGCCAATATTGCTGCATCACTATTAGGCAAACCCTTGACAACCTTCAGTTCCGAATAGGATGGATAAAGATAATCCTCATACAGATCTTTGATCTTGGTTGGACCAAGGAAAGTCAGTTCAGTTAAATACCGCTTATATACATCATACACCCAAACCTCGATAACATTCTCAGGAATCACCAGTGTTTTGACTAGGTATGGCACTTCCGCCTTGAATTCTTTCAAGGAATGCGGCAAAACCAACGTTGTGATTCTCTCGGTATTTCGAAAACAATCCTTTTCAATCACTTCAACTCCCTCTGATATCACAACCGATTCGATTTTCGCGCGTCTTTTCTTGATTTCATACTTTATATAAGGTTGAATGGCAGAGAAGGAAAATTCTCCTAAAACCTTGACCGGCAAGCCAGCAACAAAGCCAGGCACAACCACTTGGGTATCTTCTCCTTTATAACTGGTGATCATATAGCCACCTTCGATCTTCTTAAAGCTAAAGAACATCGACAAAAACGTCTTCGAGTCAGGCGAGGCAACAATTTTCTGCATCATTGTCTTCTCTTTTTTCTCCTCCATTGCCCTGACATCAAAATTCCTTTCCTTGAAATCCATGAACCACGCTTTAATCACAGGATCAGCCATTTCAACCACCATCTGTTCGAAGGTTTCAACATCTTTATAATTCTGAATCCAGTTTTTCAATTGAGGCATATTCAACAAGTCCATGTCCCTTGCTTCTAGCAATGCTTCAAAGATCAATTTCTTGTCAACATCCTTTCCTTTCTTGCAATGAAGAATGCCCCTTAACAAGTTAACATTCCTATACAGGTCATAATTGGAAATCATTTTCCTGCGCAATGTCAAGTTTCCTTGCTTGCCAAGCTTTTCCAAAACATAGCCTTTTCTTTTTGAACTCAGCATCCCGATAATTTCTGCAAGTTGATCGCTTGTCATGGAATCCACAGCATCGCCCCCATAGAATTGCGACTCTGGATCCACCGCAACCCCATAGCTCTCCAATAGATCCACCATATATTTATCTACCGCAAGAATCGCCTCCAACAAAAGCCTAGAAGGCTGAAAATCTGTTTCCTTTTGACATCCCATCAACAAATCAAGGATCTTCTTCCTCTCCTGGTTGCCATTGACACCATCATGCTTGTACAATTCAACTTGGCAATGATAAGAAATGATTCCATAAACCAAAGCAGACTCTGTCGCATATTCACCCTCATGAATGAATTTCATGCCATTCTTCACCATGATTTCCACCACTTCCACAGTATTATATCGGCAAGCAAAGCCAAGCAAATCATCCTCTGCATCCACAATCGAAAGTGCTTTCTCTACATGCCTAGGATCACCATGCATCATAATGTAAGCCAAGACCCTTTCTTCATTCCATTTCCCTTGAATCTCATCCACGCCGATCTCATCATTGCAAAACTGACGCGCCTGGTCTTGATCCTCCAGCGCAGTAGTCCAAACATAATAATCATCACAAAACATATCTTTCCTCCAATCAATCCCTTTCACTCTAACACCATCCAGAATAAATTCAATAGGTTATGTTAAAATAGCTAAACAACTTATTTTTTATCATGAAAAATACATGAAACGCCAATAAATTTCAATCCAAATGCTTGTCCATATCTTAAGCGCATCCTGTCACTATAAAAGCTGTATGAAATGCGTTGCACCTAAGAAAAGGAGGCGGAATGATGAAAAAAATATTCGCACTTATAATGGTGCCTGTCATGTGTTTCCAAGTGATTTCGCTAAAAGCCGCATACTTCAACCCTGGAAATGCCTGACCTATGGGAAAGAGTCTGGGGGACTTGCTGATCTATTGGATTCCTGTCGACTGGCAACGCCGCTTCGACAAAAAATCAAGCCGTCCACTGGACGGCTTGTTTGCAAGAGACAGAAAATGGACAATAACATGCGATGTTTCAAGAATTGCGACTTACAAAAAAGCTTTAAACAATACTTCTGTTTCAGATTACCATACCATTCTACTAAAAAACGAAAAAACGTGATTGACCAAGCGAAAAGGATTTGCCAAACGAATTTGTTTATAGCACAAAAATGTTGATTATTCAAAGATGATGTGAAAGGAGGATGCCGTGACAATCATAGCACTCATTGGAATAGCCAATTTCAAGGAAATCCGACAAGATAAACGTATTACATATGTCGCACAAATCGAAAATGGATGGAAGACAAAGATAGCGGAAACCATGTCACATACTGGCGATGAGGAATCACCCCAAGCCTTGCATCATGAATGAGGCATCCGAAATATAGAAGGAAAAAATAAAATGAAAAAGAGAAGCAAATAAAATACAATGAGTAACACAAATTCCAAGGGAACCAAAGCTTTCCTCGTAACGGGCGTAGCTGCATTAACAGTTTCAGGGATTTTCGTTATCCCACCAATCTTGAAGAAATACAGGGATTTATAAGGCTTCGGTTAAAAACGATAAGATTGACCTTGACAATCTTGGTCCTGAGATCGTACGGAAAGAAGGCTCTGAAACCGAGGAGCAATAATGGCAACGATCAACACAGATAAAATCGCCCAGGATGCCATTGATGCGATTGCGGAAAGAATCAATAATCTGAATAGACTCAACATCATTGTCGCTGGCAAGACCGGTGTTGGCAAAAGCACATTGATTAACGCTGTCTTCCGAGACAAGCTAGCGCAAACGGGTTTAGGAAAACCAGTGACGAATCATATGCGTAAGATCACGAAAAAGGACCTTCCTATTTCGATATATGATACCCGTGGGTTTGAACTTGGAAAAGACACTCAAGCGCAAGTGAAGCGAAAAATCCTGGAAACCATCCACAATGGACTTGCCTCAAAAGATATCAACGAGACAATTCACTGTATTTGGTACTGCATCAATACGGCATCCAATCGTGTGGAGCCAGAAGAAATCCAATGGATCAAAGAACTTTCACGCGATAATCAAATTACCCAGGTACCGATCATTATCGTCCTCACGCAATCATTTTCGAAAAAGAATGCTCAGACTTTGCGGCAAATGCTGTTAAATGAAAATCTGGATGTCGTGCAAGTTGTGCCAGTCCTAGCGGTAGACTATGAGATTGATGATGAATATGTCCTAAAGGCTTACGGACTGGATGCCCTGATACATATCATGGGAGAAGCGCTTCCAGAAGAATTATTGGAAACACTTAAGAACGTTCAAATTGCAAGCTTGGAGGAAAAAAAACGTCTAGCCCAGGCCGCTGTGGCAACCGCAACTGTTGCGGCGGCGAGTGAAGGGGCTGTCCCCATACCGTTTTCAGACTGTGCATTGCTGATTCCAACGCAGTTAACTATGATTGCGGCCATTACCGTTGCATTCGGCTTTGATTTGAACAAGAGCATATTGGTCGGTTTTATTTCTTCCACTCTTGGAACTGGAGGCGCAACAATTCTCGGGAGAACTGTAGTGTCTAATCTGATAAAGATGATCCCAGGAATTGGACCTATCGCAGGAGGAGCAATTTCTGCAGGTGCTGCAGGAATTATTACAGCTGCTCTTGGCGAAGCGTACATAGGAATATTGACCATGGTTTTTAATGGGGAAATGAGCATCGATGATCTTAGTTCAAAGAAGGGAAGAGATGAAATGAATAAGCTCTTCCAAGAGGAACTTTCCAAGAAGAGATAATAATAGGACACCTGGTCATCCACAATATATCGATGACCAGGTGTTTGCTTTATGTTCAGTTCGTTGATCGTCGGAGGGAGCGAGTGAAGACAGGAAAGAAATATCTGAGTCAGAAAGCACTGTTACATAAAGAAAGCCTAAATGTTACGGATTCTTGTGTTACAAAGTTCCTTCATACAACAGCTTGTCGCCAACCATAACAGATACCCTGTGGAAAGCCCAAAGTAATCCAGGTATCAAACGATTTGCTTTTCGCCCTCTGCGTTATATCGTTCCCCATGTCCTAAAGGACTAGCTTCGCATCGCCATATCTTCAGTTCTATGATGTATTGCTGTCCTAGGTAGTCAATGATGACATCCATCCTTTTCTGGTCCCTCGTCTACGCCTCGATATAGTAGTTCCCTGTCCCGTTGATGATTGGCTTCAGGTACAGAAGGAACAGTTCCCTTCCATCCTTCTCCTTGAACTT
>OMYM01000493.1 GCA_900315225.1 uncultured Erysipelotrichaceae bacterium | reverse complement strand
TGGAAAGTTGATACAACGCCTGGTTTAGATGGCAAGAAGCTTGTTAATGTCAGATATTACGCTTCCATCAAGGATGACAATCTGGGGGATGGAGAAGCACCAGAATACGTCAATCATGTATACGACTATGCGGTAGATCTTGATCTGGCGAAGGTTTATACAGGAAGTGTCACGGCAGAATTTGTTGATGAAAAGACAATCCATGTGACAGGCTTGCCAGAGGATGTTGTTAATGCTAAGGCAAAGGTCTACTTCACCCAGGGAAGAGGAAAAGATGCTGTGACAACATACCTGACACAATTTGAAAACAATGCGGAAACAGGTGAAGTCATTGCGTCCTATGTGGATATCGTAGATGGAAATATCGCTCTTGTCCCAGGCACACCACAAGATGGCACAACATATACCGTTGAGATCATATCAGAGAATTATGCGATCAGAAGTACAACGGTAAACTATGTCGCTCAAGAAGGGGAAAAAGAACCCGATGGGGTGGATGTTTCGAAACTAGAAGCACTTCTCAAGCTTGCGGAATCTGTCAAGACAGAAGAATATACAGATGCGACATGCAAGACGCTGAAAGAGGAAATTGAAAAAGCAAAAGAAGCTCTTGCTCGTCCAGAACTGCAACAAGAAGAAATCGATGCATTAACAAAATCCTTGCAGGCAGCGATTGATGCTTTGGAAAAGAAGCCAAATGAATCACCTGCTCCCGAAAAGAAGGACGACCCAGGAAAGCCAACGCCAACCACAAGTGATCAAGGTATTATGCTTTGGGCAGTGTTGTTTGTACTGGCGGCTGTTGGATCAGCATCTATCTACAAGTTTAAGTCAGGAAGATAAAACCAAGGACCGTCCATTGGACGGCCTTTGTTCAATACAGGAAATTGTTATGGAAGCGAATAAGACAAACAAACTAAAACAATTGTGTGGACAAGTGCTAAACCTATGGCCGGCAGTCCTGACGGGGGCAGTGGTATTTGCGACAATCGCAAATACCACACCCATTCTCCATGACTTGCCGGCAAGGCTGTCCTTGCCCACGCCAGAACCCGTTGCTCCAACACCAGAACCGTATAATCCAGGATTTACAGATGGTGTCTATACCGGCCATTCCAATGGCTTTGGCGGGGAGATATATGTCGAAGTGACCGTGGAAGGGGGAATGATCACCAATATAGAGATACTGGACGCAGAGGGAGAAACAAAGAACTACTTTGCGCATGCAAGACGTGTCATGACATATGTGATGAAAGAACAGACATGGGAAGTGGATACAGTTTCTGGATCAACGTATAGTTCAAGGGGAATCCTAGGAGCGATCAAGAATGCGATAACAGGCGAAGAAGTCATTAACCCTTCACCCCCAAAGACCAAGCCAGCCAGTGAACTGGTATCAACCGAATTCGTTGAACCAGGATCCTATGCGGATGGAACATACCCAGGAAGCGCCATGGGATTTGGTGGATTGATCGAAGTGGAAGTTACAGTCGTTGACGGAAAGATTTCTGATATCAAGATTATCAGTGCATCTGGTGAAACAGGAGCATATTTCAATCGGGCACGTTCCGTGGTAGATGCTGTTTTAGCAAGTGGATCAGTAAACGTTGATCTTGTGAGTGGAGCAACCTATAGCTCCAATGGCATTCTAAATGCGATTAAGAATGCCTTGCGGCAAGGAGTGCAAGAAGAGGAAGAAATCATCTTGCGCAATGGAGTTTACGATATCGTTGGAACATGCCAGGAAGAAGGCATCTTTGACTATGATATCGAAATGACCATGGTCGTTGAAGATAACAAGATTGTTTCCCTCGAAGCAAAGAAGACAAACGACCGTTCACCTTCTCCTGAAGAGAACAACGAATACTTCTCTTTAGCAAGTAATTTGTTAAGTAAGATCAAAGAAACCAGGAAAACCGATGGCATCGATATAGCAAGTGGAGCAACTATCACTTCAAAAACAATGATTGAAGGTTCTGAAAAACTACTTGAATATGCCAAGAACCCCTCTTTCATTGATGGCGAATACAAGACAAGCACCACATGCAAGGAACAGGATACTTTCGCATATACGATAGACATCGACATGCAGGTGAGTGATGGCAATGTCACAGACATTGATATCACAAAGAACAATGACCTTTCTGATGACCCTTCGTTCAACCAAACATTCTTGAACCATGTCGCAAGGGAATGCCTTGAAGCAATCATAACAAGACAATCATGCAAAGGATTGGATAGTGTTACTGGAGCAACGTATTCATACGATGCCATGACCGATGGCATCGATATCCTGCTTGAACAAGCATCGATCAGGAAGAAAGCCGCATATACCGATGGTGTATATGAGGCGGAAGGCATCTGTAGCGATGATGACTTCTTCGATTATACGATCAAAGTCATTGTAACGATAGAAAATTCACGCATCAAAGATATTCAGGTCTTGAAGAGCGAGGATCTATCGGATGATCCTGAGATCAATGATCGATACCTTGGCTTTGCGGTAAATGGGAGAGGATCTTCTGGCATTGTTGAACAGGTCATTGATCGTCAGAATGTCGATCAGATCGATATTGTATCAGGCGCAACGTATAGTTCAAATACGATCATATCGACCCTGCAAGAAGCAATGAAAGATGCTATGCAAAGCGAAGAAACACAGTTGGCACAATGATGGAGGAAGCATGAAGTTTGGCAATTTTGTCATGAAACTTGTTAGTTTCGCAGTAATCTTTGCATTGTTATGGCAATACCAGGGAAAGGCAGAAACAAAAGCTCGCCTAGAAGAAGAAAACGAAGAACAAATCGCTGAAATCAAGGCATATAACAAAGAGATCGAAAGACAGATCTACGAGATAGAAAATGCTCCAATGTACATTGATGGCGTGTATGAGGGTACAGGACTTGGCTTTGGTGGCGATGTCACGGTTGCTGTGACGATTGAAAACGATGAATATACCAAGATCGAGGTTATACGTGCCATGGACGAAGATGCCGCATATCTAGAACAAGCCGTGACGATCCTTGATAAAATCGTAAAATACCAAGATGCGGATGTGGATGCCGTGGCAGGCGCTACAATGACCGCTGAAGGACTGATTGAAGCAACGCAAAACGCGATTGCCCAGGCGGTAAACAAATGACCCAGGCAAAGAAGAAAACCGTCTTGCGGAAAGCTTTGTTAAGAGCTTTCATCCAACTTCTCTTTTTCCTCAGCATGCCTGGGTCATTTGTGGCCGGCTTCAATGGCGTAAAGTATATTTTCCGCTGGATAGGTACGGGAGAAATGCTACAGTTAAACAGTTTTGTAAAGACATTGATAGGCTTATCGTTGTTTACGATACTGTTTGGCAGATACTTCTGTGGCTTCGTGTGTTCATTCGGCAGCCTTGGCGATTTCGTCTACTGGCTCAGTGGGTTATTCCAAAAGAAAATCTTGCGACACAAGAAACAATATCGCTTTCCCATGCAAATCTTGCCATGGCTACAACTAATCAAATACTTGAATTTGATGTTTATGGTTGCTATCACTGCATTGGGATTGGCAGGAATATTACGAGGAACAAGCCCATGGGACGTATTCTCACACTTTACAGCCTTAAACCTTAGCATTGAGGGATACGAGATTGGAGCTGTCGCATTAGCGATCGTCATTGTCCTAATGTGCTTCCATCCAAGGGCATTCTGCCAATTCCTCTGTCCCATGGGCGCAGTGTTTGCACTGTTGCCAATGGCACCGTTTGGCACCCTAGTCAGACATTCCAGCAACTGCATTCCCAATTGCAAACTGTGCGCCATGCAATGCCCAGCGGGAATAAAACTGGAGACAGATGGAAGAAGAAACGGAGAATGCATCGGATGTGAGAAATGCACCGCAGTATGTCCTCGAGGAAACATATCCCATGTTGGCATAAAGCTATACCGATATGAAGCAATAGGCTTCCTTGCTAAAGCAATCATATACTTTGTTCTTGGAGTCTATCTCGGATTATGCAGGTTTCTATGACAGTCTGAAAAGACTGTTTTTTCTTCTATGCTCTGATGCAGAATTTTACCTATTTGTGTGTCCAAGTATATTTAATACAATTCGTGTACTTTTGTAAGATTTTTTTGAATAATCTTATTGCATTTACTTATATTAGTGTAGTATAATGCAAAACGGTATAGAATTGTAATGATTGAGGTGAAGATATGGAAGGTGATTTGTTAGAGAAAATTATAGAAAATGATTATTATTGCGTGGATGACCACGCACATGGCAATATACACAATTGCAACGATACCCTGTGGAGAGCAATGATAATGAGCTGTATGAATGATTGGAAACAACCTAGGAGCATGCTATGAGCCTCTCTGAAACACAGAAAGAAATAGCTCAATTCAAGGATGGACCGCTATTGGTTCAAACAACAGCAGGGAGTGGGAAAAACAGAATACTGGTTGAGAGAATCAAATATCTTTTGTCTTCTAGCAAGATCGGCAAGGTATTGGTTCTCACCTACAGCAACGCTACAGCAAACGAGATAAACTGTAGGCTAAAAGAAGACAATGCTCGTGTTGACTACACGACAAGGGTAACGGTTGGTACCATTCATTCCTTCTTTCAAGAACTGGTTAGAACTAAAAATGATTTGATTGGGTTGCCAACTGATCTTGTCTTGCTTGAAAGTGATGGCGATAGGATGTCAGTACTTAGGAAAGTGTTTTTTGAGAATCCAGAACTGAATGCATTTCTATCTAGGCAAAAAGAAAAAAAGCAATTGCTGGGGAAATACCTGCGGTTGATCGGTATATACAAAAGAAGCTTCGTTCTGCCGGAAAACTGTAATGTTGAATATCCGTTTTCTTATGTCTATGCTGAATATAATAAAAAACTGTTAATGCAAAAAGTGATGGATTATGATGATGTACTCTTTTTTGCATATAGGATATTGACGGAAAACGAAGACGTTGTTCGGATGTATAATTCCTTGTATCGTTATATATGCATCGATGAAGCGCAGGATTTGAATTTCTCCCAATACAATGTGATAAAGGTGTTCTGTGGCAAAGAGTTTCAAAACATCATGATGATAGGGGATGAGAATCAGTCTTTGTATGGTTATAATGGTTCTGACAGTATTTATATGACCAAACGTTTTGTGAACGACTTTTCGCCTATGATTATCAAGCTGGAAGAAAATTTTCGATCTTCTAAAAAGATCGCTGAATTTGCGAATAATCTCTGTCATTACGATAGTATATCAAACTGTGTTTATGAAGGGGATATAGAAGCGTATATGTTTCCTGATGATGATTCTGAAGCGATGTTTGTGGTCAATATGATAGAGCGATTGAACAAAAGGGGACATCTGAAAATCGAACAGGTTGTCATGCCTGATCAAATCGCTGTCATAGCGAGAAATCGCTATATGTTTGCTTCGCTTGAAAAAGAACTTGGTCGTAGGAAAATCCCCTTCTGTTATAAAGGGGCAGCAGGTATTGAAAATGAATCAGATTTCATGA
>OMYM01000167.1 GCA_900315225.1 uncultured Erysipelotrichaceae bacterium | reverse complement strand
TAAAGTGATTTGTCTAGGGCGTTGTTGACTCTGTACCAACCCTTGATCATCTTGCCGACTTTGTTGTATCTGACCCATTTTCCCTCGGTGCTGCCTGGGGCTTCATCTTGGAAGATGTAGGGGATCCAGACTTCTTTGCTAGTGGCCTTGGCACCATCATAGATGGTGTCGAGCCAATACCAAGCCTTGGTTTCAGGATCATAGACTTCGCGTCCACGTTCCTCGTGGTAGATTTCATCCCAAAGATTCTTCTTGTCACCAGGGACAGCCTGTCTAAGGCCACCTTCGAACCAATAGTCATTATCTTCGTGGTGGCAGAAGCCAAAGACACGACATGCGGCAGGGTCGTTCGCAATCACGGAAACGCCACATGTGGCACTTTTGCCATTGCCTGTCGTGGCTGCGATGGTAACTGAGCCAAGCTGCATGGCGGTCACTTTTCCGCTTTTATCCACGGTAGCGACTTTAGGATCATGGGAAGTCCACAAGACCGATTGGTTGGTTGCACTGCTAGGGTTGATATTCACCTGTAATTCAGCGGATTCACCTTCCCTTAGGGTTAATTCGTTTTTAGTGATGGTGATACTGGTGACTTCGAGAATGATCTGGTTGACCTTGACTTCGCATGAAGCAGTCATGCCATTGGTGGAAGTGGCAGTGATCGTGGTTGTTCCAGCAAGATGTGCACTGACCTTGCCGTTTTGGTCAACGCTGGCAACTTCAGGGTTCTGGGATTGCCATGTGATTGTTTTATCTGTAGCATTCGTAGGCAAGACAACGACCGCAAGGGAGAATTCATCGCCTTCATCGACCGTGACGTTGATACGGTTGAGAGAGACGGAAGTGACTTCGTTGATTTCAGAGTACACGTTGACAGTGCATGTGGCACTGATGCCATTTGATGTGGATGCGGTGATTGTCGTTGTTCCTTCCTTCAGAGCCGTAACGGTTCCGTTTTCATCAACGCTAGCGATCTTTGGAGCAGAAGAGACAAAGGTAACCGTCTTGTCGGTTGTGTCGGATGGGCTGATGGTAGCGTTCAATGAAGCACTGTCGCCGATCTTCAAGGCAAGGGAGGAAATAGACAATGTAATATCGCTTGCTTCGATTCCCTTGACCGTGACCTTGCAGGTGGCTTTTTGATCATTGGAGCTTGTGGCGGTGACGGTGGCTGTTCCTGGAGAAATGGCACGGATCATTCCATTGACATCGACCATGGCGACATCGGAAGCGGAAGAAGTGTAGGAAATGCTTTGATCTGTCGCATTGGCAGGAGTGATGGTCACGTTGGGTTTGGCGCTTTCGCCCACTGTCAAGGTCACGGAAGTCTGGTCATAGGAAAGTGACTTCACGGCGATGATCTTGGTCTTGTATGTGGCGTACACAACTTCGTTTTCGACAAACGTTGCCTTTGCCATGTCAGCGATGGCGGAGCCATCGCTTCTTGTCCAGCCAGAGAATTCCTTTGTGTCATCTTCAGAGACAGGTTTTTGGATGTCTTTTATGTTATTGATGTGGTATTCATCGTTCAACTGTACGGAGAATTCCGTACTGTCATTTGAGAACTTGCCTCCATTGGCGTTCAATGTGATGTATTTTGTATCCCAGACAATGGGAAGGTCATCATCTGCACGTACTGGTAACATCGTGTTCAACAAGATCGTTGACAACGAGAGAGCCAATAGTTTCTTTAATAGTTTCCTCATTTCGTTTTACCTCTCTTAATTCAAGTATGCGACAGATGATGCGTAAAAGTTGTAGAGCGCTGTGACGACATCGTGTGCTTCTGCGTCTTGGGCACCCCAGGCAATGTAATTGGCTGGGCTGATGGTGACTTCGGTATCGCCAATCTTTAATGTGTGGTTGTTCATCAAGTCGCGGACGCGGATATTTTCCAGAGGGACGTAGATGTTCCCATCCTTTTCAACATATTCAACGGGATTGCCATCAAGGGTGATTTCCTTGCTGGCAAAGAGACCCTTGTCAATGATGGAGAAATAGACGCGGAACTCGGTGGTTGTCTTAAGGACAAGGGTTGTCCCTGTGTAATGGATGCCTTCGCCATCAAACACTGCCTCATCATAGGAACGCTGGTGGCTGGCGATGAAGTCCTCGGGAATCGCGCTTAGGGAATAAGCGCCGAATCTCTCGTCTGCCAAGGGGCTATCGTTATATGCGAAGTATCTTTGGGCATATGCGCCATATTTCAACATGTCTTGGGCAAGTGCCTTTAGCTCTTTTGTAAAGACAGCATCGGTGTCGTGGTCTAGGATTGTTGTGGCGTATGCCAAGACAGAATACTCCTTGCTAGCAACAACAGTTTCGCCATTCTTCAAGGTTGCGGTGATGGTATCCGCCATTTCCTTTGCGGCAACATTGCATGTCGTCTTGTAGATCTTTCTGGCGGTATTTTCATCGACGGCGATGAAATCGGAACCCTTGATCGTTGTCTCGCCCTTTGGCCAAGCAAACGTGATGCTGTAGGAATCAACAGAACCAGACGCATTTGTCAAGTCAATGAAGAAATTTACGCCAATATCACCCGAAAGCGTCAGACTGTGGGCGGTGAACATTTTGTTGGGATCGGTATCGTGGAAATAGTCTTTCGCTGCGAGTTTAAGTTCACCATTGGTGTAGTGATCCATTGTATCCTTGTCAAAGGTATATGTGATGTCTGTTTTTGCGACTTTGTATGTGTAGGTGTCTGGCGCGCTGTTAGAAGCATATCCATCCAGGAACAAGCCGCCAGACTTGCCAATAGCATCGGTGTCGCTGTTGGTAACATCAACCATGTAGTTCTTGTTGTCGGGCATGTGGACAATATTCCACATGTGGGCGTTTGAATTGGTATCCTGGGTTATCGTGCCAGACACGGAATATGTCTTGACATTCTGGAATTCGCCTAAGTCGCAGAGATACTGGAATGCCTTGGCATAGCCTTCGCTAACAGCTTTTGTGTCAGGGTCGCCATCAAATACCCAGACCAACTGCCAGGGGTCGCCAAATGGTGGCTTTTTCTCTGCAGCTGGTTGATCGAAATCAACCAGGGTGCAAATTTCATCGCGATAGGCAATGAGTCTGTCGTATTCCACAAGATTGCGGTTTTTCTCTACGATTCTCATGGCGTTGGCGATAGAAGACGCCACCAGTGTTCCCGTGGCGGAATTCACAGTGTATGCATCTTCGGTTTGGTAGTCCTTGGCAACGCTCATCTTAATGGAAAGATTACAGATGGTTACGTAGTAGACATCGTCCTTGGCATAATAGCTGTACTGATATTCGAATTCTGTTCCCTCGCTAGAAGCATACCAATAATGCTCATTGGGATGCTCCGCTAGCAAGGCATCAACCAATGCGTTAAGATCAAAATCAAGTTGGGCATCAGCAGCCGCCTTTGCTTTGTCGAGCGAAGCATCAGATCCCTGCGCCTGTATGCCAATGTCCGAAAGATCCTCGAATATGAATTGCGTGCTTGTGCGTGTTCCGCCAGCGACCTCGGAAATCATAGGAACCAATGCCTGGTATATCTTGTATGTGTTGGAATCCTCCGTCAAGCCAGTGACTGCGGTTGGTGTCTCGTCTAGGGGCGCGCTAGGCAATTGCGCGTTGAATTGTTGCTGGATATACTGTTTTAGCAACGTTTCGTTATTCTCTTCACCTTGCGTTGTTACCGTGGCAGGCTCGCTTGGGACAAGGGTGACTTCATCTTTCTCGGCGTTGACATACGTCAATCCCTTTGGCGCTAGCAAGGCAAGACATGCCGCCATCACCAGCAAGTGTCGTTGTTTCTTCATAGCATTTACCTCTCACGCTATATTATAGCCAAATAAGCAACCTTTGCAAAGGGAAATCATCTCTCCGTATAAATAAAAAACCGGAGGATCTCCTCCGGCTAGAGAATTATCTTTGCAAGACACCGGTGATTGGGTCAAAGTAATATTTATTCCATTTTTTTTCTTTTTCATCATATAAGGTGACACTTCCCTTTGCCATCAAGCCTGTTATTGTGTCGTAATAGTAATAGTTGCCTTTCTGGTTTGGGTAGACCTTTTCTAGGCCATTGCCTATGTACACCCATCCCTTCATCATTCGTCCCTTATCATCGTATCTGACCCATTTTCCGTTTTTGTTTTTCATTGCGTTGTATACAAGCTGCTCCATCCCTTTATCGGACAATTGCGCAACATCCCATTTGACTTGGTCACTACAATTGTCTTCATTCTGGTGGATATAGGGCATCCATACTTCCTTGCCAAAGGCTGCCGCGCCATCATACACAGCATCCAGCCAATACCACGCATCTGACGCAGGGTCGTAGATTTCCCTGCCTCTTTCAAGGTTTTGTTTGTCTCGGATGTTCTTTGGGTCGCCATACATGCCTTGGCGCTTCCAGTTTTCATACCAATACTTCTTGCCATTGTAGCTGCAGAGTCCATTTGCCATGCAAGCAGCTGGGTCGACTGCTGAGTATCTAGAGGCAGAAAGTTCTAGTTGGTTTGCCGAGTAGTAGTCGGTGGTGGTGGCGTCGTATGTAAAGGTGATGCTTGAGCCATCGTTTTTGAAGGTGTAGCTATTTCCATTGCGAGAGGAATAGCCATTGAAGAATAGCCAGCCAGTGCTTCCGATTGTACCTTCATCGGTGTTTGTCAAGTCGACAAGGTAATTCTTGTTGTCGGGCATGCGGACGACATTCCACATGTGGCTGCCGGCTCCCGTGCCTCCCGTCATTTTTCCCGTGACGCAAATTGTCTTTATAGTTGAGAAGTTTGAGAGATTGCAGAGATATTGGAATGCCTTGGAATAGCCTTCGCATACCACTTTGGTGGAGGGGTCTCCATCAAACACCGAAATCAGCTGCCAGGAATTGCCATAGTAGACGTTCTTTCCCAGCGCATTGAAATCGTATGACGTGTAAGCCGTGATTTCGTTCTTGTATCCCACGAGCTTTTCAATGTCTGTCTTGCCAGCGTATTTCTTAACGATATTCTTAGCGTTTTCGACAGCCTTTTTCACTTTGGCGGCAGTGGCACTGTTGACGGCATAATCACTGGAGCCAGAGCGATAGTCAGGGTTGACGATGAACCTGACTTCAACGCTGTCGATTTTCATGGTAAGATTGGGTCCGATTTGTGAACCCGAGTATTTGAAACTGATATAGAAACCATTGTTTTTGGTTTTGTCGAACCAATACAATTCATACGGACATTCGAACAAAAGCTTGTGCAACAGACTGTTCGTATCAGGAACGACCTTTAGCCTGGCTTCTTTTTTCAGAGTCTCCTTGTCGGTGCCGGTAACTGTGGTGTTAATGCCATAATCGGCAGGGTTGAAAATGAACACGGTGCTGGTTTTTGTTCCATTGGCGACCTCAGTGACGAAAGATTTTAAAGCATCGTACACCTTTTGATTTACATTAACGGCAGTGGTGGTGGCGTTCATGGCGGGCGCAGAAATGCGCGCGTTAATCCCACCTCCAGGCAACTGTTCATCGAACTGTTGCTGGATATACTGGTTCAAAAGATCATCGCTGTCATTCTCGCCCATCGTTTCAATCTGCATCTCTTCAAAGGAAGAGACTTGATCTTCAGCATAAGAAGGGATTGTCACGATGGGGGAAAGAAGGGCGATTGTTAATAGTGACTTTATGGCAATACTTGCGCTTTTCATAAATAACCTCCTGTTTGCTGTATTATACACAAAATCCTAGATGTGGAAAAGTTTTTTTTCAAAAAGAGAGCAGAAATTAGCTGTCTTTGCGAAACTTCTTCAAATAATACCATATTGCGGCTATACTGAAGAGTATAGCAGGGAATATGTTGGTGATTGCCATTGCGGCATTGCCAGCCAATAGGTTAACGATGACAACGCTAAACCAAGAAACTGCGCATATTATAAATGCAATTAAGGTGGCTTTGTTAATATCCATGGGGACCTCCGTTTTCAATAGTATCCTCGATTTCAAGGGATTTGTCAAGCGAATAAACACATCAATTCGTTTGAAATGTTCGAAAATTGGAAACGATTCATGCATTATTTCGGCTTTTCTAGAAAGCGCTTTCAAAATTAGAAAGACTATTGAAAAAGGAACTGTATCTTTTCTATAATCATAGGCACTGAAGTGCTAAGAGAGGGGTTCTTCAATGGACAGCCAGCGATGGAAATCGCGCAGGGATGGGCTGGCGCACCGATATGACCCTGCATATCGGTTGGTCATGGCATATTGCCATCATTTGCTTTCAATATAGTTCAGAAAGGGAGAAAAGAAGAATATGTTGAAAAGAACATTGTCTTTCACGTTTGCGCTAGCTTTGATGGCTTCGACCTCAACACTTGGCTTGAAAGCGGAAGAGACGAATGACGCCCCGCAAAGCGGCGTTGTCATTGCGGACAACACGGATTTCGCGGATGCTGACTGTAGCAAGCAGGCTACATTTACCTTGGTTGGTGACTATGAGTCTGTCACCATGAGCAATTCCTTCAATTATTGGACACAGGAGGATTGGGCTAACTACAATGCCGGAAAGACAGACGGCATGAAGATGAAATCCCTATACGAATACAAGAATGGCATGTTCGAGACGGGATATCCGGCAGTTGGCGAAGGGTATACCTATGCTTTGGAAGAAGTAGAAGAAAATGTTTGGCAGATCACTGTGCCTGTGCATGCCGGCATGTACTACTATGGGTACAATGTGACGACGTTGGATGAAAACGGCAAGGCAGTCGAGACAAAGGTCTTGGATCCTAGCAATCTGCCAGAGGCACATCCTTTTAACAACCATGATTGTGGTTGGTCATTGCTTTATGTCGATGGCGATGATGTCTTGGCAGGGCAGGAATATGTTCTTCCTACCGATGCTCCAAAGGGATCATTGAATTGGGTCACATATACGGCGACCGATGGAACAGAGCAGCCTCTTGGCGTGTATCTGCCCGCTGGATATGATTCATCCAAGAAGTATCCTGTCGTCTATGTCAGCCATGGCGGTGGTGGAAATGAAGCCGACTGGATGACCATTGGAGATATCCCAACGATCCTCGACAACCTGATCGCCGAGGGAAGTGCCGTTGAAATGATCGCTGTCACAATGGACAACACATACTTTGGCTGGGATATGGACAAGATCAAGAAGAACTTGATGGAATGCATCGTTCCTTACATCGAATCCAACTACAGTGTCAACGCCACACCTGAAGCAAGGGGTTTCTGTGGCTTGTCCATGGGTGGATTGACAACCACTTCCGTTTATAGCACACTGGCTCCTAGCTTCCAGTACCTTGGCCCTTGGTCCGCAACCAATGGTGGCGATCTGGATCTTTCCAAGGTTGAAGGTGCTACATATCCATATGTCATGCTTGGCTACGGATGCATGGACTTTGGCAAGGGCGGTTATCCTGCCTTTGGCAACAACCTGGCAAAAGCAGGCGTTGCTTTCACGGAATATGAAGTGGGTGGCGCGCACGACTGGGGCGTTTGGCGTGATCTCTTCACAAAGTTTGCCAAGAATTTCCTGTTCAAGGAAGTAGAGGCTACTCCAGCTGGTGTCGTTGTTTCGAAAAACACCGATTTCCCAGATGCTGAAACAGACTATCAGGCAACGATCACATATCGTGGCGATGCGGATTCCGTTACCCTTTCCTCCAGCTTCAACTATTGGACACAAGAAGACTGGAAGAACTACAACGAAGGCAAGACCGATGGCATGCAAATGAAGTCTCTCTACGAGTACAAGAAGGGCATGTTCGAGACAGGCTATCCAGCAGTTGGCGAAGGATACACATATGCGTTGGAAGAAATCGCTCCTAGCGTATGGCAGATCAAGGTTCCTGTGCACGCTGGCATGTACTACTATGGCTTCAATGTCACAAAGAATGGCACCGAGACAAAGGTTCTCGACAAGTCAAACCTGCCAGAAGCACACCCATACAACAACCATGACTGTGGCTGGTCATTGTTCTATGTCGATGGCGAGGATGTCTTGAAGGGACAGGAATACGTGCTTCCTACCGATGCCAAGAAGGGTACATTGAATTGGGACATCTACACTGCTACCGATGGAACAGTACAGCCTCTTGGCGTGTATCTGCCTGCGGGATATGATTCCTCTAAGAAGTATCCTGTCGCTTATGTCAGCCATGGCGGCGGTGGAAATGAAGCCGATTGGATGACCATTGGCGACATTCCAACGATCCTCGACAACTTGATCGCCAAGGGCGAAGTCAAGCCGATGATCGCTGTCACAATGGACAACACATACTGGGGATGGAACTATGACAAGATCAAGAAGAACTTGATGGAATGCATCATCCCTTACATGGAGAACAAGTACAATGTTTCCGCAAGTGCATCCGACAGGGCATTCTGTGGTCTGTCCATGGGTGGCTTGACAACAACTTCCGTCTACAGCACACTGGCACATGAATTTGGCTATTTCGGTCCTTGGTCTGCGACAAATGGTGGCGATCTGGATCTTACGACCGTCAAGGATGCTGGCATGCCTGTCATCATGCTCGGCTACGGATGCATGGATTTTGGCAAGGGCGGTTATCCGAAGTTCAAGGAGAACCTCGACAAGTCCAGTATCGCATATAGCGACTACGAAGTAGGTGGCGCGCATGACTGGGGTGTATGGAGAGAACTGTTTACCATCTTCGCCAAGGATTACCTCTGGGAAGGCAAGGAAACCGATGCGAAGCCTGGCTTCACATGGGCTGCCAACACAGTTGAAGATTGGAAGGCTCCATATGTCGCAACATTCACATACAAGAACGATTCCGGCAAGGACATCGAATCCATCTGTGTCAAGGGTGGCTGGCAGTTCTACAAAGAGGATGAAGTCGGCACATTCGTAGGCATGGGCGATAACTCCGGCATCCCTTGCTATAGTGCGTATGAGTATGAAGAAGGCATGTTTGCTGGATCATCCTCCACTCAAACAGGCGACATGATCGAATACCCGATGACAAAGATCGGCGTTGATCTCTGGCAGGTACAGATCCCTTGCCCAGCCAACCAATACTTCTATGCGTACTTCATCAAGTACACTGATGGCTCGGTGGCAGAGAAAGTCTATGATCCATACAACATGCCAAAGGCTGCTCCTTCAGGAAGCGATGCAGGCTGGTCGCTTGCGCTTGTAGGCGATAGCACAAAGGCTGTCAAGGGACAGGAATTCATCTATCCAAGGACAGACGGCAAGGTCGGTAGAGTCAGCTACCAGGCATACACAGCAGAAGATGGCACAGAGCAGTGGGTTGGTGTCTATACGCCTTATGGATACAACGTTGACACGGTCTATCCGACAATCTACGTCAGCCATGGCGGCGGTGGAAACGAGGATGAATGGTTCACCATCGGCTCCATCAAGAACATCATGGACAACCTGGTTGCCCAGGGATTGACCCAGGAAGCCATCGTTGTCACAATGAACAACACATACTTCAATTGGGATTATGACAGAATCTTCGACAACACATTGAACTGCATCATCCCATTCATCGAAGCAAACTACAGTGTTGGCACTACAAGCGACACAAGGGCATTCTGTGGACTGTCCATGGGCTCCATGACGACCAACATGTTCGCCATCCACCATCCAGAAGCATTCGACTACTTCGGTAGCTTCTCCGGTGGCATGCAGAATCTGAAGAAGGAAGATGTCCAGGTTGATGTCTTGAAGAACAAGGTCCTCTACCTCACGGCAGGAAACATCGACATGGCCTACAACAATCCTCTGGGCATCAGCTCTGTTGACTTCATGAAGGTCTATGACGAGCTTGGCGTTAAATACACATTCGACCTGCTTGGCGGCAGCCATGACTGGTATGTCTGGAGAGAATCCTTCACGAACTTCGCGAAAGACTATCTCTGGAAGAGTGGCTTTGACTTCACCGGCTTCATTTTCGATGGCGAACTGTATTGGTATGAACATGGTGTAAAGCAGGGTGTCGTTGGTGATCCGTTGAACATCACGGATACACAATACAACCATGTTGAAAGAGGACGTGAGATCTATGATCCTACGACAGACGCTTGGTATTGGCTGGATGCGGACAATGACGGTGCAGTCGCAAAGAACAAGGAAGTCTGGATGCCTTACATCTTCCAGGATGAGGAAAAGGGAAGCACAGAAGGCAAGTGGGTGCGCTACGACAAATATGGCGAAATGATCAAGGGTTGGTATGCTAACGACAATGGAGTATATTACTACGACCTCGAGACAGGCGCTATGCTCAAGGGCACGCACGAAATCAATGGCAAGACCTATACATTCGATCTGATTACAGGTATTCGCCAATAATACACTAAAGACAGCCGACAAATGTCGGCTGTCTTTTTATCCTTGGAAACAAACAAGTCCATGCTGGAGTATGCATGGACTTGTTTGAATTCATATAATCTATGAAGGGAATTATAGTAGGATAACACAGCAACTCAAGAGAGGAGGAAGTGAAGCGTGCTACCCGTGCCTTAAGCACAGACATATTTTAATTGAAACTGAATAATAGTCCATGGCCGAACATGTTAGAAACATGGAGAAAACCAATAAACATAAAATACAAGAGGATAGACAGATTGGGCAATATCTTTTTTTGTGATATATTGCGCAAGTGCGCAAGAACGTGGGCAAATATGCCTTATGACTTTATTAAAATTACAAATGAAACCCCTTTCTTGACTTATTTCATCTTGACGCATGTCAGAATCATGATAATATACCCACAAGAACAAAGAGCATGTCTTTGTTCTTTATTACGGAAATATGAGTGGAAGGGGGTGTCGATTGATATGATAGAAAAAAGAATGACACTTGTAAATTCTGTGATTTTCGCAGTACTGATGATTTCGTTGATACTATTTGTGTATCGGTTTAATATTCCGAATCCAAATATGATTCTTATTGCGGCTTTGGTCATTGCGACCAGTGTTGGCGGAATCATACCAGGGATTCTATGCGCTATTTTGATGCTGGGGTATTCTTTGTTCTTTTTTTCTAACGGACATGATTTTGTCCACTTCACTTCGATCAACGCCCAGAAGATGACGGTTGTTCTCCTTGGAGCGTTGATCAACCTGGTCAGTGTCAGCTTTTTGAAGAAAAGCCGCGACAAGATGGGTGATCAGTTTAAGAAAACCAATGAAGAGTTGTTAAAGACAAACCACGAACTGCAAAGAACCAATGATGAACTGCATCGGGTAAACGAATTGTTGAAGGTGCTTGTGTCCAAGGATCCTTTGACGAATCTGCGTAATAGACACGCCTTGAGCGAAGACATGGAAACATTCGTGGGCAAGCCTGTCCAAGTGTTGTTTTTGGATCTTGATGACTTCAAGACAATGAACGACACCAAGGGTCATGCGTATGGCGATGAGGTTTTACACAAGGTTGGTCAATCCATGGCAAAGAGTTTTCCCAGCGCGCATTGTTATAGGTATGGTGGCGATGAATTCCTTGTGGTCGGCGATAGGCAACAGGATGATCTGTTTCTCCATGCCTGCGAAAACGTGAAAAAAGAACTGGTGAGTTCACAAATCAGTTTCTCGGGCGGATATGTCGCGGGCATTGCCAGTAACAAGAAAGATGTCCAGAACATGATCTTGCAGGCAGATGAGATGCTATATCAGGCAAAGAACATGGGCAAGGATCGTTTCGTGGGCAAGGAATTTGACCGCAAGCACATCGTCAACAATGATCTGCTTGCGATGAATCGTAGAACGCTTGCAAACGCTCATTAAGGTGTATAATATGTGGGAATCGGAGGATATGAATATGAGAATTGCTTTGATCAGTGAGAATAGCCAAGCTGCTAAAAACAGCATCGTTGAGAATGCCTTGCGCAAGGTTGTTGAACCCATGGGATATGAGGTGCGCAACTATGGCATGTATAGCGCCCAGGATGAGGCACAATTGACCTATGTGCAAAACGGAATCCTTGCGGCAACGCTCTTGAATTCTGGCGCATGTGACTTTGTCGTGACAGGATGTGGCACAGGCGAAGGCGCAATGCTAGCATGCAATAGCTTCCCAGGCGTGATCTGCGGCCATGTGGAAGATCCCCTGGATGCTTACACATTTGCCCAGATCAACGATGGAAACGCCATTGCATTGCCTTTTGCGAAAGGATTTGGCTGGGGCGGAGACCTTAACCTCGAGTACATTTTCGAGAAACTCTTCAGCGAAGAATTCGGTGGCGGCTATCCCAAGGAAAGAGTTGTCCCAGAACAGAGAAACAAGAAAATCCTTGATGCGGTAAAGCTTGTTACGTACAGAAAGATGGAAGACATCCTGCCAGAGCTTGATCGCGATCTTGTCAAAGGTGCATTCGCCGGAGAACATTTCCAGGAATACTTCTTTGCGGACGCAAAAGACGAGACATTGAAGAACATCGTCAAAGAAATCATTGGCTAATAACAACAAAAAGCAGCTAACGCTGCTTTTTTGTGTTAGATGACAAGGATCCCAAGTCCCTGGAGAATGCTTGTGACAAGTATTGTCAATATACATACTGGAGCAACCCACTTGACCATGATGGCATAAAACCCCTTTAGGCCAAAGGAACCATTTATTTCCACTTCATCGATAATGGCTTGCGGCTTGATGATAAAGCCAACGACAATGCATGTTAATAAGCCAACGATAGGCAAAAGGACATTGTTGCTAAGGAAATCGAGGAAATCCAGGATATCAAAGCCAAAGAGCTTGATATTCTGCCACGGTCCAAAACCGAGGGAACACGCAATGCCCAGGGCAACGCCATAGATGGAAACCAACAATGTTGCCTGAAGACGCGACAGTTTAAAACTATCGATCAAGCCAGAGACAATCGCCTCTAGAATTGAAACAGAGCTTGTAATGGCAGCGATAAACACCAGAACGAAAAACAACGAACCAATGAAACTTCCTCCCGTCATCCCAGCAAATACCTTTGGCAAGGTGACAAACATGAGCGAAGGACCGGTAACAAGCGCGGATTGATCACCTCCCGAGAAAATAAATACGGCAGGAACAATCATTAGGCCTGCCAGGAAAGCGATCAAGGTATCGAAGATCTCAATCTGTCTTGTGGCCTGTTCAATGCTAGAATCCTTGCTAAAGTAGGAACCATAGGTGATCATGATACCCATGGCAAGCGACATAGAGTAAAACAACTGTCCCAATGCTGCCAAGAAAGTCTTGGCATTCAGGTTAGCAAGGTTTGGTACAAGGTAATACTTCACGCCAAGCATTGCGCCAGGCCTGGTTATTACATAACCAGACAATCCCAGAGTCAATATAACAAGCGCAGGCATCATATAGCGCGACAAACGCTCAATGCCAGTGTTCACCCCAAGGACAACGACAAGCGTTGTTACCCCAATGAACAGCCCAAACCAAAGCAAGGGAGACGCAGTGGATGAAACAAACCCAGTAAAGTAATTGTCCTGTGCAGCAGACTCCACCTGCCCTGAAATCATGACAAACGCATACTTGGCAACCCACCCGCCAATAAGGCAATAATACGGATAGATCAAAACCGGAACAATGGTCGCAAGCTTTCCAATCCAGCCGCAACGCTTATCCAATGCGCCAAACGCCTCCAACGGGCTAAGCTGCGTCTTTCGTCCAATCGCAATCTCCGTTACCATCAAGGCAAAGCCAAAAGTAACCGCCAGCAAAACATACACTAGCAAGAACGCGCCGCCACCATATTGCGCCGCAAGATATGGAAAACGCCAAAGGTTGCCAAGACCCACGGCAGACCCCGCCGCCGCAAGAACAAACCCAAGTTTCCCCTTAAATGTACTTCTATTTGATGTATCAGACATTTCATTTCTCCTTCGAAGCGCTATTATATTACATTTCTGAAGTCGATGGAACGACATTATTTGTATCAAGCGTTAAAAAACCGAAAATATACTTCACATATGCGTGAGATCATGTGTTATAATCTTGACGTGTGGAAAGATCACCGATGACGGTTGTCCTACCCAGTATGCGAAATAAGATCGCTACTTCGTGGTGGAAAGGCGATCTTTTTTCTTTACGTAACACTCAGCAATGTACAGGTAAAAGGTTGCGACTTCAGCAAGCGCGCCAATGACCGTGAAGATTTCCGAAATGTACACGGTTTGTCTCTCTCTTCAGCGGAATGAAAACGCGCGTGTGCATGGGAAAATATGTGCAACTATATTGGACGATGGCTCTGGCATAGCGCACAGCATTGAGGTTATACTGGAACGATCAAATATCTGGAACAAAAATTTTCAATCGTTCCGCATATATACTCAAGTCCGGAAATATATAGAATTACAAAGGAAATATTAATATATCATAAAAGCATATTTTATAATTCTGCGCAGCCTATCCAGTCAGGATCCCGTTTCATTGCCCGCAGCCGAAAAAATGCCGTTGCCCCCATTTCCACGCAGATGCGCAAAACCGAGCCGCATTCCAGGATTGACACACGCCATATGCGAATACCATTCGTATTGCGTGTAAATCAGCCGCCTGGAAACAGAACGCATCCGGTTCCCCTTGCCGAAAACCCGCAGACACTGTAGCATTATCCATGGGAACCGTTGCCCGTGAC
>OMYM01000051.1 GCA_900315225.1 uncultured Erysipelotrichaceae bacterium | reverse complement strand
ACATGTCTCAATGTTTGATTTCGAGAAATGTGATGCGGATGATGTCAAGCTGTTCAGGAGGCTCAAGCAGGGGATGGCCTGCCCGGAGTATGACGAAACGGAAAAAGGAAAAAAGTTATTGAAGTCAGACATGGAGGACTTCCTGGCCGTGATGATCCGGATGCTGAATGACACATACGGGAAGGAAGCCATCGTGTTGCTGGACGAGTACGACGTGCCGCTGGCAAAAGCCTCTGCAATGAAAGGGAGGGTCAAGGCCGGCGAGGAAACGATTTCCTCCTATGAGGCGATGAAGCAATTCATCGCCGGCATGTTTGGCCCCGCCTTCAAGGACAACGGCAAGTTCATGAAGCTGGCCGTTGTCACCGGATGCATGCGCATCGCGCAGGCGAGCATATTTACAGGCATTAACAATTTCTTTTGGTTTGGCATTCAGGACGAGATCCATGAAGACAGCATAGGTTTCACGCCGCAAGAAGTCGAAAAGCTCCTTAAAGCTGCCAGCATGTCGGAAAGAATGCAGGATTTCAAGGAGTGGTACGATGGATATCTGTTTGGCAGGGCGGAAATCTATTGCCCTTGGGATGTTCTCAAGCAAGTCTATATATTTCAAATGAAGCCGAATGAGGCAATGAAAACACACTGGCTGGGAACAAGCGGCAACGAGATCCTGAAGCAGATGCTCCGCAACCCGGCGATGAACATCGAGGAGGAAGTCAGCGGCCTTGTGAATGGCGGCTCAATCACTGCGACGATCAACGACATCGTGACCTACGACATCCTGCAGGGCGACAAGGACAATCTCTGGACGGTACTCTACCAGACAGGCTACCTGACCAAGGTGTCCAAGGAAGCCAACGGTCCGTCATTGGAGCTGGCAATCCCCAACAAGGAAGTCAGGCAGGCTTTCCAGAAGATCATCATAGAATGGATGGTCGAGCGCAGCGACAAGTCGCATGCGCCAAAAATCATCGAAGCGCTGCTCTCGCGAAACATAGACGAGGCGGCGTCCCTGCTTTCGGTGCACCTGTTTGAAAGCATGAGCTATTTCAACTATGGCGAGGACTTCTACCATGCGTTCATCGCTGCGTATCTGAAAATTCAAGGCTGGAATTTGGTCACCGACCGGGAATACGGGACGGGCAGGCCCGACATCCTGCTGCGCAACACCGACAAAACCAAAGCGATCATCATCGAAGTGAAGCATGCGAAGAAAGAGACGAACCTGGCCGCCATGCTGAAGGAGGCGGTGAGCCAATGCATCCGGGAGGAATACATCAAGGGAGCCAAGGCCGAATTCGAAAACGTTGCCTGCTATGGGCTGGCATGTTGGGAGAAGAAATGCGTGATCAAGGAAGTCAAGGAAAACGACCGCCTGCCGCAGAAAAAGCAAAGGAAGCCACGAACCGCCAAGAAAAGCGCTCAGTCATGAGCAATGGCATTCAAAAAGCCTGAAGTCACAAGCCTCTCCTTAGACAGGGAGGCTTTTTCTGTTTTTCAGATCGAAACTTCGCTCATTCGTTAATATACCGGAACGATCAAATATCTGGAACAGACATTTACAATCGTTCCGCATATAACAGCAGGCAGACAATGGAGAATTTTACCTATTTGTTCGTCCAAGTATAAAACACTGATCCTAAACATCATTGGCTTCTACAATATTGCAACCATGAATCAGCGTTTTCATCCCCATGCTTTCACACTTTGATAACACCGTCGATTCTTCTCTTGTCATATCAATATTCCATCAAAAAAAATCACAGTATTTGGTTCGTGTATTAACCATAGGTGCTCCGCCAATCGTCGTTGAGCGCAAATACAGCGATCATTCTACTTGCGCCTATGAGATATGGATCATTCATGAACTGTCGAAAAACATTATGCTTTATGAGAGATCACAGTAGTGATATACTGTAAGCAAGAAAAAAGAGGAAGGTGAATCTATGAAAAGAATTATGGTCTTGTTAATGGCGTTTTCTCTTTTGTCTCCTGTGGAAATGCAGGCAAAGGAGAATACCAGCGTGCCAGATCAGGCAGAGGAAAAAAGCCCTTTGCTGGATGGTTTGGACGATGATGTTGTCGTGACAGAAGAGAATGGCATTTACATCATTCATGATGAAGAAAAAATAACAAACGACACCGTAGCAAAAATCGATCCTGCGCAAGCAAGTGATCTGCTTGCTTGCAACTTCGAAGAAGCAGCGCATTTGCATATAGTAGACGATGTGAACACCTCGGAAGAGGGTTTGTTATTGCCAGGCGATGTAGAGAGATACGAAAGCAATCCCTACCAGTACACCTACAGGGTGACGCCGCTTTTGGCTCCATTCAACAATTATGTATATGTCGAGACAGACAATCCTTATCCACAATCTTTCCGCTTCCTTGACAAGGATACCATGTATGATCCCGGCAATGGAAACTATGAAGCCGCCTTCCATCACGAATCACTTAAATTCCAGGAAGTCGACTACACAGATTGGGATACTTCCCGGGTCAATAATGGCTACCTCTTCCTTGCCTACACGGGTGACCCAGATGGTGGAGAACTGACTTTGCAATATGACCCCAATGGCTTTTCTGAGCGAAAACAAGTATCTGCATTTTCCTCGAACTGGAAGGACACGACAATCAAGGTGAATACACCGAAGATGATGAATTACACAGATTATGTGATCAAATCATATACGAATGATTCAATGGGCTTCTTTGAAAAGATGGATGCTTGCCAAGAAGCGTTGGATCATCTTGCGATGTATCCATTTGGTCTCTATGAGCCTGCCGAGCCAACCGATACCCCATATCCCCTGTACTATATATCGCCCTATCGGGAAAATCCATTGATGGCCTACTATTTCTCCATGTTCAATGGCTATTATTCAGCATTGACCTTTGTTTATCCATTCGTATTGGATTCCCTTGGTTTTCCAGGGACAATGAGCCGGATCGCCCGTCAATTGAACCCAGATTGCACGATTGAGGACACATGGTCGCATGCAGATATAAAAGTGACGTATAACGGTGTTTCGAAAGTATATGGCGGGCAAGGGTATGGTGGCGCTTCCGACTTGGTGTACTGCTCTGATATTCAATCACGTTTTACCTTTGATGGAAGCGCAGACGATCTATCCAAGGGAACCTTGGATAGCTGGCGGAAGGTGATCATGGATTATGGTGATCATGGATTATAAGGATGCAGGGCGTGAACATCTAGATCCCTATTTTGAAGAATTGGAAGGCAGTGAGTTCCACTATGCCATTGGCTCTGGATCCTGGGTCAAGGTGAATCGCACATTCATCACCACGGATAATTACTACGGTTATTTCTACCCTATGAATCAACATTTCACTTTTCCGACATGTGCAAGCGATGCATGGGTCGACGGCATGTATGTCAATGACTGGGAATACTACGTTCCAGGTGAGAGTTTTGAAGACCACCCTACTTCATCGGTCATCTTGCCTGACATGACTTTCACTGATGCCTATGGCAAAACATACACACTGGCAGTACGATTTGATTATGACAAATCCCTGGGAAAATGGTCGGCGGCATCGTATTATGGCGATAACGCCCCGGATGAATTCTTCCTGGATGAAAGTGATGTCAAGGCATTGATCGAGAAAAGCAAATACAAGATTCCGGAAAGCGGATATGTGTATAATGGGTTCCAACCTTGCGGAACACCTTTTACCACGACAAAACATGTAACAAGCCTGGATTTGCCCGACAAATTCGACCTGCCCTATGGCAGACAACGAGACTTGGTTGCCGTGGTCAAGCCTGATGATGCATCTCATCCAATGGTGCAATGGCAAATCAGACCAGCAGGCATGGTTGATGCCAGCGTATATGTATCGCAAAACAAACAGACCTTGCATCTCCAAGGCTTGAAGGAAGGCACATGCCAAATCACGGCGATCAGCGAGGACGGCGGCATTTCCAAGACTTGCGAGGTGACGATCAAGAGATTCGGGGTAGAAGCAATCAAAATCACCAATGGTGACTTCACAATGAATCCATATGATGATGTCAAGCTACAGACGGAATTCATTCCCGATTACGCGGATGACAAGACTGTGACCTATGTATCTTCTGATCCTAGCGTTGTGTCAATTTATGAAGAAGATGGAGATTATCATGCCTTTGCTATAAATCCAGGAAAAGCTACAATCACTGCAACGACAAACAACGGAAAGACAGCTACTTGTGTCATCACCGTGGGGCGATCGGCTGCTTGCAGAGAATTCGGCTTCTGCCCCTACAATGGCAAGAAATACTGGTATGAACATTGGACAAAACAAGGTATCTATGGCGATCCAAAGAACATCACGGATGAACTATACGGCATTGAAAGAGGAAGAGAGATCTATGACCCAGAAAGCAATGGCTGGTATTGGCTGGATGCCGTGTTTGATGGAGCAGCAGCCTGTGGCAAGGAGGTCTGGATGCCCTATGTCTACCAGGATGAGAAGAAGTGGGATGACGATGAAATCCGCAAGAACGCCAATGAAGCTGATGAAGGCATGATAGAATTCTGCTACCAATGCATGAAAGAAGGAACCGGCAAGTGGGTTCGCTACGATGAAAACGGAGCCATGCTCAAAGGATGGGTTCCGATTGAAGGTAAGTTTGCCGAACTATATCCAGAACAGAAAGGCAATGTTTATTACTACGATAACTTTACCGGCTTGATGGCCAAGGGATGGCTGACAATTGACGGGGTGCTTCATCACTTCCATGAGACCACTGGTGTTCTTCTACAATAAAACCATCCAAAGGGTTAGCTAAGCTAACCCTTTTTTCTATGCAAAAAAAGAACCCATTGACATGAGATCGTATTCAATCAAAGATTGTTACTATTCACGCCTTTGGCTAATCAACTCAAAAGTCCTGAAATTTCGACTCATTTGATTTTCTTGCCTGCTCCTCGGTCTTTTCCGGGTCTATTCCACCAGGAAACCTCAGGTTATCCTTGAGATGCAGTAGGCGCTGGATGATGTATGGCTCGCCTCTCGCAAGACATTCAAACGCTTCCCACACGCTTATCCCGTTTGCCTGGCATGTCACAGTATGTATTCGGCTATGCGAGTCCTTTCCCGCACCCCATTGATGCTTTTGAACTGTAAGATTATCTTGTTGAACCTCTTGAGTCCATTTCGGATGGCATACTCGCTACAGTTGTTCGTGTTATCCCAGATGCGGCATAACACGAACAACAGGACCGAAAAATCGTTTAGGTTGCTCAAGACCGCAATCAAGGCGTTTGGCTCATTCAGGACGAAGACAGGCGCGGAGGAATTCGTTGCAAGGTTTTCCTATCTGCAGACATGCAGGATTCGCAAGATCAATCGTTTTGACGCAATCAAAACGGCGTTCAAGGGCGAGGCGAAGCAAGTGCTTTTGGAGTTCGAGAAAAAAGAGCAGGCATGACAAATCATGCTTTTGCCAAACGATTAGACATAGCAAACTGTGCCGTCACTGAACAGTTACGCTTCTTTAAAAGAAGCATTGAACATATCCTATGAATCCTCTATAATGATACCGCAAGGGAATCCTGTTCTATTGCAATCTGAAGAAGCATGAACATTCCTTTTGTCTTAGGTTATGAAAGGAGGATTTCTGATGAAAGCAATCAATAAATCATGTGACAGCTTCCGTAAATTCATGGAAAGCGACAGCTATTACATAGACAAAACAATGATACTGAAAGCGTATTTGTCAGATTCTTCAGATACTGCTATCCTTTTCGCACGTCCCCGCAGGTTCGGCAAGTCTCTCACAATGACGATGTTCCGGGATTTCCTTGACATACGGCAGGACAGCAAAGAGATCTTCAAGGGATTGAAGATCATGGAATGCCAGGATATCGTGGACAAGTACATGAACCAGTACCCGGTTGTTTACCTCTCGCTGAAGGAAGTATTCGGTGATAGCTTCGAAATTGTTTTCCGGAATTTTCAAGTTGCCATATCTACAATATGCGATGAAATGGAGGATTTGCTTGACTGCGCTGAAATCGGCAGATTTAACAAGGCACGCTTCGAAAAACTAGGGAACCTGGCAGCAGAAAAGCCTGATACAGAGCAGGCGATTGCCTTGTTCTGCCGAATGCTCAGGCAGAAATATGGCAAGCCAGCCTATGTCATCATTGATGAATATGATGTTCCCATTGCAAAAGCCTTGGGAACAGAGCATTATGACAAGACCCGTGACATGATCGAGCACATGCTCAGCTACGTATGCAAGACCAATGACGACGTGCAAGCTGTCTTGCTTACAGGCTGCATGTACACCGTGAAGAACAGCGCCTACACCGGCGTGAACAACATCATCCCCTATTCAGTGTTGTCGCCGAAATACGCCTCCATGATCGGATTTACAGAAGAGGATGTGAAGAAATTGCTCAAGGATGCATGCCTTGAAGATCATTTCGACACAGTCGAGGAATGGTATGATGGCTATCTTTTCGGACGCGACAAGATGTATTGCCCATGGGATGTGCTTCGCTATGTCAGTTCGATCCTGGATGGAACATATAGCGAAAAGAAAGGCCCGCAGAGCTATTGGCTGAATACATCGGAAGTCTCGCTGAAGCTCATCCGGGGCTTCTTTGGGAAGACGGCAGGCGTGAACGAGAAGTTCGAGCAGTTGCTGGCAGGGAAAACGATTGATTGCGTTGTCAACGAATACCTGACCTATCATGACATCCATGAAAACGGCGACAACCTGTGGTCTGCCTTGGTGGAGACAGGGTATCTTACAAAAGCAGTCGAGGAAGATATGAATCTGATGCCATTAAGAATACCAAGCAGGTCTGTCCAGCTTGCCTTTAGGTTAGAAGTTTGGGGCTTCTTCAAGGACAAGGTGGAGAATGCCTGCGTCACCGATCTAATCAATGCCCTTTGGGCTGGGGAAACAAACAGGGCAGAAGGGGCATTGAACCAGATCCTTGAGGCGATGCTTTCCTTCTACCACGAGTATCATGAATACAGCTATCATTTGATCCTGGATGGCTTCTTCACCGGCATGGGCTACCATGTCTTGTCCGAGCTAGAGACTGGATATGGCAGGAGTGACTTGATTATCAAGGATCCCGCCAGGCAGAGAAGCATGATCCTGGAACTCAAGCATGAGAAAGAGGAGAAAAACATGAAGGCAGCCTTGAAGGAGGCGTCCAGCCAGATCATCAAGAAGAAATACGAAAGCAGCCTCAAGTATGAAGGGTATGCGCAACGGTTCCAATTTGCCATGGCGTTCTGCGACAAGAAGTCATTGATTGCGCCAGTTGCGAATCAATAGGTGCAATAGATCATTGAATCCGAATAGAAAAAGATTCTTTGTCAGATTGGCTTGTCCCATGATGGCACCAGTTTACCAGGACAGCTAGCCACGAAAAGCCATTGGAATAAAGGCGTTCTGAAAACCCGAAACAAAACAACCGCTAGAATTGAACGATGTTCCCTGTGCGTCCTATAGCTGAATTCCTTTCTGATTCCACTCATCATGGGACAAGCTAAAATATCGCTTTTAGATTGCTTAAAGCAGCCGGACGTGGTATACTCTTCTCAGAAATCCTAGAAAAGCGAGGTATTCATTATGCCAAGAGAAGCAACAAAAACCGCGAGTGTATATACCCGTGTTGATCCCGAGACAAAGGAGCAGGCAGAGCTTATCCTTGCGGAACTCGGCATCCCTATGTCCAATGCTATCGGAATGTTCCTTAAACAAGTTGTCATTCAGCGCGGCATTCCTTTTGAACTGAAACTGCCCGCTTCAAAGCCTGTCGTAACCGGCGATCTGACGAAGGAGCAGTTTGATGCTGAAATGCAGCTGGGAATGGATGACATCAATGCCGGCCGCATCGTCTCTGCTGACGATGTTGAAGCTGAAATGAGGAGACTGTACGGAGCATGAAAGTCGTATACACATTCACAGCCCGTCAGGATCTTTGCAATATTTATGAATACATTGCAATCACGCTGTTTTCTCCCAGCGCTGCTCGCAATACAACAGACAGGATCATGGTGATCGTGCGTAAACTGGAATCCATGCCTGAGAGGAATCCTCTCTACAAAGAAGAGCCCTGGCTATGCCAAGGTGTCCGCTTCGTTCCAGTGAGAAACTATCTGGTTTTCTACACCATCAACACAGAGACTGACACCGTTTCTGTCGCCAGGATCATGTATGGCGCAAGGGATATTTCACGCCAGCTCGAAGAAACGACCGAATGGTAACGCCAAGGCTCTCCGTAGTATTTTCGCTGACGGGGAGTTTTTTCATCAGAATCGATTGTAGTCGTCTGAATACGAGGAGTAAATAATGGCGGAAATATGCACATACAGTCTGGATTTCGGAATCAAGCCTTGCTGATCGATTGAAGAAACATATTCGGATAATATATTCAGCTTTTGCAAATTCTTCAGCCATGGTGCTTTTACTAATATCTTCAATCTAAACAGCCGAAGAGCCATTTGATTCTTCTTTTCGATTTTTTAAGTAGCTGTAGCTATTTTCAGAAACATCTTTTTCCTCGTGTTCCCGATAATGCTTATCACCACCTTCACCATGGGCTTCTCGCACATCTTGCAGGAATTCTACTTCCCCAGACTAGGAAACGAGAAAATGAAATCGCTTTCTAGCTTCACCGCAATACTTCCTTTCCCAGCGTAGACCTCCACGCCCTCTAGGCATCCCAGGATTTCGAACGCCGCCTTCGACAAAGTGACCGTAGCATCCATGACCGTGATGCACTCTGACTTTCCAGGGCGAATCCTTTTCATTCTATCCAAAACCCCTATTGCGCATGTCTCCTTTTTGATGCCTTGTTTAGATGATTGTGCCAACAATGCATCATCGGGTTGCCTTGATCGCTTTTTGAGTGTTTCGAATCCTACAGCGTTCTGATAATTGTTTCTTGCCTGCTAAGTCCAATAAATTGGATTTCACCAACAAGAATCTGGAATCTTAATTTTCCATTTTCCTTGTCAACTGTTCCCGCGTTTGAAAAGTATTCGCGCACTCCTTGCATTCGCAATGCTATTCCTCATGATAAAGTTCGTGCCTCCGCACCTTGTGCAGCAGATCTTTACGTATTCGCTTATAATCCTGTCTTCGTTTCCACTGATCCGCGCATCAGCCTTTTCCATCCTTTCCCTTTTTCTCCGTTTTCACAATTTCCTATCTGTTCGCTAGGCTTTTATCACCTTAACTTGAACACCCGTCATCCTGGCGAAGACCTTCCTATCGATGCCGCAGTACTTCCTTGCCGTCAATGCTATTTTTCCCTTAACGCATATTCCGTTGCGTCCTTTTCTCTAACCTGTGGTAATATTTTCCTTGGGAGGATTGGGTTCTTTAGAGGCGTGTGTACAGCAAGCACCTCTTGCCGTATTCGCCTCTCCCTTGAACCTCGTTTCCCTGTACTCTCCGCCACAATGCTTGCAGACAAACCTGTCTTCATAGGTTATCTCCACTCCAGGAACATACTGCCACGATCCGTTTCCGACATACAGTTTGACCCACTTTTCTTCCCTCCCCTGTTCGGTAGAACCGGCATACTTGAGAGAAAACGCCTTACCGCAGAGATCGCATTTTGTTTTTGCAGTCCTCTGCCACAGCAAAGTAATCGGTAAAAAAATAAAGAGCGATAGGAATGACCCTAAAACCAAATAGCCCCCAAACATGGATTCACTGTCGATTATTCCTAGAGGATAGGATAATATGCCGCCTAACGATGCCGTCCCAAACACTAACAAGTATGCAAAGCAAAACACAAAATACGTTTTTCCAATACGGTTCTTCCAGTCTTTTTCATGTGGCTTAATCTCGTTCTTATCTCTCATTGCCCGCCACCTTCATTTGGATATGACCGGCTTACCGTCCGCGCCAAGCAATGGGGTAATTGCTATTCCAGTATCAAAACGAAAATACACCAGATAATTTACGCCCGTTTCTTTATCAACAATGATTTGTATATCATTTCCAATCCCCACTCTCGACTTTTCTTTTACTTCAAATCTTTTTTGCATCATGCCATTTCCTTTCCAATTTAAGCTGTTTTAATAATCAGCCAGCAAATCGCAATGCCATTCTTTTCGGTTTCAATGGATGCGTTACTGCTTGACCGTTAATGAATGCTTCTGCTTTCCCTTTCCACGAAGCGCCTCATCGCCGATTCCGTTTCGGCGATTTTTCCATTGTCATCCGCATTGCCATCTTAATGCTCAAACTTGTTCAACCACAATCACTATTATCCTTGCGTCATTTTCTGATATAGCTTCATAAGCTCCGCTAAACAATCTGATTCACTTAAGTTGTCGGAAAAGCCATATGTGTCCATGACGGCATGGTCGTTGTCCTAGTGAGCCTTCCGCAATTGAGATAGCATCGTCAAATCATCGTACAAGTCAGCAAGCGATGAATCCGGATACAAGTTCCTTGCATCAAGTATGGCCTGGGCGGTCGCTTCAATCCTTGCTTTTTGCTCTTGTGTCGGTTTTGGCCAAGGTAGACAATATCCTTGCTGTAGCGATAGTCGCTCTTAAGCCTGCCGCATATCACTCTCATCCAAGCCATGTGAACACTGGATTCAAGGATTCAAAAGTGATAGAGGGATGAATCCGGGATCAGGAAAACTAGATCGCTACATAAAACATTTGGCTCCATGAATCCCATTGGAACATACCTGCGCCTCTGCGAAGACACTTTCGGTATCACAATATAGTTTTCTTTCGGCATGTTCTCGGTTTGAAATCTTGTTGGTGTATCGGCGATTTTTTTGTAGAAGCTCTTGAGCTTGCCAATCTATAGTCCTTTACCGCTTGGATGCGTTTCATGCACTCGGGCATTTTTCTCAGTTCTGCCGGCGTACAGTCGCCTAGCCAAAGGCAATACCTTGGCTTCTGGTTGATGAACTCCCTTGAGCCATACCAAGGATGAAAGTATTTCTTTGACAACGGCTCCATTTTGACGAACTCTTCCATCTCATCCTTTTCAAAAAGATAGTTGCCGTTGTCTATAGGTTGGTTTCCCATACCTATTTCTGGGACATCGCACAACACAGTCCCACGGCCTTCCACGAAAACATCGTCCGCGTCTGCCAAGTACGCATCGATGTGCTTCACGACCTGGTACCGGTCGCCATCGTACAGCTTCTTGGGCTTTTTTGACTCGGCAGTGCTGAAGCCGACGATGACGCAATGGACGTGCGCCTGGGTGCTCGCCTCACTGCCCCATACAAACGTTTTGTACGCAAAATCCAAATGCACGCCCTTTTGCATAAGGGGCTTCCACAGGTTCGCTACGGCAGATCCTTGGCATACGGAATTGGTCGACACGAAGGCCGTCCGTACCAAGGTTCCTTCCATGTATTCTGCGGCAACCTTGTACCAGCATGCCACATAGTCCAAGTCTCCCACGTTTTTCCAGCCCTCGAAGGCAATACCCATGTCGCCCTTTTGCCTAACGGACATATACCTTGCCCCGACGTATGGGGGATTGCTACAGATGTAGCTGAGCTTCTCCTTCCCAATGACATCGTTCCAATCCATTCTCAACGCATTTCCCTCTACGATGTTTGCTTCTGTCCCCAAGGGAAGAAAGTCCAGATCCATCATGACAATGCCTTCGGTTTCCGTCATCATTTGGCTCTCTGCGATCCAAAGAGCCGTCTTGGCTACTGTCACGGCGAAGTCGTTGATCTCGATCCCGTAGAACTGGTCGATGCTTACCTTGATGGGGGAAAGCCCCTCCAGATCCATGACCATCTGCCTTTTCATTATACTGGAACGATCAAATATCTGGAACAGATATTTACAATCGTTCCGCATATAACAGCAGGCAGACAATGCAGATTTCTACCTATTTGTGCGTCCAAGTATAGAATCGTCAGAATCTCATTTTCCATCCTTCTGAGGCACAGGTACGTTTCGGTCAGGAAGTTGCCACTGCCTGCGGCAGGATCCCCTAATTTGAGGGATTTGATACAATCACATTTTGGCTTTGAAAATGAACACCGGGTGTTCAAGGGGTGTTCATACCTTTTAACGATTGGGAACACCCCTGGGATTGCGGTGGCGGCTGCAGGCATCACTCATACTCCTTCTTCGTGCGTATTGAGGTGTACAGCAACATCAAAGACCTAAGCTAGTAAAGTAATCAATACAGAATTTTTTCACACTTGCTTCTTTTATCTTCTTTGATTTGATGTTCTTCTCCAACTCGTCCGCAAATAACATATATTGATTTTCTGAAAAGCCAATTGCCTTCGCTGTCGTTTTACCGTCTTTAATGAATTTTGCCTTGTTAAAATACATGTCCCTGACTGCATATGCATTAAGAACATAGCTAGAGACAAGCATAATCATAGCGTCTTTATATTTTTTCTCATCTTTCAATATCTTAAACTGCTCGAATCGGACTTTAACTGCATCACCACCGATGGCTTCTGGGTCAATCGCCCATAAATACATCTGATTTAAATACCCCCAAGCCTTATCGTTATGTCCGGCTTTTACATACATTTTGGCAAGCGAAAGGTTGAAATTAAACGAATTCCACTGTGGCTTTTCAAGAAGATATTTCTCATACACCCGTATTCTCTTCTCAATATCCCCGTCACTTTCAAATACCGCATCTGCTTTGTGCATATCGGCGATAGCCTTATCACTACCCTCTATAATCTTCGCAACATCCTTCACTGATGGTGTCGGTGATGCTTTCCGCTCGGGGATTGTCTTCTTTTTTCCAAACATATCAAAAATGCCCATCTGCTTAACCTCCAGTATTATCTGTTTATCCATCCCCTGATCGTGGGCAGCATTCTCGGTAAATGCTGCCCTATCTTTTGGTTGATATAATTGGCTTCTTAATGCCAATCCACTATTTTACCTAGTTATCAAACTAGGCCTTGTTTCCACCGCCGCCATGTTTGCCATTTGTCACGACAATAAGTAAGAAGCTTAGAGCTGTGCCACCCGCTCCAAGAAGGCCATTCCTGATATTTTCAGCCCTCTTCCTGCGGCAACTGTCACAGAGCTTATGCTTGTTCGTGCTCATCAGTTCGCATCCACATTTTTTGCAATAACGGATTGCTTCATTCATTTTCATTGTCCTCCTCGGTTGGCGCAGAAAGCAATTCCTGCACGCGGTATTCAATTCTATCGGTTCTCATATCAAAAGCCGTTATCCTGTTTGCGATATCTGAAAACTCATTCACCAGTTCTATTTTCTTCTGTGAGGAGTTCTCATTCAGCAAAAGTAATGTATCTCTTCGGTCAAGCCTGTTCTCAAGGATAAATGTTTTAAACTCATTGAGGCATTCCCGGCATGGCTCATATTCACCGAGCATAGCATACCCTTCACACTCTGTCTGAACTGCATTTGTGATGTACACTAAAGCCTGTAAAGCATCGATTGCTTTCTGGCTTACGTCCTTTTCCCCTATAAACTTCATAATCATCTGGAAGTCTGACTTCTGTGACCGCTCCAGAACGTAATTCCTGTTCTGAGAGAAATTCCGCATAAGCACTCTCTTGGCATCGGTGGCAGTGCTTATTACTTCCAACAGATACTGCTCTCTCAGTTTGGTATCCTGAATCCTTCTGGCCTGTCTGAGCTTGTCCTTTGCGCTTTCTGCCATAGCAAGACGATCATTCTGGAGCTCGATATGGATTTCACGAATTTCGTCACCCACATACTCAATCTCATCCAGAATCCTAGCCATCACAGCATGCGTGGACAGATTATTCAAGGACTGAGTGAGGTTAGGGGTTAACGCCATGTCTTCAAGACGCACCTGCTTCACAAAACCAGCCGCATCTCTGATTGTAGGAAGGATTTCTCCCTGCTTATCAATCGTGAATCTGTATACGCCTTGGTCAATGAGATCCTTAACGTACTGATCCATTTTGGCAATCATAACATGCTCTTTGTTCGCCATGGCACCTATGACTTCTGCGATAGCCGGAAGCTTGATTTTAATTTTTTCCCACTTTCCGAAGAACGACACTAAACTCTTATTATCTTCATAGGAGATAATACTAAGGTCACCCCGGTTAGGATTCCACTCTTCAATGTCGTACTCAAAAATAGGTACTATCTCATATCTGTCTTGTTCACTAATCGGTCGATCGGAATCGGCACTCTGGAATCCGCAGTGAGGGCATTTAGTAGCTTTATCTGAAATCTTCGTACCACACTCAGGGCAAAGTATTAAACTCATAGTTCTGCTCCTTTGCTATGCTCTTTTTTCGTAGGTAAGCCTGATGTCATACCCAAGGCTCTCCATCATGGCTATAAATGTCTTGTTGACTATGTTTTCCTTACTGTTCACAATTCTGCTCACGTAGGCCGCTGACGTGCCGACATCTGCAGCAATTTCGTTTTGTGTCTTGTCCTCTTCTATGCATTTTGTTTTTACATCGAGTTCTATGTTGTTCATCAGCATAATCGGCACCTCCGCGCTTAAAACGTTAACCAATAGCTTAAATAATTATATCATATTTGTCTTGCCAGTTCTACTACTTTTTATGAACAGACACAAAACCCAGACACAAAACCTCCAAACGATAGCCATACTTTCAAACGATATATCGCTTGAAAGTATGAACACCCCAATAGGGTTTCCCAAACGGCTACCAGCCAGAAACGCATCACCTGCGCCGATTCGCAGACATAAAAAAGAGCCTGCCCTGTGGAAAGCCCTTGATTTAAGCCACATTCAGCCCTGTTTCACTATCACATTGTTGTATCGAAACCGACCGCTTAGCCTCGAGGAACGCCATCCCGGCAAGCTTCTCCTGGAATGCCACAAGCCTCTTCTTTTTGTTTCTGAACGTGTTGATCGTTTTGATCTGCTCGAACTCTTTCCTCAGGTCGTCCAGAACAATGTATCGATCACTTTGTGGATGTTTTCGATGGAGGTGTAATGCATTCCACCCTTCCTTCTCGTTTCGGGATTTAGGGTGCTTTCGAACACCGCGCCGAAGATCGTAAGGCTGATCAGAGACCAGTCGAATCCCTGGGATGCCTTAACCAGCAGCAATTCTCGGATCTCGTCGGTGAACGGTGGTATCTCAATGTCTTCTTCCGCGAACAACCCTCCATTGACATAGGGGAATGCCGCAAGATCCTCGTTCATGTATTTGTCTCGCTCTTCCTCCTTCTGGTTCAAGACGCGAAACAAATCAATATGCGCCTTTCGCATGTGCCTGGTTTCATACTGGTCGAGGTAGTCATGGAACATGGAATGTTTGCCAAATATGCCTGCGTCTTCGGCATACAGGCAGAGCACAAGCCTGACGCAAAGCTTGTTGAGGCTCTTAAGTGTCTCCTCACTCTCTGGATTCTTGTATTGTTCCAGAAATGCATCGTAAAGATCACCGACGATTTCCCCCGCCTTGATAGATACCTCGACTTCCTTGGTGACATGCGTCTTTCCCGTTTCCACTAGGAACTGGAGCCTGGAGTATTCCTTTTCAAGATCCTTAAGGAGAATCTTCTCGGGATCCCCTGTGGGCTTCTCCATGTCATAGACATGGAACTCCTTGAAGTTGCAAGTCACAACCCATAGCGGATGCTGCGAGACGGGAACCCCTGTAATGTATCTCTTCGCCTGCTGGAAAGGCGTGAGAAAGGAGCCATCGCTCTGGCGAAGGCCTTGTCAAGATCCTTGTCCAAGCTTTTCTGCTCAATCAGCATCTTTGTTGAAGGAATATGAGCATCAATGAAGCTCGTGTGGTCGAGGTGGACTTGTTCTTCAAATACAAAATATTCATCAGGGTGTTCCACCCCGAATACATCATGCAAAAGAGAAACCCAAAATATCTGGTTTTCCCCTTTCTCGTATCCTTTGTCAGCCTATTTTTTAGAAAAAGCCTTGGCGGCTGCCTTTTGTTCCTTTCATTCATTGCCTTCCCTCCTTTGATCTTACACCATTGATTTTCAGCTTATAATCTCTTGGTTTTTCTCCGAATCCTTGATTCTGTAATAATCCTCATCTACATCGATTTCGACATAGTTTTCGGATTCACATTTTTGTTGATCAAGCAGATTACCGTCTCGACAGAACAGCCATCCGGCAATGCTTTCCACATCTTCTGTTTGCGCTTTTCCGATCTTTTCTACCTCTATACAGATGTTGTCAGTATACAGGTTTTAAGCTGTTCCAATGAAAAGAATCAAGAGTTCCGTCAACGACCGAATCGTGTATTCAGGCTGCTCATCCGCGGTTTGTGGTACATGGTATGCTCCAAGTCCGCGCAGAAGGCGCACAGTATGCATTCCAAGCCGTTTGGCTGGAGCTATATCATTGTCCATCCGGTCTCCGATCATAGCGGCATTCCGTGCAGCACAGCCTGCTTGTTTCAGCGCCCATTGAAAGATGCCCGGATCCGGCTTTGCAATGCCCAGTTCTGCAGAGGCAGCGATCACATCAAAATACTGCAGCAGGTTCCATTCGGCAAGCCGCTGCTCTGTTCCCGGATTCTGATTAGCGATTATACCCAGTTTGAAATTCTGGCGTTTAAGCGCAGACAATGCTGGTTCTGAATCAGGATATGGTGTTTCGTCCTCGCTGTGCCAGGGTGTTTTTGTCAGACGGAAAAACGCTATGGTCGCAGGATCACCAGAAAGCCCTTGCCGGATCATTTCAAGCCGCTTTTCGCAAAACATCTCCTCCGTAACATCGGTTCCTTCTGTCATCTCCCGAATCCTGCGAAGATCCGCTTTTGTTTCGTCGATCAGCGTTGAACCCAGATCAAAAAAGATCCAGTTAACATCTTGCATCATAGCATCTCTCCAAAATGAGCTTTTATCAAATCATCTGAAAATGCTTTAGTGCATCTTCGAACAACCCGGTTGCCGGGAATCCGGTGACTTCGCTTTATGATAATTCTCACGCTCTATGATCCCATGTTTCCGTTTCACTTGGGCACTATTCAAATGAGTCACATGGAATCCGTACTTTTCCTGTACCCACCCCTGGATCTGCTCGTATGTTGCACCTTGCTAAAATCTGGACATATCGATGCATTCAAGAGAGAATTCAACTCTGATATTTTGACTCGATGTGTTTCCCTTGGAAAGTAAAACAACCGTCTCAACATGGCACGAGTCAACAGGATTGCTGTCACATACCACATGTCCGTCCGTACAAAGGGCTCCAGGAACTGATCGATGGAACCTAATGATTCGCATCATTTGGTTCATAAGGCATCGAAATAAAGGCTTTCTTTTCCGTCATAGAAACTGTCTGAAATAAATCACATTATTGTCGGGATCGTAGAAACTCATATTAAATCACCCCACGGGCGTTTGGTCGGTGGTTCTATGCTCCTTGCTCCGAGTTCTAACACTTTTCTGTATTCTTTTTCAATATCTTCAACCGTAAATGCAAGACTGATATT
>OMYM01000074.1 GCA_900315225.1 uncultured Erysipelotrichaceae bacterium | reverse complement strand
TCTGGAACATTCCAACAAGGGTGGGGATATGGCACATATGCTACGTTGATGAGGTTTGTTGGTGAAATAGGAAACAACACCACAAACGCTTCCGTTGGTGGCTTTGTCAAGTCATCGAGCCATTATCTGACCGCAGGCAATGCCTCGGACCAATCGGAATACGGCAACCGGACAAGGAACATCTGGGTTGTCTCCTCAAGCCGCAATGACATCAATGAAACCAACACCTATTGGCTGACAAGCATGCCCGAGGATGGGTCAAACCATTTGACAACGCCGCACCTTGTCAATTTGCCAGATGACAGAGAACTTGCGCTATGGGCGGATGTCGGTTATGACTACGATACTTTTGCGAAAGAAAACAACCTGTACTATCAATTCCTTGACCATACAGGGAAGCCCGTTGGCACTGTTTACAGCAACAAGGGCAACCTATCCGATTGCGTGCCTGTTGTTAAAGGAAACAAGCTTGTCTGGTATGTTCACGAAGAGAATTTCGTTACGTTCTATGAGATTGATTTGGGGAGCGGAAAATTGACAAAGACACTTTCGCGGACAAATGGATGGAAAGACGTGGAGAGTGTTAATTTCTCGCAGGATGAAATCCTGGTCACGGTTGGCTACAGAGGGGAATTGAATACAATCCTCCTGCCGGAAGATGCAACGGACACAAGGGTAAGTGTGACCAGCCAGAATGAAACTGTCGCTTCGTATAATGTCTCTTCATATTATGGAAACTATGTTTACGGGGAGAGCGAGGGTGAAACGGTGATCCAGGCAACCACACCCTCGGGAAAGAAGGCTGAATGCAAGGTCAAGGTGATTACCCCCTTCGAGGATTACTCAATTGACTATGCGCCATCGAGAATGTATGTTTCCCAAACATTTGACTTGAATGTTTCTGTCACGCCAGAGGATCATATGAAGTACGTGAAGTACGAAAGCTCGGACCCTTCTGTGCTTTCTGTTTCCGACAAAGGCGTATTGACCGCCTTGAAGCCAGGAACATCACAAATCAAGGTTCGGTGTGGTTCGCAAACATTGAGTTCTAGAACAATCGAGGTTTATAGGGTTGATCCAGAGTCAATCAAGTTTGACAGCAATGAAGCCACTATGGTGAAAGGCGATAGCAAGAACATCAATGCGACCCTGACACCAAATGACGCAGTTAAAACACTGACGTGGAAATCCTCCAATGCATCCGTTGCGACAGTCGATGACAAAGGTCTTGTGAAAGCCTTGAAGGCAGGAAAGACAACGATTACCGCCACAACCGTGAATGGCCTTAGTGCCACTTGCGATGTTACTGTCGTTGACAAAGAAGTCAAGGCAACTGGTATTACTCTGGATAAATCGGAATTGTTTGTAACGAGAGGATACCATGATAATCTAGTCGCGACCATCATGCCAGAAAATACAACATACAAGGATGTTGTATGGGAAAGCAGCGATGAGAACACTGCGACTGTGAACAATGGCAATGTGTATGGAAGAAATTTTGGCACGGCGACGATCACAGCCACGACAAACAATGGCTTGCAGGCAAAGTGCAAGGTTGAAGTGGTTGAAGGTGTTTATTCTTGGGGCTATAGTCCTTTGCCAACCTGGATGCATGTGTCTCAGGTGTATAAAATCGATGTTTCTGTTAGTCCGGAAGAAGCCCAAAAATATGTGACATTTGAGAGTTCAGATCCAAGTGTAATTTCTGTGACAAGCGATGGAACATTAACAGCCTTGAAAGTAGGAGAATCTACTGTTAGTGTTAAATGCGGTTCGCAAGTATTATTATCAGAGACAATAGAGGTATATGAGATTGAACCAGAAACAATCAGCTTAAACAAGACATCACTCTCTCTTGTCGAAGGAGAAAGCGAAACACTTACCGCGACAATCACGCCATCCGATGCAACGGACAAGAGTGTCACTTGGTCATCCAGCGACACAAGTGTAGCGACAGTCTCCAACGGCAAGGTCACGGCAGTCAAGGCAGGTTCTGCTACAATTACGGCGAAGACCAGCAACAACAAGACAGCCACCTGCACCGTCACGGTCACAAAGAAGATGGTTGCGGCGACAGGCATTACCCTGAACAAGACCTCGCTCTCTCTTGTCGAAGGAGCTAGCGAGACGCTCACAGCAACAGTCACGCCATCCGATGCGATGGACAAGAGTGTTACCTGGACATCGAGCGACACAAGCGTAGCGACTGTTTCCAATGGCATGGTCACGGCAGTCAAGGTGGGTAATGCCACGATCTCTGCCACATCCATCAATGGTCTTGTAGCAACGTGTAATGTTACTGTTACTGCTGTTGACATAGAGATCGAGGCAACCAGCATTGTATTGAATAAAACTGAACTGGTTATGACGCAAGGATACCATGAGAATCTAGTTGCAACTATCATGCCGGAAAATACAACGAACAAGATTATCGCTTGGGAAAGCAGCGATGAGAATGTTGCGATTGTAGAAAATGGCGATGTATTTGGAAATGGTATCGGTACGACAATGATTACTGCTACGACAAGCAATGGCTTGCAGGCACAATGCAAGGTTGAAGTAATTGGCTATGTCTCTTTGGAGCCTGCTCCTATTCCTTATCGGATGTATGTATCTCAGAAGATAGAAGACTATTTTGCTGTTGTTCCAAATGAATACCAAAAGTATGTAACATATGAAAGTTCAGATCCGAGTGTCATTTCCGTGACAAATGGTACGATATTGACAGCTTTGAAGGTGGGGGAAGCTACTGTTATCGTTAAATGCGGTTCGCAAGAATTAGTAACAATGCGAATCGAAGTAATTGAGCTTCCACCAGAAAGAATAAGCTTGAATTACAATCAAATTGTTCTACAAGTGGGTGAAAGCAAGCAGCTTCAAGCTGATGTCTTTCCTGATAATTCGCATCAAACTGTTAGGTGGCAATCTTCCGACCAAACAATCGCCACAGTTGACGGTAATGGCAATGTAACCGGTAGGTCGGTTGGCACCGCAACAATTGTCGCTACCACAAGTAATGGTCTTACAGCAATGTGTGTTGTCAATGTCACGAAAGAACAAACTGCCTGTAGGGTATTTGGCTTCTGCGAGTACAATGGCAAGAAGTATTGGTATGAGAATGGCATGAGACAAGGTGTCTATGGGGATCCAAAGAACATCACTGATGAACTGTTCAACATCGAAAGAGGAAGAGAGATCTTTGACCCAGAGAGCGATGGTTGGTACTGGCTGGATGCGGTATACGATGGTGCTGCTGCCTTTGGCAAGGAAGTATGGATGCCATACATTTACCAGGACGAAGATAAATGGGACGATGCTACAATACGCAAGAACGCCAACAACGCGGATGAAGGCATGAAAGATTATGTCTACGAATGCATGAAGAACAAGACTGGCAAATGGGTCAGGTATGATGAGAACGGAAAGATGCTGAAGGGATGGGTAGAAATCAAAGATGAACTTGCTGAGGTTTATCCATACCAGAAAGGCAATGTTTACTACTATGATAAATTCACTGGTTTGATGGCCAAGGGGTGGTTGACCATTGAGGGTGAACTACATCATTTTGATGAGATTACAGGTGTATTAATCCAATAAAAAAGAGAAAAGGTGATTCTTGGAATCACCTTTTTTAATGGATTAAGGTATATTAGTAATTGATCATTGGGGTGCGTCTTTCCGCATCATAGATATCGGTAAGAACATAGCCATAGATCATCTTGTCGTTGGTGAGTGTGACATCTGTTACTTCTAGACCTGACTCATTAACAGTGATTTGTTCGCTGAAGAGGTAGCGGTCATTGAAGTTTCCGTCATAGTCGTAGTAGTCGCAGATGAAGTCAATGGTATCGCCTTCGTTAATTTCGGTGATCTTGGAAACGACATCTGTTTCGGTGAGGCTTTCAGCACCAAGGACAATGCCACCTTCGTTTTCATCGGAGAACTCAATGATTAAGTGGACTTCTTCATCATTGAGGAAGGCAGGGACATATCCCATGATGGAATAGTCGTCGTCACTTGCGTATTCTTCCGACAACATGTAATATGCGACGGGTTGCCCATTGATCGCTACCCACATCTTGTCGTAATCGATGATCAGATCACCATCTTCGTTGAATTCGAAGATATTGTCCATGCCGAGGTCAATATATCCTGTGCCATCGTCTACCCATACATTGAGCTTGATGTTCTGTACGAGGGACCATTCTTCCTCGGAGAGGGATAGGACTTGTTGGCCGTTCTTTTCTGTCAAGACTAGGTTGCTGGAGTCGATGTGTGCTCTGCCAAAGAATGATGAGAAGAGGTCATAGGAGCTTGTGTCAACGGCACCTGATCCGCCAAGCAATGAGGATAGATCACCACCTGATCCACCACCATTCAACAATATGTTAAGCAATGATCCTGCATCAATGGATACACCATTGGAGGAAGATGCTCCACCCAGCATGTCAAAGATAGAGCTGGAGGATGATCCTGCCGCAATCTGTCCTGTTGCTTCGAGGTTGGCGAAGCTTCTAACTGCTCCTGCGTAGTGTTCATCGAAAGCGATGTTGTTGTAGATCCTTAATGCGCTATTGACATAACGTGTATTGCGATACGGGAAGTAGACAGATAGACCATAGGCATTGTTAATGTTACGCGCGCGGTTATATTTGATTGAGTTTTGGAGTGCCTGGGCGAGTTGCTTTCCTTCGGTTGTATTGAGCTTTAGACAGAAATCAACGAGATCGATTTGGTCAAGGCGGTTGGATTGTGAGAATTCACGGGTAACGCTGCGGGCATCCGCAACAGCTTGGTAATTGTTGTTCTGTACATCTTCCACAATCTTTTTCGAGAAAGCCGAAAGCTTGGTTGGAACGGCATTCTTGAATTCCGCAAGATCGACAAGCGATAATGTTGTCTTGTCATTGGAGCGGGAACCAGCTTGTCTGCCTGAAACGAAGTCGTCAACGATCTTCTTGCCTATCTCAAGGGAACTCATGGATGAGTTGTTTGCTAGTTGTGTTAACCATTCTGTGTAGTACCATCCGGTTCCTGGTTCTGTCTCTTCCGAAGCAAGGAGGTAATCGCCATAGGGTTCAACTGCCATGGCGCATTCCATGTTGGCCATGAGGCATGCGTCAAAGCCGATGATATCGAACTTTGTTCCTGCGTTTTTGAGGGCTGTGGCAATTCGATCAACCGTCATGGAGCCATTGGGGAATTTTTCGTCATATCCATAGCCTGAGACAGATCCTCCACCATGATCCCAGAAGATCAACATATATCGGTTAGCAGGGAAGTTATTGGTGCAGAATTGGATGAAGTTGGTTAGTGTTCCTGCATCGGTCATTGCCTTTGAGCCAACATTGTTGTCAAGTGTCTTAACCTTGCCATCCAATACCTGGTATCTCTGGTTGGTTTGGTTGGAGATAATGTTGTTTTTCCATCTCTTGGTACCACCTGTTTCAACAATGATGTTCACCTTGTCAGAATGCGAAGCGGCAGCCATTTCGTTAAGATCGGATGTTGCCATGCCGTAGTTTGATTCAAGGTCTGTTCCGCACATATACACCATGATGGTCATTTGGTCTTGTCCATTGCCAAGGATCGTCGTGTACTTCTCGCGGGAATTGGAGTTGACATTGGTGTTCAGATTGGTGCTGGATGCATTTACCGCTGAATTGTTGTGTGATGCGGCAGTGCCAAAGTTGAACGTTTGATGCGGTGTGGAGTTGGCAGGGGCGGGAGTTGTAGGGGTGCCAACGGTTGCGGTCGTTGTCGTGGTGGTATTTGAGGAACCTGGTGTATCTACAGTCTGAAACAATCCTCCGCCATTGCCGAACAACAACATCGCAGCAATAGCAAGGATGCCAAGTCCTCCTACGCCACGGGTAACGCCTCCCCCACCGGAAGGTCTTGAATTGGAAGAACCGCCGCCAATGCCATCGCCTCTGCGATGAGCTGACGCGCTTTGTCCTTGATCATTTCTTTTTCTGCCATGAGGTCTTTGCGACATAATTCTTTTCCTCCTGTTTCCTATATTATAACGCTAATGTGGCTTCCGTTGAAAGAAGTTCTTGATATTGGGAAGAATGCCTTGGGGCTGCTTTGGTGTTTCTTTGGGCAATGCTTCACCATGTTTTTTTACTTCAGCAGTCTGTCCTTTGTCATTTCTCTTGCGGCCGTGTGGTCTTTCTGGCATATGCATACCTCCTGTAGTGTGATAATTATAACATGAAAACAGTGTGCGTGTCTCGAACATGCATTGGTAGCGCCTAGCGTTCAAGGTGGGGATGGCGCTACCTTCTGTAGCTAAATGAGCTGTGGCCATGTCAATGTTGTGATGAGGCATATGAAAGCAATCGTGATATACACTGGAACGATCAAATATCTGGAACAGATATTTACAATCGTTCCGCATAAAACAGCAGGCAGACAATGCACGATTATACCAGAACGATTCGAATATGGTACGCAGAGATTCATGAATATGTCGACACAATTGAACCATTGTTTGGCATTGATTTTTCTGGCTTGGATTTCAGTCTTCCTGGTATTGATGAGAGATCAAAGAAGTTTCTAATGACAATGAAAAGGACATCGCATAGCGATGTCCTTATTTGGTTTTGTTTGGTCTAAAAGACCATTGCTACCAATCAGTACTTATCAAAGATATTCAAGGTTCTTTCCAGACGCAGGATCGAATACATGGATAGCATTCGGAGCGAATGTGAAGCTGACAGTGGAGCCGATGCTCAGGTTGTCGCCCTTGAGGTCGAGGGTAGGAACGATGATGATGCAGTCTTTGCCTTCTGCGCTGATGTGCAGGTGGACGGAGGAACCCATCATTTCGGAGACATCGACTTTACCGGAGATCATAGATCCAGCCTTGTGGTCGAGTGTGATGTGTTCTGGACGGCATCCAACGAGGATATCCTGTTCCTTTGTGTTTCTCTTGGCGAGATTTGCTTGCTTGTTGTCGGAGATATCAATAATAGCATTGCCGACTTTGACTGCATATCTGCCATTGACCTTGAGAAGCTTTCCATCGAACATATTCATCTGTGGCATTCCGATGAAGCCTGCGACGAATGTGTTGACTGGGTAATCGAATACTTCCTGTGGTGTGCCGATCTGCTGGATTTCACCGTCTTTCATGATGACGATTCTGTCGCCCAGTGTCATGGCTTCTGTCTGGTCGTGTGTGACATAGATGAACGTTGTGTTGATTCTTTGTCTGAGCTTGATGATCTCGGCTCTCATCTGGTTTCTCAACTTAGCGTCGAGGTTGGAGAGAGGTTCGTCCATTAACAAGACTTTTGGCTCACGAACGATAGCACGTCCGATAGCGACACGCTGTCTCTGTCCACCAGAGAGTGCCTTCGGCTTTCTGTCGAGATACTGGACGATGCCAAGGATTTCTGCTGCTTCATCGACAGCTCTGTCGATTTCGGCTTTCGGGACTTTTCTCAGTTTCAGCGGGAACTCGAGGTTCTGTCTGACTGTCATGTGCGGGTACAGCGCGTAGTTCTGGAATACCATCGCGATGTCTCTGTCCTTCGGCGCAACATCGTTGACAAGCTTTCCATCAATGTAAAGCTCACCGCGTGTGATCTCTTCAAGTCCAGCGACCATTCTCAGAGTTGTGGACTTACCGCAGCCAGAAGGTCCGACGAAGACGATGAACTCTTTGTCTTTGATGTCGAGGTTGAAGTTGTCTACTGCAACAACGCCTTCATCAGTGACCTTAAGGTTGTAGGTCTTTTCTTCGACAGGCTGTTCATCCTTCTTCTTCTTTTTCTTTGCCTTTTGTTCTTGTGCGTTTGGATAGATCTTTTGAATGTTCTTGAGTGTTACTGCTGCCATAAAATTAATTTTGCCCCTTTCTTATGGTACGAAAGAATTATGAAGTCGTTGCCGCAAATAATCGAAAATGACACCGACTTACTGGCACGGTCTTTCACCGTTACAGCCAAATTGGTTAGCGCTCGTTTCCGAGCAGGCATGCGATATATTGCATGCATTCTTCCACATGCCGAGAATTGGCAATGATTCCGATGTAGAGATCATTGTCAATTCCAGCAGCTGTGAAAGTATCAGAAGAAGAGATATCAATACCGTTTTTCTGTGATTCCGTTTCTGCCACATATTCTTCTGCGTTGCCTAGTTCAAGGTCTACGGCATTATCAGAGAGAATGACATTGTTGGACATGATGTAGGGGGACAAGGTTGCGAAGGAGGGATTGTCTTCGGTGGTTGATAGGTTCAACAACAATCCGCTGCTGGACATTAGGTCATATGCTTCCTTGTTCATGAACATCAAGTCCAGTTGTCTGGCGCTAATGGCTCCCATGACTTTAATCTTGGATGCGTAGCTGTACTGGTGGTCTACGTCCGAAGGGTCATCGGTGATGTACAGATTTCGGTAAACGTAGATATCATACTTCTTTGTATCAATGCCGATACTTTCAAGATAGCCTTTGGTTAGTTGTTCATCCAGGGTTTCCCCACAGGTGAAATTTGCATATGCAACATATAGATAAGGCTTTTTCTTGGTGGCGTTTGTGACAATGGTCGATGTCAGGACGATCAAGGCGATGATCACCGTGAAGACCGGTAGCTTGTAGTAGGCTAGGATATGGTCGATTTTTTCGGTCATTGTCATTTGTTTGAATGCTTTTTTCTCGGCTTCTATTTCTTTCTTTGAACGAATCATGCTAGGTCTCGTCTGTATAGGAACATGTGTTGATCACATTGATCAGAAAATAAGATGAAGCAAGGGCTGTTGTTCCTATGCCAAATATGATCATGGGCGTAAATGCCGCGACAATCAGGAAGAACATTGCGAAGTGTATGGCGAACACCATGATGGTCGCAAATAGATAATGCAGCCCGAGCAACAGGGAATTCTTGAACATTGCTAGGTCGGTGTTGTCAAACCTGCTGAGCAATGGGAATATGTAAATCAATACGACCACATATACAATCGAAGCGCAGATGATCAGCGCCATATTCAACGTCCACATGACAGCGAGTGCACCAGTGGTAGTTGAACGCAGATGATTTACCGCGTATGCGTCTACCCCGATCAAGACCCCAAGCAATACCATGATCAGCCATATTCGTGTGGCTTGCACGAAGTTCTTCTTGAACGATTCGAAGAAGGACCTTGTCAAGCCTGTATCCCTTTCCTCGGCAATCTTTAGCGTTACGCAATATAACGCGGTGGTTGATGCGCCAATGGTTACCAAGGGCAGGGAACAGGCTGCCCAAAGCAGATTCAGCCAACAGCCGTATGTCAGCTTGAGGAGGAACTGGCTGAATCTACTGTCGTAAGAAAGAAATTTCATAAGCCCCCTTTTAGAATTCAGTGGAATCCCTGAGGATTAGGTTGGTCGCAACGTAAATCTTGCGGTAATCCAAGGATGGTTCCTTGATTCTTGTCATCAGAAGATGCAAGGCAGAGAAAGACATTGCCTGGGTATGAATATGTATGGTCGAAAGGGAGGGATAGAAGATCCTTGAATCATGCGAATCATCGAATCCGAGGAAACGGACTTTCTGTAGGATCGATCTGTCCCTTGCGGCATATATTTGCATGGCTGCGATTGCTACGAAGTCGTTTGCGCAAACGAATGCATCGGGCAGTTCATCCATGTTTTCCAAGGCTTCTTGCATTGCGTCCTTGTCCCTGTCCTTTGTCAATATGAGGAATTTCTTGTCAACGTCAACTCCTTCCATGATCATGCCCATTCTATATGCCATATAGCGCTCATAGAACGATTGACAATGGTAGACATCGCCAATGAAGCCGATCTTGCGGAAACCACGATTGATCATCATTTTGACAAAGCGAGTGATTTCGGACGTGTTGTCCATAAGAAGAAAATCGCCTTGCAGAGGCTCCTCGCCGCACGCGCATGGACCGTCTACGAACAGCACGGGAAGCCCGGCGCTGCATATGAACACACCGTAGTCATAGTCGAATATCTCTACGCATACGATGGCGCATATCCTATCCATATCCAAAGTCTTGGGAAATGTTTTTTCCCTGAGGTTTTTCTTGGTGACCCGATAGGTCGAAATAGTATAACCCATTTCTGCTGCTTCAATCTGGAACTTGTCCATCATAAGCGAGGCGAAATGGTTCATGCCTAGGAAATTGCCTACCATCAAGGCAATCTCACCGGCATTTTGCGAGTGGGAATCATTTTTAGCGGCATTCATTGCTGAGATCGATGCCACGTAAGAAAACTGCTTGTATCCCATTTCCAGCGCTTTTTGCAATATTTTCTCCCTTGTGGCGTCTGCCAACCCTTCTGAACTGTTGATTGCCTTAGAAACGGTATTTCGAGATACGCCTAGCGCGTCGGCTATATCTTGTATCGTTACTTTCTTGTTCATCCTTACTCCTTACTTTCCATTAATATATAAAATCCTATCATAACCGAAAAGAAGACGCAAGGAGTTTTCTTGGTTATCCAGAGGTACACCTGGCGCGTGGTTAGCTATTGACCCTGCTTTGCGCTCCTCCTTTCTGCTTGTCAAATCAATAGCCGCAACTATAATAGCATTATTCGAGTGCGTTTGCAAGAGGAAAATGTGCATTTGCATCATTTCTTTTTTGGCATGTAATTCTCGATGAGAGTATGACGATTTTGGAGCGTTTGCGATAAAACGTTTCATAAGCATTAAATACGTAATACATGCGCACTTTGAAATCGTTCTCGCGCGCGCTCTCTAATGCGCGCGAGAAAATAATTGTACAAATGCACAATTTAGTATTGACAAGCTTTATGCACATGTGCTAATATACTCACGTCTGATGACCTGAGGTTCGCGCGTGCATAATATGAAGCCGCGACATGCATTCGCTTCCCAGGGCAACAAAAGATAAAAAATCTATGAAAAGGAGGACTTCAATGGGGAAAGCTTCAAGGACTAACGCTTCGGGCGCGTCCGAAAGCAGCCAGCTGCACAATGCCCTTGTCTACGTTAGGCAACATTGGCAATTATACCTGATCTTCATTATGCCCGCATTCTTGCTGACGATCATTTTCAGGTATATCCCAATGGGCGGTATTCTGATTGCCTTTACGGAGTACAACCCGATCAGGGGCATTTTGGGAAGTGAATGGGTAGGCTTTGCGCATTTCAGGCGTTTCCTGTCTTCGCCGGACTTCATCAGCTATCTGATGAACACTCTGAAATTGAGTGTGTTTGGATTGCTGTGGGGTTTCCCGATTCCGATTCTGCTTGCATTCTTGCTGAATCGTATTCTTAGCACGAAGACGAAACAGAAAATCCAGCTTGTGCTGTACATGCCGAATTTCATTTCGGTAATCGTTCTTTGCGGTATCGTCCGCATTCTGTTGTCGCCCACTGGAATGATTAATTCGCTGTTGGGAACATCGACAAACTTCATGACAATGCCTTCCGCATTCCGTACGATTTATATCGCTTCCGGAATTTGGCAAGGTGCAGGCTGGGGTTCCATCATTTACACGGCAGCGCTTTCCAATGCTTCCAAAGAGCTGAAGGAAGCTGCAGTTATCGATGGTGCCAACATCATCGAACAGATCAAGGCTGTTGAATGGCCTGCAATCAAGGACACTGTCCTGATTCAGTTCATTATGTCCGTAGGTAACATCATGTCCATCGGTTTCGAAAAGGCATATGCGTTGCAGACTGACCTAAACCTTGGCTCATCTGAAATTATTTCGACATACGTGTACAAAAAAGGTCTTCTGGACGGCGACTACGGTTTCTCGACCGCTGTCGGTTTGTTCAACACTGTTATTAATGTCATCCTTCTGATTTCTATGAACAAGATTGTTCAGAACATGAATGAAGGAAAGGGCATTTAATGAAGGAGCGAGTATATGGCGGAGAGAAAAAAGAAAAGTGAATTTTCTAAGTATCCTTTAGGAGATAAGATCATCCTGACCATTGGATACATCATCCTCGGCTTGTTCTTGATTGCGATTATCCTTCCGATGATCTATATCATTCTGGCCTCCTTCATCGATCCTGTCACACTGCAGAATAACGGTCTTACATTCGACTTCTCGAAGTGGACGCTTACCGCTTATGAGCGTGTTATGTCGAATGGACAGATTTGGATTGGTTTTAAGAATGCTCTCATTTATTCTGTGCTGTTTACCATTTTGTCGGTAGTCATTACGCTTCTGGCGGCGTACCCAATGTCCCGTCCGGACTTCAAGGGAAAGGGATTCTTCAATCTCCTCTTCATGATCACGATGTTCTTCGGCGGCGGCTTGATTCCGACATACTTGTTGATTGCTAATCTCAACATGCTTGATACGATTTGGGCGATCTTGATTCCTGGCGCGTTCAGTGTTTGGAACATGATCATTGCCAGAACGTATTATCAGGGTATTCCGCGCGACCTTCAGGAAGCGGCGGAAATCGACGGCGCAAACGAAATGGTGTATTTCTTCCAGATCCTTCTGCCGGTGTGTACGCCAATCATTGCTACGATATCCATGTGGAACTTTGTTGGTATGTGGAACAGTTATTTCGATGCAATGATTTACCTCAACAGTGCTTCCAAGCAGCCATTGCAGCTGGTATTGAGATCGATCCTGATCCAGAACCAGCCTGAGCCTGGAATGGTCTCTGACATGCAGTCTACGGCGCAAAGAGCACAGCTTGCCGAACTTCTGAAGTATGCTACCATCATTATTTCAAGTCTTCCGCTGATGATCATGTATCCGTTCTTCCAGAAATATTTTGACAACGGTATCATGGCAGGCGCTATCAAGGGTTAATTCAGACAAAAATTATTTAGGAGAAAACAATGTCTAGTATTATCAAAAAAGGAACTGTACTCGCATTGTCAGCAATCCTGCTCGCTGGTTGCGGCGGATCTGGCAGCACAGGAAACACAGGAACAGCACCAGTTGCATCCGTGAATGTTGAAGATCTTACTTTCCCTCTTGCTGAAAAGGCGACTATCAAGGGCTTGACAAACTTCCCTGCCGGAACAGAATCCGAGCCTAACAACAGAACAATCTTCAAGAGACTTGAGGAAAAGACAAATGTCCATGTTGACTGGAAGACAATCCAGGGCGACCAATGGGGCGATAAGATTGCTCTTGAAATGGCAAATGTTAAGACACTTCCTGATTTCATCTTCAACGCTGGATTTGGCGACACTGACCTGCTCAAATATGCAAGCCAGGGTGTCATTATCAACCTTGAAGACTACATTGACAAGTACATGCCAAACCTGCAGAAGGTCTTTGAACAGGCTCCTGAATATAGGACCATGTGCGAAGATGCCGATGGACACATCTGGGCGCTTCCTTGGATCGAGCAGCTTGGTTATGAAAAGACAGCTATCCAGACAGTTGGATATATGTCCTTCATCAACAAGGATTGGCTTGATTTCCTCAACCTCGAAATGCCTACGACAGTCGATGAGTTCGAGCAGGTTCTGCTTGCATTCCAGTCCAATGCGGATGCTCTGAAGGCTGAGTTCAACATTGACGGAAGCATTATTCCTCTGGCTTGCATCGTTAACGATGGCGACCAGGATCCTTGCATTCTGATCAATGGTTTTGGCGAAGGCTATGGCGATCCTGACAGAGGCCGTCACATTGCTGTAACAGATGACAAGAAGGTCATCTCTGTTGCGACAACAGAAGGCTTCAAGAAGGGTATTGCTTGGCTCCACAAGCTCTATGAAGAAGGTTTGATGGATCCTGAAGCATTCACACAGGAATGGTCCACATATGTTGCTAAGGGTAAGTCTGGCAGATATGGTGTTGCATTCTCTTGGGACATTGCAAACATTGCTCAGATCAGCATGGATGATCTGATTGCTGGCAAGGGTTGGGTACCGCTGCCTGCATTGACAGCTGATGTCAGAAACATCACTCCGGCAAATGGCTCCTTCACTTCTGGTTTCGACCGTGGTCGTTGTGTCGTCACATCTGTATGCAAGAACCCTGCTCTTGTTTGCGCATGGCTCGATCAGATGTATGATCCATTCCAGTCGCCACAGAACAACTGGGGTACATATGGTGAAGACGATGATTTCGATATCTTCGTTCTTGGAAAGAACGCTGATGGCGAAGACATGCTGCAGCATGCTCCTCTGGGAGACGCTTCCCCTGTTGAAGTACGTGAAGCAGAGTCTGTTGGTGGTCCTTTGGCAATCCTCGACTCCTACTATGACAAGTATGTCACATGCCCAGATGATGCTCAGTATCGTCTTGACTGGATCAAGGACATCTACACACCTGACATGAACACAAAGTATGTCTTCCCGAATGTCTTTATGACAAGAGAAGATACAAAGGAAGCTTCCAACCTGATCGCAGACATCTCCAAGTGCATTAACACAGCGAAGTCTGACTGGATCATGAACGGCTTCACGGATGCTGACTGGGATCAGTTCCAGAAGGATCTTGAGGCTTATGGCTTGTCCAAGTATCTGGAAATCCACCAGAAATATTTGGATGCTTACTACAAATAATCTATTCATCAATATAATTGATTGAATTCTGGCATATCAGCCTCTTTTTGGAGGCTGATATGTCGCATTAAGGAGGTATCGGTGGGATATGATTAGCCACACATTATCAAATGTTCGTAGATATGAAGCAGAAGAAGGAGATAAAGTCAGCCCTGAGTTGAGACCGTTATTTCACTTGACGCCTAGAATCGGATGGATGAATGATCCGAATGGTTTTTCTCAATACAAGGGAAAGTATCATTTGTTCTACCAGTATTACCCTTATGGCAAATTGTGGGGACGAATGCATTGGGGTCATGCTGTGACAGAAGATCTTCTGCATTGGGAGTATCTGCCGGCTGCTCTTGCACCTGATTCCTTCGCTGATAGAGATGGGTGTTTTTCGGGAAGTGCTATAACTTTGGAAGATGGAAAACACCTTCTGATGTACACAGGTGTTATTCAATCCCCTGATTCGGAAAAAGAGTTTTTCCAAAGGCAATGCATTGCTGTGGGTGATGGCGTTGACTATGTCAAACAAATCAACAATCCTGTGATTGAAGCTAAGGATCTTCCTCATGATTCCAACGGTTTGGATTTCAGGGATCCGAAGATCTGGAAAGAACAGGATGGCACGTATGGCTGTGTTTGTGTCGATAAAGACATGAATGATCACGGTCGTATCTTGTATTTCAAGAGCAATGATGCTTTTTCCTGGCATTTTCATAGTATATTGCTTGAAAATGATGGCAGCGTTGGAAAGATGTGGGAATGTCCGGATGTCTTTGAATTAGATGGAAAGAAGGTCTTGTTGTTCTCTCCGCAGGACATGTTGAAGAAGGGGAATTATCCCAATGGTAATTCTACGATTGCGATGATTGGTGAGTTTAACGATGATGGCACGCGTTTTTTGCCAGAGACGAAACAGCCGATTGATAGCGGGATTGACTTCTATGCGACGCAAACTTTGTTGGCGGAGGATGGAAGAAGAATCATGGTCGCATGGATGCAGAATTGGGATACGATTCTTTACACGGAAAAAAAGATTCCATGGCTTGGTCAAATGATTGTGCCAAGGGAATTATCTGTTAAAGACAATCGTTTGTATCAGTTGCCTGCCAGGGAAATCGAAGCTTTGCGCAGTAATCCAGTCATCATGAATGACGTGGAGGCAGAGGGTGTGTTTTCTCTGGATGGCATTGATGGTAGAACAATTGATCTATCGTTGGATATTCGCCAGACAGAACTGAAGTTCCAGAGATTCGAGATACGCCTAGCACAAAATGATGAATATTATACTTCTCTCGTATATCGTCCAAGAGAAGGGACGCTGGAATTCGACAGGACTAATTCTGGTACAAGAAGAGCTGTTCTAAATAGCAGAAAATTGACGGTTGAGGATGGCAGGGAAAGCTTAAAACTTAGGATTATCATGGATAGGTACAGTGTTGAAGTATTTATCAACGATGGAAGAGAAGCGTTTACCAATTGTATCTTCACGCCATTGGATGCCCAGGGGATTGGCTTCATTGTTGATGGCAAGGCTTTGCTTGACATTGAGAAATACCAGTTAGATCAATGATTCAAGGCAATCATCGAGTCATATTCTATGATTCGATGATTGCTTTTTTGTTGTGTAAATAACAATTAACTATTCTTTCATCAAGTGTGCGTGTGATATAATATGAGCGGAGATGATGCGATGGCAAAGAAGAAGAGGTTGTCTAGAAAGTTTATTCGTTTTCTTTATAACGCGGTGGTTGTAATCAGCTTGTTGATTATGGTGATC
>OMYM01000415.1 GCA_900315225.1 uncultured Erysipelotrichaceae bacterium | reverse complement strand
GGTTGATCATTTTATTTGTCATTTTAAATTCGATTTACTCATGTATCATATGCTATTTTCTATAATAAAATGTGCATGATTCTTCTCGAATTATAACACTAAACAATGTTATAAAAAATATTCATCAGCGCAATGTCTAGCGCGCCATTACTATTTCGGACGCGAGACATCAACATAAAATGGGTCTCATTGCCTAGAAAGGCAATGAGACCCATTGCTTAGCTTGCTGTCTTGTCAATGATTGACATGAGCCTGAAATAGAAATCCTCGATGGGATGATTCTTGGTAAGTCCTCCTTGCATTGACATATGGTCATATGGGTATGGCGGGAAGACATTCCAAATTCCTTTCTCTATGTTGTCTTGTGAGAATTGCTTGTGGGGATCATTGAGTGGGTGTTTGGCTGATATCGTGTTTACCAGTCCATCGTTTTCTTGCCAGGTTTCATCCACGACAAAGCCTCCCTTTGTCTGACCCTTATATTGTCCCATCTGGGTGGATCTTCTAATGAACAGAGGCTCCATTCTGTCTTTCACGGGTATCTGGATACCGTCTTTCTTCTGAGTTGTGCTACATGGGATTGAGAAGTAGTAGACATGCGGAAGGATATGAATACGGTTGTTCATTGCCAACGCATTGTCTATATGCATGTCATATGCCGCATAATCTCTTTCGTCTCTTCCATCTGTCTCAGCCTTGATAAACATGCTCATGAGACGAGAGAAAAGCTTGCTAGAAAGAGACGACTTCACTTTATCCGCGTCAAAAGTGGGATCTTCCAACATATCATATGCGGTTGTTCCGTTCATCGGTGCAGCCAATGTGACAATCGCATGAATGCGATTGTCCATACCTCCCTTGAACAGTGGGGAAAGAGCCTCTGGATCGGTAACGCTTCTCTCTTCTTCACTGCCCCTGGCAAGGAGTTCGCTAAGCAACCTGATTGTGGCTCCACCAAAGGAATGACCAATAAGCACAATGCGTGTGTCATCGTTCCACTCCTTGATCAGCGGGCAGGAAGAGAAATCTTTCCCAAAGCGTTCATGATTGTATTTTCCACTATGAGCTTTGCCATAGTCCACAATCGTTCCTGCTAGCTGGGCATAGAGTTCACATGCCCTATCCCACGCACTGCCCGTAGGCGCAACACTTGCGGCGTATGCGTTGTATCCCTTTTCCCTTAACATGGACACAACATCGCCATTCTTCATTCCCCAATACGGTTGTTTCTGATACTTCTCGTCATAGCTTCCCCAGCCACTAAGACCATGTACAAAGATATACTGCAACTTGCTCATAAGATCACCATTGTGGATGAATAACATCCCTCAAATACTTGTCGTAGATGGCTTGCACAGCATCCATCTGCGCATCTGTCAATGGATCAAGTTCTGCCGCAAGAACATTATTCTTGACTTGCGCTGTTCTGCTTGCTCCAGGGATAACAACACTGACTTCCTTATGCATCAAGATCCATCTGATCGCAATTGGTGCCAGAGCATCTGTCCCAAATACCGATTTCAGCTCATCTACGGCTTGCAAACCCAATTCATAGGGAACACCCGAGAATGTCTCGCCCTTGTCAAAAGAAGCACCTTCACGGTTGTAGGAACGATGATCCTTCTCGCCAAAGACCGTGTCTTTGGTAAACTTCCCTGTCAAAAGACCACTCGCCAATGGAACTCTCGCGATAATCGCAATGTCTTTCTCAATTGCCAAAGGGAAGAGTTCTTCCGTTGGCTTCAGGCGGAACATATTGAAAATCACTTCAACAGCCGAAATGCCATACTTCATTGCCTTGATGGCATCTTCCACCTTCTCCACGCTAACACCATATCCAGCAATCTTTCCCATCTGCTTCTGTCTTTCCAACTCTTCAAAGATGTCATCTCTTTCAAACACCTCAAAAGGCGGACAATGCAGTAGCAACATGTCCAGCGACTGCATCTGCAGGCGTGAAAGACTCCCATTAACAAACTCTTCGATTGCCTGTGGCGTATACATCTCCGCAACATGTGGCTTTAATCTACGCCCACACTTTGTTGTGACATAGAACTTATCAGGATGCTTAGAAATATACTTCCCAATGGTTTCCTCGCTCTTTCCACCGTTATAGAGATCAGCCGTGTCAATAAACGTAATACCCGCTTGATCAGCAGCCTCAAGAATATCCAATGCTTCTGCCTCATTGAAAGGATCGCCCCATTTGGTTCCTAATTGCCAAGTTCCTAGACCAATCTCCGATACCATTCGGTTGCTTTGTCCAAATCTCCTATTCTTCATCGCATGAACTCCTTTTCTATCATTCATTACGTATACCATTATATTATACAATCTCGATATGTACAAGCTAAATTCAGTGAAGAAGTCCAAAGTCAAAATCATTGAAAAGCACGCTAGGAGGAGACACCTTGATAAAATCACATAATTCGAGGTGTCTCATTAACCAATGATATCATCGGACAGAAAAGCGAATCGAAGGCAATTCACTTTTCCAATAAGAGAACACAAGAATTATATTTTAGTCAAAATTAACACAGACACGATCATGAACAAATAATAATTTAGCATTAAAACATTGCTGTTTAAATACGTCATAAAAGCAAAAACAATCCTTTACAGAAAAAAAATATCATGGTATAATATTATATGTGAGAGGGAACGATGGTGTTGAACCAGAGAAGCCAATGCATGTTATGTAAACGGAAAAATCTTAGCTTCTCCAATACTTTGACATCATTCCGATTTCTCGAAAGGGGTAAGTATGATGAAGCAGAATGCAACATCATAGCAAGAAAACGCTTGCAAAAACAACTTTTATATGATAAGATTTTATACACACGGAAAAACTACAGGAGGTAAAACATGGCGGTAGGAAACAGGGAGTATAGTGACAGATTATTCGATTTCCTTTTTGAATCGAAAGAAAATAAAGAATGGACAATGAACCTCTACAATGCACTCAACGGCTCAAGACACACAGATCCATCAGACATTGAGATCATCACGACCAAAGAGGTGTTGTACCTCGGAATGCACAACGATGTGTCATTCCTGATTGCGAATCACATGAACCTGTATGAGCAGCAGTCGACGTTCAATCCAAATATGCCACTGAGGCTCATGCAGTACGCAGGAAACATTTACGACAAATATTGTAAGAAGCATGGATTGAACAAGTATGGCGACACACTTCTCAAGCTTCCTGTCCCAAAACTGGTTGTCTTCTACAACGGGACAGAAGCAAGAAGAGAGGAAAGAATCCTAAGGTTTTCAGACTCATTCCCCGAAGATTCTGATCCAGATATTGCGGTGAAAGTTCGAATGCTGAACGTGAACTACGGCAAGAACACCGCACTCCTTGCGGCGTGCAAACCGTTGCAGGAATACTCTTGGCTCGTTGCCGAGATTAGACAACATCAGGAGAATGGGGACCAAAAGGACAACCTAGGCATCGCAATTGATGAGGCAATTTTCAATATGCCAGACGATTACTTGATCAAGCCATTCCTCGTAGCGCACAAAGTGGAGGTTAAGGGTATGCTATTGACGGAATACGGCGAAGTTGAACAGATGCAGTTGTTCATGAAAGACGGGGAGCGAAAAGGAAGAGAAGAAGGAATCAAAGAAGGAATCAAAGAAGGGCGAAAAGAAGGAAAAGAAAAAGGTCTTGAGCAATTCTCGAAACTGGTCCAGATTCTTTCTAAAGAAGGACGATTCAACGATATCGTCATGGCATCAGAAAGCAGCGAGTATCTCAACGAGCTTCTGAAGAAGTATAACATCGAAGAAACGGAAGTTGAATCCTAGACAGAATGCACAATGCAAAGAAGTTGGTATTTAAGTCTTCAATTTGTTAGGGAAAAACTTTGAGTCGATTCTATTGCTTAGCAAAAAGACGCTTACGCGTCTTTTTTTCTTGCGCTCTATCATAAGTTCAAGGTATAATAACAACTGGAAAGGAAGTGTTTGAATAAACACTCAACAAGCATTGGATGTCTTGACACTCCTTTCCCGATACAACAGTATCTGGCATCCATGATATCATCGCTAAAGAATATCAACAAAATCCACTGGAACAATTGTAACAGCAGGCAGACAATGCTGAATTCCACATACTTGTACTTCCGAGTATAAGCAATGGAATTGTTCATTGCATGAGTCTTATGAGAAAAGGGAGGTGTTAAATGCAACTAGAAACAATGATCGATATTCTTCTTCAAGAACACTTTACAACGCTCGTCTTGGTTGTCGCATATGCGATAAAACTTTATGAACAGAAACAAACAAAAGATATTGAGCTACGTTACTTTTGGATGCCATTGGTGAGTTGTTTTCTCTTGGTTATAGAAGACGTTTGTGAAAATGTAGCATCGCTCAATCCGAGTCTATATTATATGCGTATCTTTCTCTCCGTCATCGGTTATTTTTTTCGCCCGTTTGCTGCGGTTGGTCTTCTTTTAGTCGTCACCCCGCCAGAAAAACGAAACTGGAAGATATTTATTCCGTGTTATATCAACGGAATCATATTCTTAACAGCATTCTTTTCTCCCATTGCTTTCTCTTACGATGAAAATTATCACTTCCAAAGGGGACCTTTGGGCTATACTGTCTTCATCGTTGGCTTTTTCTACATGCTACAGGTACTGGTAGTAACGTGGAAACGTTTCTATAAGCGAGATGTTACTGAACGCACGATCTTGATCATATGCGCACTCTCTTGCATTGCCGCAACATTCATCGATGCCACATACGATACTTCCCATTTACCCGAGTGCATCATGGTCAGCAGTGTGTTCTTCTACATCTTCCTGCGTTCCTACGACAATCGTTCCGATCCATTGACTTCTCTACAAAACCGTTTTGCTTTCTACAATGACCTTTTACGCAATGAGAAAAGCATTACCGCCATTGCTTCCCTGGACATGAATGGATTAAAAACACTTAACGACACACAGGGACATGCCGCAGGTGATAAAGCACTCAAAGAAATCGGCAACTGTCTATTGGAAATCAGCGACCGTAACATCATCTCTTACCGTATTGGTGGAGATGAATTCGTTATCCTCTTCCTCCAACAAAACGAAAAAACAGTACAAAATAAACTACGCCTAGCTAAAGACAACGTTGTCAAATCCGGATATAGCATATCGGTTGGTTATGCCATGAGGTCTGGCAATTCAACCATGGACGATGTATTGCAAAAGTCCGACCACAATATGTACAAAGACAAAGAAGAATACTACGCCCATAACAAAATCAATCAGCGTATGACTTAAGAAACAAGGCGAATCATGCGATTCGCCTTGTTTTATATTCTGTTTTCATAATGCCTCATGCTTAGGCATGCAAGGAGTATGCACACACAGATATCCATGCCCAAGCCTTGCCATAATTGTTTTCGCCATGTTGAATCAAACATCCTTGGCAAGTGTTCTCTTGTTATGGTGATTTCCTTTGACCAATTGGCACTCATGAAGTTTTCCACATGTTTCTGATATGTTTCAACTGAAACAAAGTCTTTCGGTTGTTTCATCCTGCCATATGGCTTATATTCTTCCAAGAGATATTTCTTGCATGCCTCTTTATCTGTTGCCTGCACATATGCCGCACTGTAAACCAACCCTTCTTCCTTCAACTCTCTTGCCTGATCGCCAGCCAACACACAAATTGCTACGGAGGGTGCCATAAACACGTTGTTATAGGCATGTCCCCTTACAACAAACGCATAACGATGGCTTGAAACGTTTAATGTCATTTCACTTCCAATGCCTTTATGTTCCCCATACGTCCAATCGACCACAGCCTCTTTCGCCGTAATCATGGGACATGGCATGTACTTGACCATTTTCGCATCGGGAAGAATGATCACTGTTCCAACGTCTGTCTTTTCCATGTAGTATGGTATAATCACACCAATGCCATTCTTTCCTTCCAATGCTTCGATCTGTTCATCGGTTGGACTAGGAATGACAAAGTCAATATTCCTGTACGCCATGTGATACATGACTACATAGAGAGTAGGACGCATAAACGACATCACAACCAACAATAACGCAAAGAACCATATTCTCTTCTTCACAAGCATATCATCCTCCCGCCACATATTTGATGACACCTGTCGCATCCCAGCTTTCGCTTACATTGTCATCATACACAACTTCCACATTCACTCGTCCTTCTGACAAAGGCATGCACTCAAACACAACCCTAAACACACTTGGACTTATCCCTGAAACAATGTTAAACTCATACACAACGCAGTTTCTTTCATTGTCCATTTGTCCGGTAATGCTCACGCCTGGATGATCATCCAGGTAACAATCCAACACTGTGGTGTTGGGAATTGAGATGTTTGATCTAACGATCTTCTCTTCGCTTGTTTCTTCCGATTGCGATACTTTCATTTCAATCGTCATGTAGTATGTCGCATCGACGGGAATCTCCTGGATTGTTTCAGACCACTGTACTCCTCCATCCGTACTGTACATGAATCTTGTGCTTGCCTGATACACGATATCGCTTTTCGCAAATGCGTTGGAAAACGATCTTTCCACTGTGCTTCCACATCCTGTCAATAAGACCATTCCCATAATGAACATAGTTCTCTTCATTCTTCCTCCTTGTATTCTATCATTTCGTCTAGTTCTTGATAATCTTTGGCTACCATGATTACTTCCTCTGTATCCCTGCAAAAAAAGTAGATTCTTTCATCATTTGGCTTCAGGAACAGATAATCATCTCCCAGTAGAATTGCGATCACCGTTCCTTCCTCTGCTGAAACATCGTATATTTCATTGTTTCTGATCAAGTCAAAGATATCTATCTTTCCACTGCCCAGAATGCATTCCACTGTATATTCTTCATCCGCAATGACAATACCGTTGTCCTGTAGCACTCCTTGCTTTCCTTCTCGCAACGATTGGATATACTTGGATGAAACGATGTTCCTTTGTTCAAGGTAAGTGAAATACCTTTCTTCCACGGGATCGTTGAAATAGTTTTCTGTTTCTTTCTTGTTGAATTTCATTTCATTCACCTTTTCAGCATTTCCCTAATCAACGATGCTCCCCCGCTATGACGTATGCCTCTGTGGAGATCCGTTGGCACCAACTGCAAGGTTCGCATGTCTTCGCTATGGTGCCACGTATATCCCACAGGGGTTCTTTCATAGCCCATGATCTTGTTGGCCATCCGGATATCCTTGGCATGGTTTCCCGTCAAGCACATTCCTTCGCTTGATCCCACTGGCTCAAATGTAATCGACTCCTTGGCATACCCAGAAAAATCCGGGTACCCTTGTGGGGTAAACGGAACCCCATCGGGATATCTTCCCGCTAACACTGGATCACTGCACATCACCGTTGTCCCTGCGTACTTCTCATTGATCTTGCATCGGTTATGCACAATAAACCCAGTGTTTCCCACGATGTAGCTATGACAATCCTCTACGCAAAGTGAATATGTCTCTTCTTCCCCTGTTATCCCGTGCACTTCCTGCACGGGATAATACAAGCCATCGCATCCCATGACATCATCGCTTTCATCCAGAATAGACGCAAGCTTCCACCCAAATGCCGTCAGCCACGGATGAGAGGGCGTACAAACGATTGTTTCGCCATTCGCCGATACTTCTATCGTTTCATCCACTTCGTTTCTGAAAACGCCTAAAACAGGCTGATAGACATATGTGTCTGAAACAACATCATAGGCATATGCCAAGTCCCCTTCCTTCACTTCACAGATGGGAACCAAGCCATCATACGTCCACACCAGTGTATCTTCCACAAAGCAATATGCATTCGCCAAGCTCCCCGATATTGCCCCAAAGATCGCACCCCACTTATACCCCTCGCTAGAACCCTCCAATGCTTCATAGAAAGTCTCTTCCATGTCTCCATGCGTCCTAATGGCGGCACATACACCCTTCATTGCGGCAGCGAAAGCAGCTCCTCTCACCGCATTCGTCACACTCCCTTCCAAAGCCCCCGCAATGAAACAACACACTGGCGCTGTTCCCATACTTGTAGCAACCGTCAACACAACACATGTCACAATCACTCCCGTTCCAACCGCATAATTTGAAACAAGCCTATTCACATCGAATTTCTCTCCAGCCATTTCACGAATCTTCCCATCGTCGAAATACACCCCGCTAACAGAATAATCCAATACCTGCGATTCAATGATCGGATACTCATCCGTCACCTGTTCAAACGTTATCTCCGCATACACCCAATCCGCATACTCATCCACATCTTCCCAAGTATTCGCCCTATCCCATCCTTCCACATATTCATCCCACGTATCATCCTTCTCATACGACACATTCTTCGTTGAACACCCAGACAACACCAAACACCCAACAACAAACAACCATATCTTCTTCATTCCATGATCTCCTCTGTCTCTGTCTTGATATATAATATTATACTCCGATATAATGGTTTGTAAATACTAAAGAAATAAGTTGATGGTTTTGCGTAGTATATGTTATTTTTATATATAGAAATAACCTGCATCTTTATGATAAAGTTATTCTTTCGCAAACATAAGATAGAGTAGTTTGTACAAGCATTTTTAACAAACATATATTTGTACAAACTACCTTCTCCTAGCAAAATCAATTGTTCTTCTAGCGCGCATTAATTGACTTCTTTTGGCATATGGATATCACCCTGTAATGCAACAACCTGAACCTACTTGTTATCATCGATTTCGTTCATTCTCGCAAGATTTTCTGCGTGATTGGATTCATCCCCACACCCCTGTTTGTTTGATATCTGAATTTTGATGTTAATTATCCAATACTTGAAAATTCACCCAACTATATTGACTCCCGACATATGTCGTGCTACGATAGTATCGTGAATCGACATATCAGGAGGCGATATATGAAGAAAAGCGAACCTATGTCTGAAAGCTATTACTATATTCTGCTATGCCTTGCAAAAGGACCAAACCATGGCTACGGAATCATGTTAATGACGGAAAAAATGACTGCAGGAGACGTAACCATTGGCTCTGGCACAATGTATGGTGCCACCAGCAACATGATGAAAAAGGGGTGGATTCGAGAAACAATGTCCAACGAACCTGGACAAGAACGCCGTCGACTGTACCAGTTGACGGAAGAAGGAAGAAACGTCCTTGAAACGGAAATCAAACGACTACAACGAATGTTAAAAAATGCGAAGGAGATAGAACAATGACACAATACAAGAAATCGTTCCGCATATATGCCGCCTGGAACTACCAAAACGAAATCGAAGACCTAAACAAAGCCTCCTTGGAAGGCTGGCAGCTTGTCAAAGGAGGCTGTTTCTTCAGCAAGTATGTTAAGAATCCTGATATCTGCTATCGTTACCAGATGGATTTTGGTAAGATCGATGATATGGGCAGATACATCGAAACATTCCGTGAACAGGGATGGGAGTACATAAACTCCACTTTCAATGGGTGGCATTACTTCCGCAAGCTATACGACCCAAATCTGCCCGAAGAAGCCTATGAAATCTTCACCGACAAAGAGTCTATGCTTGAAATGAACAAACGCTGGGCAACCATCGCAAGCGCCATTGGCATACTATGGGTGTTGATCGCTATCCTCAACACAATCAAAATGATCAATCACCCAAAGTTGCCCACCTTGGTCATCTTGGTCACAGTCATCATCGAGGCAATCGTGTTGTTACGGGGAGGCATGATCATGCGCAACCCACATTCCAGCCGCAACCGCAAGGGAGACAACACTTTCATCGTCTTGTTTATCGTCTTCGTTTTATTGGGTACTTCCGCCTATCTCTTCCTCGATAGCAAGCGTCCTTACTTCACCACCGAACAACAGGCTTCATCCATCGATCACCCTATCGTTGAAAACCGTTGGAGTTCTTTCGATATCTTTTACAAAGATAATTATTACTTCGATATTTCCTTCAACGCATCCAAGCCTATGACCTTATCCATCATAGACGAAAACGACAATGTCGTTTTCGCCAAAACCGACACATCATTCAACGATGAAATCAAGCTAAAGCTACCCAAAGGAACATACACTTACGCAATCACCTGCACCACCGGTTTCCACGTCAAGTGCAGCGTAGAATAAAGGCGGATCAAAGATCCGCCTATTTTCTACACAAACTACTTACAATGGCTTTTGGATTATTAACGGAATGCACTCCGATGGAGGCTCCACATTACACGCCCTACTGATCATAACCTGTTTCGTTGTAAAGGGTGTCATATGACCACTTCCATCTGCGTATTCGCAGAAGCGAATGGGAGCCATCTCATCAAGCATGTCGAGGGTGGACACATAGTCATCTTTCAGCGAAGAACGCCATGCATTCCTTAGCTTGGATATGACGACAAGACCCACGAACAATATGAATGCCATGCCATTCTTCTCTCCCTCACATGAGCTTTGCTGGATGATCTCGTCCCTTTCCCTGTAGGCTTGAAGCACCTCACATGGGGTAAGACCTGCGCCATGCATCAGCGAAGCAAAGAAGCCACACGTTGCCTTTTCCTTGCGGATCTTGTCCAAGCACTCTTCGTATTGTATCCCGACTGGTTTTCCATCATCGTCCATTTTCAAAGTCACCTTGAAGTAGTCGAACAGGGTGTTGTATTTTTGAATCGAATCAGGAACAAGGTTTTTCTCCACAGCGTTTTTAAGTTTCGCCCGCTCTGTCTCTATGGCCTGCCTAAGGTCGCAGAGTTCCTGCATTCTATCGCCAATATCCATGAAAAGGTTCGCCTTCATCTTGTCCGTTTCCACGGGTGTCCCATCTGGCAGTTCCCCAGTGAACAACGGAATACTCTCCTGGGAATAATACAGCCTCAGCGCAGGATCATACCCCATCCCGACGGGAAGCCCATTCTCATCGTATGCAATGTCTTCGAGCAGATCCACCACTGGATAGGTGCATGTCTTGGAACACACCAAGAAAGGGATTCCTGCCAAAACCAACGCCGAGATGTTCTCCCTCGTTACGTATTCCATGTTCATAATGAACACAGCATCGGTTATCCCCAGAGCTTCAAGATCCGCAAGGATCGCCCTCACCATGGACATGTCGGAAATATTGCCAGGGATGTTCCTGTAGTAGATCGGCTCTTGTGTACCGAGCGAGTACCCAACGACTTCCACGGTGTTCTTCTCGCTTCTGATGTCCACAAGGAACCTGCCCCATGCTAAGCGCATGGAGGAGGCGCAATCGCTGTGGGTTTCGGTGGACCATCTGGCAATGCGCAGCTTGATCAGGTTCATGCGGTCGCTGTCGGTGATGCTCTCAGCCAGCTTCATGATTGCGGACGTATTCAGCTCATAGTCCAGCAAAGTCCTGTTCCACACCTGCCACTTAGCAAAGCGCTCATAGTTCTGACCTGACAGGTATGGAAAGAACGCAAGCGAAATGACCTCGTTCGTCTTGAATATGTTACCCCCGAAGGTCTTCAAAAGATCGTCGTACAGCCCACAACCCCTCGCGACTTGTTCCAACAGCCAGAATGCACCATACATCTTGTCGCTATACCGACCGAAAACGGTATCATCAGGAATGCTCATTGCCCTTCCCCCGTTGGTCAAGTCATTCACGGTGACTTTTTCTGGAATCTGATGGCAGAGGTCTTTCAGTTTTGAAATGTCCCAGTTATCTGGGAAAATGTACTTCGCTCTTTCCTCAGGGGTCATCAGTCTGAAGGTAGCGTTCGGGGTGAACGCCAGGTTTTCATCCAGGGTTCCAAGGTTAACGATCTTATGGTACCTCTTCCCTGTCCTCGGGCTAACCTTTCTCTCTTGCACCGATGCATATGTGTATTTTCTGTCCTTGCGGATTCGAACCCTGTATCTTGTATTGGGGTCTGGTTTTCTACCCATAGTGTGGCCTCCTTACATAAATGCATGAATATCATGCATCATGCAAGCCATCTTGTCAACGATTATTTAAGCAAACAGATTTCTAGGAACCACAAGACTCCACCTCGCCACAAACCTACCATCTTTATTTGCATTTGAAAGATATCGCGTGCTTTTCCCCGCTTTCTCGGCACACATGGCATAAAATGCATCCGACAACCCCAATGTATTGTGGGAAGCACTCAGAATATACCCTGTCTTCTGATACAGAAACTGATTGTCATATAGATCCAAATACCCAACAAGTCTATCCTCTCTGATACCCTTCATCTTCACAACGCTTCTCATCACTTCTTCCACTCCTGCAACCCTATCCATATCCTTAATGCTATCGAGAAGCGTTCTTTCCCGATTCGTGATTCTAACATTCCCATCCATGACGACACCTGCCGAGATCCTAGGCTTGATTCTTACATACTCCTTTCCATGAAAAGTGAAATTCTTGAAATTCACACCAGATCCCACATACATTTCATCTATCTTCTTGTTCGCATACCCATAGTATTCCAACGCACTATAATGCGATACAAACGAATCCTTAGCAATCTCTGTCGCAATCCTATATGGATTCGCGACAGGCTCCAACGTCTCTCCACTCTTGCAAGTATACAGGTTATTCCTAATCTTCATCACCATTCCTTTGTCAATCAATCTCTTCACTCCCGATCTTGCTGTATGAATATTCCCATACAATCCCTCTACATCGTTCATGGTAAACACAGGCATTCCCAATAACTTAAAGTATAAATCCATATCTTCTCCTTCCATTCATCTTTGTATATGAAAAAACTATTTATGAGTTATATTTACAACCTTATAAAGCATACTATAAGAAAACGTTATTGTCAATAGATATAAGGCAATAATCATTCATATATCCATTACATTTTCTAATGCTAAAAAACAACTTATTCATATACATGGATAATGCATAATACAGTTAGATTAAGATTAACTTTATGAATATTATAGTATTAATTACTCTCACAAAAATAACGTCATCATTATGGGCAAAGAATAAGAAAAGTATGAGAATTATACGTTTATGCACTAGCGCGATTTTGGGTAATTCAACAATGTACTCTAGCATAAAAAAAGGCTCTTGCGAGCCTTTTATTAGTCTAGGTCAGCTCCATTGCTGGCAATGACTTTCTTGTACCAGAAGAAGGAATCCTTGCGGCTTCTTGAGAAATCTCCTGTGTCATCATCATGTCGATCAACATAGATGAATCCATAGCGTTTCCTCATCTCACCTGTACCAGCCGATACAACGTCAATGCAGCCCCATGGGGTGTAGCCAATGAGATCTACATCGTCAATCTCGACAGCTTTCTTCATCTCGACGATATGTTCCTTGAGATATGCAATGCGGTACGGATCATGGATACTGCCATCGGATTCTACGACATCTTTCGCACCCATGCCATTTTCGACAATGAACAAAGGAACCTGGTAACGGTCATACAGCATGTTCAACGTGACACGGAGTCCAACTGGATCAATCTGCCAGCCCCAGTCAGTCATCTTCAAATACGGGTTCTTTCCACCCATGATGACGTTTCCTTCAACCATGTCAATTGGCTTTGCACTTTCTATCGAAGAGAAGTAGTAGCTAAAGCCAATGTAGTCAACCTTTCCTTCTTTCATGATTTCAAGGTCTCCCTCGAGGATCTCAGGCTCAGCATGCAACACTTTCCACTTCGCCGTACACGTATTTGTGTAATATCCACGTACATGCGCATCACCATAGTAGAAAAGATTCAACAACTTGTCACGGGTTGCGACTTGATCTTCTGGCGCACATGTCGCTGCATAGGCCAACGGAACCAACAACATGCATCCAATCTGATTCTCAGGATCAATCCTATGCCCAGCAATCACCGCCTTGGCACTTGCTACAAACATATGATGGCTTGCCTGCACAATTGTCTTACCCTGATCCTCTCCCTCTTCAAACACAATGCCTGCCTGATGCCAAGGGTTGCGGTTAGGTGTCATAGTCGCATTGATCTCATTGAACGTCATCCAGTATTTCACCTTGCCCTTGTATCTTTCAAAGCATGTCGTAGCATAACGCTCAAAGAAATCCACCAACTTGCGATTACGCCAAGACCCATATTCCTTGACAAGCGTCAAAGGTGTCTCATAATGCGACAAGGTGACAACCGGTTGAATCCCATGACTAATCAGTTCATCAAACACAGCATCATAGAACTTCAGCCCTTCTTCATTAGGCTCTTCCTCATCACCCCTAGGATAGATACGCGTCCAAGCAATCGACATACGGAAACACTTGAACCCCATCTCTGCAAACAACGCAATGTCTTCCTTGTAATGATGGTAGAAATCCGTTGCTTCATGACTCGGATAGAACACCCCAGGAAGAATCTCAGGATCAATCTGTCATTTTACGCCATGACGCGCTCCACGTTCCACATCCGCAATGCTAAGACCTTTGCCTCCCTCAAGATAAGCTCCTTCATACTGATTGGCAGCCGTAGCGCCACCCCAAAGAAAATTCTCTCTCAGTTTCATAATCTACTCCTTATTTTGCTAGATTATACCACACATATTACAGTATCAACCTAACATCAAAGAAATAACACTTATTCACAAAATACACAAGCAATTATACTGTACTTGTCTTTTTCAAGAAGAATGAACAGCGTCCTATTCCATCTGCTGAGCTTCCGACTCTTCGTCAAGAGATTGGCCTCTTCAAGACTAACGTGATACTTTTCACTGACCTTGCGAAGCGCCTCTTCCATGCTCTGACCCACGCTGAGCAACAAGGCAACTCCATTGCCAATCGCTTTTTCTAGCGTATTGCGTCTTTCATCTCCTTGACATATGCGCCAACATATGCAGGTGCTTCTTTGCCATATTGTGCCAAGAGTTTGATGATGGCTGAGCCAACGATTGCTCCATCACAGAGATCAGCCATCTTTCTGGCTTGTTCGGGCGTGGAGATGCCAAAGCCTATGGCGCATGGGATATCTGTATTTTCTCTTACGACAGATATGATAGAAGCTAAATCGGTTGTAATCTCGCTACGGGTTCCGGTAACGCCAAGACTGGATACTATGTATAAGAAGCCTTCTGCTTCCTTAGCAATCATTGCGATGCGATTTTGGGATGTTGGCGCTATCAGTGAAATGAGATCTACTCCGTATTTGCGACATATGGGAAGGAATTCATCTTTTTCTTCGAAGGGAAGGTCTGGTAGTATGATTCCATCGATGCCAATGTCTTTGCATGTACCGATAAACTTCTCTGCTCCATAGGAGAAGACAACGTTTGCATATGTCATGAATACCAAGGGAACTGTTATGTCTTGTCTTAGTTCTTTGACAAGCGCAAAGATGTGGTTTGTCTTGATTCCGTTGGTCAATGCCCTGAGGTTGGCTGCTTGGATTACCGGCCCTTCTGCCGTTGGATCGGAGAAGGGAATGCCAAGTTCAATGAGATCTGCACCGTTTTCAACGGCAGCGCGTACCACTTTCGCGGTTGTTTGTATATCGGGGTCGCCGCATGTAATAAACGGAATGAATGCTTTTCCCTTCTTGAATGCTTCTTGTATCCTACTCATGGATATCCTCCCCTCTGTATCGTGCAATGGCTGCACAGTCTTTGTCTCCCCTGCCAGATATCGTAATGACGATGATTTGGTCTTTGTCCATCTTTGGGGCTTCTTTCATTGCGTATGCCACAGCATGGGCTGATTCAATGGCGCATATGATTCCTTCTGTCTTGGCAAGGTATTCGAATGCTTCAACTGCTTCTTCATCTGTCACAGGGACATATTCAGCTCTTCCTGTATCATGTAGATATGCATGTTCTGGTCCAACGCCAGGGTAGTCTAGTCCAGCGGATATAGAATACACGGGAGCGATCTGTCCATCTTCGTCTTGGCAGAAGTAGCTCTTCATTCCATGGAATATGCCCAGTCTTCCCGTAGCGATGGTTGCGGCTGTCTCAAAGGTGTCTACACCTCTTCCTGCTGCTTCACAACCAACAAGTTTGACATCATCTTCCAAGAAGTTATAGAAAGACCCAATGGCGTTGGAACCCCCTCCAACACATGCCACAACGACATCTGGAAGCTTTCCTTCCTTCGCAAGGATCTGTTCTTTGATTTCCTTTGATATGACTGCCTGGAAGTCTCTTACAATCGTGGGGAAGGGATGTGGTCCCATGACTGATCCAAGGCAATAGTGTGTGTCACTGATGCGTGATGTCCATTCACGCATCGCTTCCGATACAGCATCCTTCAGGGTAGCCGTACCTGTCTTTACCGGTACGACAGTGGCTCCAAGAAGCTTCATCCTGTAGACATTGAGTGCTTGGCGAATGGTGTCTTCTTCTCCCATGAAGACAACGCACTCCATGTCCATCAACGCTGCTGCAGTAGCAGTTGCTACACCATGTTGGCCAGCACCCGTCTCAGCGATGAGACGGGTCTTGCCCATCTTCTTCGCCAACAATGCCTGTCCTAACACATTATTGATCTTATGTGCGCCTGTATGATTCAAATCTTCTCGTTTCAAGTAGATCTTTGCTCCACCAAGATCTCGTGTCATTTTCTCGGCGTAGTACAATCTCGAAGGTCTACCGGCATATTCATTCAACAATGTCTGAAGTTCACTTTGGAACTGTTCATCGTTACGGTATTTCTCATATGCTTCTTCTAGTTCAATCACGGCATTCATTAAAGTCTCTGGGATATATTGTCCACCATGTATGCCAAATCTTCCTCTGCTCATATTATTCCACCCCTTGCGGCAGTCACTGCCGCTTTCATCTTCGCTAGATCCTTGATGCGATCACTTTCAACGCCAGAACTCACATCAACGATATTCGCTCCCGTTGCCAAGGCATCTTTGATTGTCTCTGGTCTTAATCCACCCGCAAGGATAAACGGTCTGCCAAACCCCTTTAACAAAGACCAGTCAAACACGACCCCATCGCCGCTTCCTCCATCCAGCAGCACACCATCCGCAACGCATTCATAGGCGGCGATGAGGTCGTTCTTTCCACGTACCTTGAATGCTTTCCAAACTGGTATAGTAACCATCTGTTTCAATTCCAGGATATCACTGTTAGTTTCACTGCCATGGAGCTGGATGACATCCAATGGGATTTTCTTAACCGCATCCACAATGACATCTGTCTTCTCGTTCACAAACACACCTACTGCCTGGATATCTCCTGCGAGTTGTTTTCTCAACTCGCAGGCTTGTTCAATGCTCACATTGCGGTGACTCTTGGGAACATTGAGAATAAACCCGATGTAGTCTGGTCTAGCAATATTCGCATATGTGATATCACACTCTCTAAACAAACCACATATCTTGATCAATGCCATGCTTCCCCTTTCATGTGTTGGATCATTCCCACACGGTCTTCGCTACGCATGAGGGCTTCTCCTATCAACACACCATCCGCAATGCCTCGCAAGGCATGCACATCTTCCACGGTATGCACACCGCTCTCTGCCACAAAGAGGCATTGCCTTGGAACCATATCCCGCAACCTTGCGGCAGTGTTCATATCTACCGTGAAGTCTTTTAGATTACGATTATTTACCCCAATCATTCTCGCTCCAGCATCTACTGCCTTCTTGATTTCTGTTTCATCATGTGTCTCCACTAAGACAGATAAACGTAGTGTCTCACATATGCCAAGGTATCTCTTCAACGTTTCTTCGTCCATGAGTGCTACGATCAGTAGAATACAATCAGCTCCCATTGTCTTTGCCTGGTAGATCTGGTATTCGTCTATTACAAAGTCTTTCCGTAGCATTGGTATATCCACAATGTTTCTCACTTCCGTGAATATCTCGTCTGTCCCAAGAAACCATTTTGGTTCTGTCAAGCAGGATATCGCATCTACTTCTCCCTTTGCATAATCTTTCGCTATTTCCTTGTAGTCAAACACGGGATCGATGATACCCTTGGAGGGGGATGCTTTCTTTATCTCGGCGATGATGCTTAGCGATGGTTTTCCTATCGCTTCATAGAAGCGATATCCATCGCTAACGCATCGCTCAGCCATATGCTGTATCTGGCTCAAGGGTATTTTCTCTTGTTCTTTTTTCACGCGTCGTCTTGTTTCTTCGGCGATGCGTTCCAATATCGTCATAGATTCATGCTCCTTGGGTATTGCTAAGGGTGATGAACTTTTCAAGAGTAGCCAAAGCTGCACCTGAGTCAATAAGAGAAGCTGCCAGCCCAATGCCTTCTTGCATGTTATTTGCTTTGCCTGCGATATACAATGCTGCTCCTGCGTTTAACAATACAGCTGTACGTTTTGGTCCTTGTTCGCCCTTGAGAATAGATCTTGTGATAGCCGCATTTTCTTGTGGCGTTCCACCCACAAGTTCACTCTTCAAGCATCTAGGCAAGCCAAACTCTTCAGGTGTTATCACATATGTCCTAAACCAACCATCACGAATCTCGCATACCTTTGTCTTAGCACTGGCAGAGATCTCGTCTAGACGATCTCTGCCATGCACAACCATGCCTCTTGTGACCCCTAGATTTACCAATACCTGTGCCAATGGTTCTACCAGATATTCGTCATACACTCCCAGTAACATCATTGTTGGCGAAGCTGGATTGGTCAATGGACCAAGGATATTGAAGACTGTCCTAAAGCCTAATTCTTTTCTAATCGCTCCCACGTATTTCATCGACAGATGATATTTTTGGGCAAAGAAGAAACACATTCCCACTTCCTTAAGCAAGGTCTTGCATAGATCTGGATCTTGGTTGATGTTCACGCCCAATGCTTCTAGACAGTCGGCTGTTCCACTGTTGGAAGAAGCAGCACGATTGCCATGCTTGGCAACTTTCACACCACCTGCGGCAGCCACCAGGGCAGACGTTGTGCTAATGTTAAAGGAATGGGCATTATCACCCCCTGTGCCAACGATTTCTAGTACATCCATACCCGTGTCCACCTTCAATGCATGATCCCTCATAGCGGCTGCACAACCCGCTATCTCGTCCGTTGTCTCAGCCCTTGCACTCTTGGTGGATAATGCGGCCAAGAAAGCCGCATTCTGCGTTACAGACGTCTCCCCCGACATAATCTCATTCATCACAGCATACGCTTCCTCATACGTCAGATCTTCTTTGCTTACAATCTTTACAATCGCTTCCTTAATCATAACCTTCTCCTTTTCCACTTCCGCCAAAGGAGAAAACAAAACGCCCTTGACAGAAGAACTCTGTCAAGGACGAATTACATACACAAACAGTGCAGCCCAATCCGCGGTGCCACCTTGAATTCACGGAACAACCGTGCGCTTAGCAGGATACCAACATACCCCCGGCAGATAACGCCTGTCCTCACGTCGCAGAATACTCGGAAACACCTTTGACTGCGCCCTCAGCGGTCCATTTAACGATTCGTTTCCCATCCAGTTCCCACCATCCTGGACTCTCTTGGCAGTCGTCATCGCCTTTATCTCCGCCTCATCGGTTTACCTATGATGCGTCTATTACTTTATCATTTTTTATATCTTATGTCAATAAGTATTTTGAAATATTTCAATTATTTACTTGATAATGACAGAACTTTCATAGAACAACGGAAGGAATATATATCCCTGTTCCTTGAACGCATCCAGCACCACTGGCAATGCCTCAAGCGAATTCGGACTATAGTCATGCATTAAGACAACCTGAAGATCACCACCCCAGTTATACGTATGAAGTACATTCTCTATCGAGTCTTCCACCGAATATACACCAATGCCATCCCCCGTAGCAGCTGTCCAATCAACATATCCATAGCCAAGCTCCCTTAGCTTCTCGACAATCCCAGGCTTCAATGATCCAGCACTTCCCGCACCCCCAGGAAACCGCATAATATTCGTGGTAATCCCTAGTTTCTCCTGAATGAACTCTCTATTCTTTATGATATCATTAACGAAGTTATCCACGCTCTCATACAAATATCCCTTCATCTGATGTCCATACGTATGATTCGCAATCGTATGACCCGCTTCATACACCTTGTGATAAATCGGATCATATTCCTCACCCTCACGCGCTATTTCAAAGAACGTTGCTAGAATACCATAGTCTTCCAACACTTGTAGATATTTCTCCGTCATCCCAACATATGGTCCATCGTCAAACGTCATATACGCGATCTTATAGTTCGCCGTCCCTTCCAGAACCCTATCTTCCAACTGTTTACATACAGCATAGTATTCTTCTCTCTGTGCCGTAATCCTCTCGGGAAGACTCTGCATCTCAGCCAACTTCCCCTCTTTCTCAACAATCGCCGCAGCACTCATTTCCTCTTCCTCACGCATACGATTGATCTCTTGTTGAAGACTGTCAATATTGGCATTCAATTCACTATTCTCTTTGTTCATACGAAGATAATCGCTACCAACATACATAAACCCTGCCACAATAGCAGCTATTACGACTAATTCAACAATGAGCGAAGTTGTTCTGTTCTTTCCTGCCATCTTGTTAATTCCTCCTCCAAACTTCTGTTATTCTCCAGCGCCTGTCCATATGCTGCTTCTATCTCCTCCTGCCTACGCTGTTCCTCCGCAAACTTTCCCTTCATATCTTCGCTTTGTTGTTTCAAAGCAGCCTCCTCTTTTCGCAATGTATCCAAAGAACGACTTCCTGTATACACATACACCGAGAAGCCAATCAATAGAACCAATAATATCACAATCAATTTCTTCATACTATTCTCTAATAAAACCTCCGCGTACCATTATACTCCGAATTTCACCGTATGACATTAAAAATGATAAAATGAGATTATTGTCGAGAAGCAGCCCCGTTTTTGTCGAGAAGCAGCCCCGTTTTTGTCGAGAAGCAGCCCCGTTTTTGTCGAGAAGCAGCCCCGTTTTTGTCG
>OMYM01000507.1 GCA_900315225.1 uncultured Erysipelotrichaceae bacterium | reverse complement strand
TTCGTTGCGAAAAAAGACGACAACCAGTTGATTGTCATCTTTAATAACGGCGTTGATGAATTCGATGGCTTGACGGATGCGGAAAGAGAAGACTATAAGAAGCGTAATCGGGATATTGTCATCGATTCGTTTATTCCCGCATACCAAAAGGCCAGAAACGCCCTGGTAGCCTTGAAGGGCAGTCGGAAATATGGCGATGCGGTTGCGGACTTGCCCGATGGCAAGGCGTATTATGAAGTACTCGCCCAATTCAAGGCAAGCACCAAGGGAAGCGTGCAGGATTTGCTGGACATATGCATGGACGCATACATGCCATTGATTTATGAATTATCCTTTGGCTCGATGGATGCGCCGGGAAAGGTATCCATCGAAAAACCGACCGACATACTGAATTACCTCAAGAATCACCTGGAGGATTTCCCGCAAGGGCCGGATACGACGTTTAAAGCGGAGTATCTCGATCCTTCGGTTGCTAATGCATCGATTATAGCGTATTACCTCAATCCCCCGATCAACGATGTTTCCGACAATGTGATCAAGATCAACGGCTCCAATGTCGGTGATGTCAACGAATTGTACTCGACGCTTGCCCACGAGGGGTATCCCGGCCATCTATACCAGGTGACTTGGTATTTGAGCCAGAATCCCAGTCGAGCGCGCTCCCTTGTCAGCAATATTGGCTACACGGAAGGCTGGGCGATGTATGCTGAAAGCCTGATGTGGGACAAAAGCGGCATGGATGCCGCATCAGCAAGCTATAACAGGGTGTTGACAAACCTCAACTACATTCTCGATGTTATCGTCGACCTTGGCGTCAATGGACTGGGATGGTCGAAGGAAGAGCTTGCGGACATCGTTGAAAACAGATTGTTTCTTAACGCGGAAGTCGTGGAAAGTCTGTATGAGTTTGTGACGCAGAGTCCAGCGCAAATCGTCCCGTATGGTCTGGGGGTGTCGCAATTCCTGCGCTTTGCGGACAATGTGCAGGCAGAGAAGGGCAATGACTTTGACATCGTTGAATTCCATCGTGTCCTGCTTGAAAACGGAGACAGGCCTTTCCATGTCGTCGAGGCGGATATCCTTGCGCACTATGGAGATGTCGACCTAGAAGTATTGCCGATGGATGAAAACGGCGTTCCCGATGAAATGATCGAATTGATGCGGGGGGATTCCACGGGCACTTTGGCCATGGGCATTGCCATTGCCGCAACGCTGGCAGGGGTTGTGTTGATCTGTGCGATCATCATGCATGCCAAAAAGAGAAAGGGCGCATGGAACCTATGAGCAATGGTTGGGGCGAATGGCTGAAAGCGGAATTCAGCCTGCCATATTTCAAGGAGCTTTCCAGGTTTGTCGCCCAGGCATACGAGACGACGGTCGTCTATCCGCCAAGGAAGCTTGTGTTTTCGGCGTTTGACAGTTGTCCCTATGAAGATGTCAAGGTGGTGATCCTGGGACAGGATCCTTACCATCAGCCATACCAGGCGCATGGGATGTGTTTTTCCGTCAATCCAGGCGTTGCCATACCTAGGAGCTTGCAGAATATCTATGCGGAGATCCATGCCGAATATGGCTATCCAGTCCCGAACAACGGCTACCTGATGCCTTGGGCGCGCCAAGGGGTGTTCTTGTTGAACACCGTCTTGACGGTCGAGGAGGGCAAGCCGCGCTCACATGCAGGCAAGGGCTGGGAATTCTTTACCGATCATGTCATTGCGCATATCAACGAAAAACAAGAACCGGTGGTCTTCATGCTTTGGGGAAGAGATGCGCAAGCAAAGGCACAGATGATCGATGGCTCACGCCACCTGATTCTTGCAACGACCCATCCTTCCCCCTTGTCGGCCAATCGAGGGTTTCTTGGCTGCGGTCATTTCCGCAAGGCAAACCAGTTTCTGGAAGAACATGGTCTTGGACAGATCGATTGGCAGATCAAGGATCTATGAACAGAGATGAAAACTGGCTGATGGCCAGGAAGAATAGATATCATGGGCTGCAGCCCTTGCGGAATGCCCTGCATGCCGTTGGCGATCCACATATGGCAATGCCATTTGTCCATGTATGCGGCACCAATGGCAAGGGAAGCACGAGTTTCTTTCTGATGAATATCTTGATGGCGAATGGCTTGAAATGCGGCTTGTTTACATCCCCGCACCTTGTCACTCATCGTGATCGGATGCGCATTGGCGAGACGATCATCCCGCGCGAAGATTTCACGCGCCTGCTTGAACAGACGGGCGACTTGATCGAAAAACACGACCTTGGGATGTTTGAGGCGGATGTTTTGATTGCGCTTCTTTGGTTTCGTGAAATGAAATGCGATATCGCCGTGATCGAGGCAGGGCTGGGAGGAAGACTGGACAACACCAATGTGATCCAAGATCCCTTGTTGTCCATCATTACGACCGTTGGCCTTGACCATATGAATGTCTTGGGCGAGCGAATCCAACAGATCGCCTTTGAAAAAGCCGGTATCATAAGGAACAACGGAAGGGTTCTTGTGGGCAACGTCGATCATTGCGCCAAGGCGGTCGTCTTTCGCCATGCCTGGCGAAAACACGCCCAATGCATTCAGGCAATGCCTTATCGCGACTTGGGAGAAAATCTTTTCGCCTTTGACCATGATGTCTATCGTGTCCAGGGTGCCTTGTATCAGAAACAAAATGCCTCGCTGGCGTTGCAAGGAGCCAAACTGCTTGGCGTTGATATCCATGGCGATGCTACGCATATCGCCCTTGGCAAGGCCAAGTGGGCGGGGAGGTTTGAGAAAGTCGCCGAGAATCCTGACATTTATCTTGATGGCGCGCACAATCCGGAAGGGGTGGCAGCGTTATGCCGCACCTTGGACACATTGGACAATCCTTGCGTTGTTTTTGGCGCGTTGCGCGACAAGCCAGGCAGGGCGATGGCACAGATGCTTGCGGATCATTGCGCAGAGCTCATTGTGACTGGATTTGAAGCGGAGAGGGCGGATGTCCCCATGGATCTAATGGTCAAAGGCGCGCGGCTTGTGCCTGATTGCCTTGAAGCGGTGAGAGTGGCTAGCCAAAGACACCGCTGCGTCGTGGCTTGCGGTTCGTTGTATCTAGTCAGTGAATTGCGCTATCGCCTCATGGGCGAGACAAACTAGAAAATCAGAGGAATAATGCATTTCGCACTGTCAAAAAAAGGACATATGTAATATAATGTAAGCGTATACATCTTATTAAGAATTGATGGAGGCAAAAATAATGAGATCTAACAAAATGGCGGCCATGATTCTTGCTGGCGGTAGAGGAACCCGTCTCTTGGATCTGACCAAAAAGGTCGCAAAACCTGCAGTTCACTTCGGCGGAAAGTACAGGATTGTTGACTTTCCTCTCAGCAACTGCGCTAACTCCGGCATTTCCACCGTTGGCGTTTTGACGCAGTACGAATCAGTCTTGCTGAATGCCTATGTCGCGAAGGATCAGTTCTGGGGCTTGAACACCAACGAAGGCGGCGTCTTTGTTTTGACGCCACGCGAAACCGATGCAAAGGGTCTGGATGTCTATAGAGGCACGGCGGATGCGATTACGCAGAACATTGACTTCTTGGATAGCGTTGATCCAGAGTATGTCTTGATCCTCTCTGGCGACCACATCTACAAGATGAACTATGACAAGATGCTCAAGGCTCACCAGGAAAGACAGGCGGATTGCACGATCGCTGTCATGGAGGTTCCTTGGAAGGAAGCATCCAGATTCGGCATCATGAACTGTGACGAGAATGACACAATCGTTGAATTTGCCGAGAAGCCAAAGGAGCCTAAGAGCAACTTGGCATCCATGGGCATCTACATCTTCACCTACAAGACATTGAGAAAGTACTTGCTCGCAGACGATGTTGACGAGAATTCCCACCATGACTTTGGCAAGGATATCATTCCTTCCTACCTGAACGACCAGAGAAAGCTTGTCGCGTATCGCTTCAAGGGCTATTGGAAGGATGTAGGAACAGTTGATTCCCTGTGGGAATCCAACATGGACTTGCTCAAGGCCGACAACGAGCTCGACCTGGGCGACAACACATGGAAGATCTACACGGAAGATGTCAATGCTCTGCCACAGTTTATTGGCGAGAATGCCGTGATCGACAATTCCTACATTACACAGGGCAGCACGATCTACGGTGAAGTCAGAAACTCCGTCATCGGCACAAACTGCGAAGTTGCCAGTGGCGCGGTTGTCGTTGACTCGGTCGTCTTGCCTGGCGCTAAGATTGGCGAAGGCGCAAAGGTTACACGCTGCATCGTAGCCAATGACGTAGAGGTTGCTCCGGGAGCTATCTGCGGTTCCGCTGACAGTGAGACCATCGACCTGGTAGCGAAAAAGTTCACAGAGTAGTAGGAGGATAAGAGGATTATGAACGCATTAGGCATTATTAACTTTGAAGATAATACAGCGGTCATCACGGGTCTGGACGATGCTCGTCCGGTTCCGGCAATTGCATTCCTGGGCCGTTACCGCATCATCGACTTTGTTCTTAGCAACATGACAAATTCCGGCATCGACAACGTGCAGGTATATTGCAAGGAAAAGCCGCGCAACCTGATTGAACACCTTGGCTCTGGCACGCACTACAACATCAACTCCAAGCGTGGCAACCTGAGGGTTCTCTATGGCGAGAAGACATTCTCTTCCCCTGTCTACAATCACGACATTGCTAACTTCAACCTCAACATGGAATACATTGAGGAAGACACAAACAAGTATGTCGTTGTGGCTCCTAGCTACTTCCTCTACAGTCTGGATTACTCCCAGGTCTTGAAGGCGCACGAAGCTTCTGGCGCAGACATCACAATGGTCTACACGGATAGGGAAGATGCCGACAAGAGTTTCCTTGGCTGCGACCGCATCGATGTCGCCGAGGATGGCACTGTCACAGGCATTGGCATGAACAGAGGCCAAAACGCATGCGCTAGCATCTCCCTGGAGTGCTATGTCATGAAGAAGGATTTGTTCATCAGCCTGGTCAAGGAAGCGGAAGAGATTTCCTCCCTGTATTGGTTCAAGGACATCCTGCGCGAGAAGATCAAGTCCAAGGAAGAAGACAAGCTTTTGATCAAGGGCTATGGCATCAAGGGTTTTGTGGCATGCATCAACAGCCTGCCTGAGTACTACAAGACATCGATGGCATTGCGCGATAGAAGCACTGCTTCCAATCTGTTCAAGGCTGGCTGGCCTGTCTACACGCAGACCAATGACTCCAGCCCGACAATGTATAATTCCGGCTCCCATGTCACTGGCTCTGTCGTGGCGAATGGCTCCGTGATCAACGGTACAGTTGCCAACTCCATCATCAGCCGTGCCGTTACCATTGGCAAGGATGCCGTTGTCAACAACAGCATCATCCTCCCTGGTGCCACGATTGGCGAAGGTGTCAAGCTGGATCATGTCATCGTCGACAAGTTTGCCGTGATCGAGAAAGTAAAGGAAATCACAGGAACAGACGAAGCACCTGTATACGTAAAGAGACGCGACCGCATCTAGCCCTAGGCTTTCACATTGACTATTAAGGAGACTACAAATGACGAGATCCGTTCTGTTTGTGGCAGGAGAAGGCCTGCCTTACATCAAGACCGGCGGACTTGCGGATGTCATTGGCAGCTTGCCAAAGACGCTTGCCAAGCGCGGACATGATGTCCGTGTCGTCCTGCCGCTCTATAAGAAGATCATTGACAAGTACTATGATCAGCTGGAAAGACTCGGCACGATCCAGGTCCACTCAGGGTGGATTGATCAGCCTGCGACATACTACTCTGCTACTTACGAGGGTGTTGTCTACTACTTTATCGAGCACCAAGGCTACTTTGAAAGAGATGCTCTGTATGGCTATCAGGACGATGGCGAGAGATTCGCTTTCTTCCAGAGATCCGTTCTTGACATGATCTATTTCATCAACTGGTGGCCAAATATCATTCATACGAATGACTGGCAGACCGGCATGATCCCACTGATGGCGCACGCCTGCTATGCGGACGACTATCGCTACCAGCAGATCAAGCATGTCTATACAATCCATAACATGGCGTTCCAGGGCAACTTTGGCGTCGACATGTTGCCAAGCTGCCTGGGATTGGACTACAGCTATTTCGACAATGGCTCGATCAAGTTCGACACAGGCATTAGCTTCATGAAAGCCGCGATTGTCTACGCGGACAAGATTACAACCGTTTCCCCGACATACTCCAACGAAATCCTGACACAGGCGTTTGGCGAAAGAATGGATGCCGTATTGCGCTACAGAAGGGAAGACCTCTGGGGCATCGTCAATGGCATTGATACAACCGAATGGAACCCGAAGACGGATAAGCTTCTTGCGAAGAACTATGACGTAAAGAGCTGGGTTGGCGGCAAGAAGGCAAACAAGGAGGCTCTGCAGAAGGAGCTTGGGCTTGAGGTCAAGGAAGATGTATTGATGATCGGACTTGTCTCAAGACTGACGAACCAGAAGGGCATCTACATGATCACCGACAGAATCAACGAGATCATGGGCATGGATGTACAGTTCGTAGTCCTTGGAACGGGCGAAACGAATGCCGAGAACGCATTCAAATGGATGGAAAACGAGTACAAGGGCAAGGCTGTCTACTATTGTGGATACAACGAAGAGCTCGCTCACAGAATCTACGCAGGTTCCGATCTCTTCCTGATGCCTTCGCTCTATGAGCCTTGCGGCATCGGCCAGTTGATCGCCATGCATTATGGCGCACTGCCGCTGGTGCGCGAGACAGGCGGACTCAAGGATACTGTCCATCCGTTCAACCAGTACACAGGCGAAGGCAATGGCTTCTCCTTCTGGGCGGCGAATGCGGACGATATGGTCTACACCCTCAGATGGGCGGTTGACCAATACTACAACAACACGGCTGGATGGAAAGGGCTCGTCAAGAGCGCCATGAACACCGATGTCAGCTGGGAGCAGAGTGCCGACGTATACGAGGAACTCTACTACACCATCTGCAACTGGCCGGACAATTAACGAATGCATAGGCAGGCTGCCATGGCAGCCTGCTTTCTTTATCGTTTTCACATATTTATCATTCAATTCGATTCGCATGGGTGATATAATATCCATAGGCAAAAGGAGGATATTTTCGAATGTCTAAAGTTACAGTGAAAGATCTGGACGTTAAGGGCAAGCACGTAATTGTGCGTGTTGATTTTAACGTACCGCACAAGAAGGGCGTCATTACGGATGATAATCGTGTCCGCGCGGCGCTTCCTACAATCAACTACCTGACCGAGCATGGAGCAAAGGTTTTGTTGCTGAGCCATCTGGGCAAGGTGAAGACAGAAGAAGACAAGGCAAAGAACGATATGTCGATCGTTGCTACACGTCTTGCTGAAGTGCAGTCTGCACCTGTCACATTTGTCAATGCGACAAGAGGCGAGGAGCTTGAGGCTGCCGTCAAGGCGCAAGAGGAAGGCTCCATCGTTTTGATGCAGAATACCCGTTATGAAAAGGGCGAATCCAAGAATGACCCTGAGCTGGGCGCTTATTGGGCATCCCTGGGCGACTACTTTGTTGAAGATGCGTTTGGCTCTGTCCATAGGGCGCACGCTTCCACAGTAGGCATTGCTTCCCATCTGCCATCCGCTCTTGGCTTCCTCGTTGAGAAAGAAGTCAATGTTCTAGGCAAGGCTTTGAACGATCCTGAAAGACCGCTCGTTGCTATTCTTGGCGGCGCAAAGGTTTCCGACAAGATCGCTGTCATCGAGAACCTGCTGAAGATCGCCGACAAGGTTTTGATCGGTGGCGGCATGTCCTACACATTCGCCTATGCAAAGGGCGGCAAGATCGGCACATCCCTGCTTGAGGTCGATAGAGTCGAAATGGCGAAGAAGTTCATGGAAGAAGGCGGCGACAAGCTTGTTCTTCCTGTTGACTCAGTGATTGCCAATGATTTCTCCAATCCTACAGAGATCACGACAGTCGATTCCGGCGAGATTCCGGATGGCTTCATGGGTCTTGACATTGGCCCTAAGACAGTCGAGCTGTTCAAGGCACAGCTGGCTGGCGCAAAGACTGTGTTCTGGAATGGACCGATGGGTGTCTTCGAGGACGAAAGATTTGCCAAGGGAACAATCGAGATCTGCAAGACGCTTGCCGAGCTTGATGGCGCAACGACAATCATTGGCGGTGGCGATTCCGCTTCCGCAGCCAAGAACCTTGGGTTCGCAGAGAAGTTCAGCCACATTTCCACTGGTGGCGGCGCTTCCCTTGAATACATGGAAGGAAAGGAGCTCCCGGGCATTTCCATTATCCCCGAGAAGTAATCGATCATGGCAAGAAAACCAATTATCGTTGGCAACTGGAAGATGAACAAGACTCCTTCCGAGGCTGCCGCATTCATGACAGGCATTGAAGCAATCCTCACAGGCGAAGAAGCCGCCGACTATGGCATTGGTGCTCCTTATGTAGACCTGGATGTCTGCGTCAAGGCCGCAAAGAACCTCATTATCGCTGCCGAGAACTGCAATGAAAAGGATTCTGGCGCATATACGGGTGAAGTATCCGTTCCTATGCTGAAGGAAGTCGGCATCACATACTGCATCATCGGCCATTCCGAAAGACGCACATACTATGCTGAGACAGACGCCGCTTGCGCCGCAAAGGCAAAGAGATTGCTGGCTGACAATATCATTCCGATTCTCTGCATTGGCGAGACAGAAGCACAATACGATGCAGGCGAGACAGGCGATGTCATCAAGAGCCAGCTGGCTGGCTCCTTGGCGGGTCTTACCGGCGAGGAAGTCGCAAAGATGGTCATTGCCTACGAGCCAATCTGGGCGATCGGCACAGGCAAGAGCGCTGACAAGGTCATTGCTGAGAATTGCTGCAAGCTTGTCCGCGACACAGTCAAGGATCTCTACGACGAAGACACAGCAGAGGCTGTTCGTGTTCAATATGGCGGAAGCGTAAAGCCAACCAATATCAAGGAATACATGGCTTGCCCTGACATTGACGGTGCATTGATCGGTGGTGCATCGCTGAAGGTTGATTCCTTCAAGGAAATCATCGATGCAACGAAGTAAACTGAAGGGATCCATTCCCTTTGGCAATAGGTAATAATAGGAGGAAATAATTGTTATGCCTAATTTTGTAGATCCAATCGTTGAAGTACACGCACGCGAAGTAATCGACTCCCGTGGCAACCCAACAGTCGAAGCAGAAGTTACAACAGAGTCTGGCGCATGGGGACGCGCTATTGTTCCGTCCGGCGCATCCACAGGCGAAAGAGAAGCACTTGAGCTCCGTGACAAGGATCCAAAGCGTTTCAATGGCCAGGGTACATTGACAGCTGTCAACAACGTCAATGAGAAGATCGCTCCGAAGGTTGTCGGAATGAATGTTTTCGATCAGCCACAGATTGACAAGGCTATGCTCGACCTCGATGGCACACCATTCAAGAGCAACCTTGGCGCTAACGCTACATTGGCTGTTTCCCTTGCTGTTGCAAGAGCTGCT
>OMYM01000571.1 GCA_900315225.1 uncultured Erysipelotrichaceae bacterium | reverse complement strand
CCATTCTATCTCATAAGTGTATTTAAACCATGTTGGACCGTAGCACACATTTTCATGCTCACCAAATATCATATGTAACATTTTCAACTCCTCATTGTTCTATCTTTTTTGGTTCTCATTTCAGTGATCATTTTCTTTCTCCATACTAATTTCGTATACCTACAATTTGCATCATCACATTATATACTGGAACGATCAGATGCTCCACATGGTGTTGTTCCTATCAATCATATGTGTTCATAACCCACATTGCCGGTCTTACAGAGACAAAACTAGCTGCACAGAAGAGTCCTGTTGCATTGGTTGAGCCATCTAGCGATACAAATGAAGCCATATCCGGGGAACCGCCATTGTTACGCAGCCACCACATGCAACGCTTTGACCCATCATCTGCCAACGCCAATCCTTTGGCTATGGCATATTCAGTTGGAAGGCATTCCCGTTTTTCATCTTTGGAGAAGTAACGCTTTGCTTCTGATATACTCAACAAGAACAACTTGTCACTCGTATCTAATCCTGGATCAGTATCATATTCTGGATTTTTCTCAGCATTCACATGGCTAATACAGACAATGCTTTTTTCTTCATGGTTGAACGCTTGATTATAGAACTCTGTGTTCAGCCATTTCCTTAACGAGCATGTTTCCCATGTTTCTTTAGCAAAAATTTCATGGTAAGCCTTGCAATCAACAGCATATTTACTAATCAGAAGAACTCTGTCCTCATATTTCTCAAGAACAATCCATTCCAGTGGTTTCTTCTCTCTTCCATCTTTATCCTGGAAATATCTGCCAAACGTAACGATATCTTCACACTTTGCTTCTTGATAGCATGGACTATTCATTACTTTATAACTTGGATTAGGGACTGTCAAATAGACTTCATTTGTACTTTCAGATTCTGTTTTTTCTTCAATGCATTCATTCAGAATCTGAAAGTTTTTGATTTTCGTCATGAATGTAGGTATATCATCATTATGGTCCAGGATAATCGATTTGACACCCAATAAAGATACTCTCATAAAATAAGACATCGATTCTCTGATTCTCTTATAATCCCCAAGAAATACAGGAATGATTGGTTTATTATACTTCTCTATTGCATACTCTATTTCCCTTTGACAGTATCTTGACAGATTGTAATTTTCTGATAGCAAGCATAAAAATACCGTGCTATTTTGGATAGCCCTCACAACTTGAGTATTGTAGGCTTCGCCAATTATCACCTCTTCATCAAGCCATACTCGATAATTTTCCTTCTGAAGTTCGTTTATAAATTCTTTGGCATGCTTTCTATCTGTAGGAGAATACGACATGAAGATGTATTTCTTTGTTTCATTGTTGGGTTCTGGATTTTCCACGATATTTACCTCTGAATTCTCTCATATTAAGTAATTTTCATCAACTTTTATACCATTTTGGCGTAGTTCAATCTTATCTTCAGACGACTCTTTGATAGCTTTGGAAAATCCAAACGTATCAAATTCAGCCATTGAATTACATGCAGTTCATGATTTCTGCCAGATTTAGAACCATCAATCCGAATTGTACCAATATCCTTAACATAACTTACGTTTACGCCATTTACTTCCATCGTTATAGGCGCTTGTTCAAGTGCTTTTTTGTGGATATTAAGCATTTTTCAGTTTCACGTTCCCATTGACGATATTCCCCATCTTCTGGTATACGAACCATAGAATTTCCATAAGCGGTAAATTCAACCGCTTAAACAGAAGAACTATGTTTACCAAGTGTTGTAGCGTTTCCGAATTTTATATCTCAAAGAATAACCGACTTATCACTTGACCCACATATACTGGAATAAATACCGATTTCCGCATAATTTCACCTCTGAGTATACCGTTCATGCAGAAATACGACCACTCATGCATAAAGATGAGCTAAAAATAAAACGACCAACGACCTTTTTATTATGATTTGCTTTCTCTCCAGCAAGGATGTGTCCATGTCAATGAGGAAAGGCTCCCTATGGGTTTGTTCACAAATATAGGAAATGACAATTCCACAAACGTGGTTTTGCGTTTCAATTCCCTATGGGATCGGTTCACAGTACTGTTCATCGACAGCACCCTATTATATTAACACGTTTTCAGCCAGAATCAAGCACTTTTTGGCGTCAATCCCTATTTCACCCATAGAATCACTGTTAAATATCGATTATTATGCATTATATTGCCATAAATATACTGAATTATTTATTTATTTCCCATTCATCCGAAAGTGTAATTTTACACTAAACACCATAAATGAAAATTGTTTCATTTCTTTCGTGTAAGCGAGTACTTAGTGATTTTATTCGCTATCTTTCTTGCCCGCTCGAATTTTTATAATAACAGTAAGCCTTTCCCTTCATTAGACAAAATGAAAGGAAACATCCAAGACTGAAGTTGCGCACCATCTAAAGAAAGCAGAAAAACGGCGACACCTTCATTTTCCAAAGGTGATCCGGAAGAAACTTGTGTCGAAGAACAACGAAGAGGAAATGCACATTCTTGTTTGCTGTCTTGGTCTTGTAGCCGAACTTTCGCCGTATGGTTTAATGTGTGGGGAAAGCCTGTTTATGAGGGGTTTATAAGGCATAACTACGTTCCATTCATTTAGTACTATGGCTTCTCAACGATATTCTTGTAGACACAAAATGCAATGTAATCACGCAAGGTTTTCAATATGATTTGTAGATGTCCATCCAACGACCCATTTTCCCACACATTAAACGGTTACAATGGCTCTGAACGATGCCATCAAAGATCGGGGTAAGGACGACATCCGCCCTGGATGGCTTCTCTCTGGAGATGTTGAAGACCTTGCTTATGCAATGTGGTCGCAGCGCATTCCAACCAGAAGCACGATGGTTCGACCAGTTCAACACCTTCAGTATTTATCAGACCCTTCTGGAGCGATCAATCTTTGGGGTGTGAACATCCAAACAACGATACCCGTTAGAAAATCGGAGAGAAAAATTAAAATGCAACACTTGACTTTTTTTGCCGTTGCTGAGCTACAATTTAGAAAACTATCCGCAAAACACCAAAAAATGCGGATGATTTTCTAAATGAATGGAGGCAGCGTGAATAAAAACCAGAGAAGAATGGCTGTCTGAGTATGGTTCAGACTACAAGATCAAAAAATGGTGGAAGCTGGTAAGCTCTTTTGTGTCGGGAAGGCGCTTTATTACGAAGAGGAGCATGTGCCTGTTCTTGCAGTGCTTGCCTTCCAATACCCCAAAGCAGTAGCGACCATGCGAAGCGCCTTTTATATGTACGAGCTAACAGATGAGATCCCCGATGAGTGCGTCCTTGCCACAGAAAGGGATGCGGCAAAAATCAGGGATAAGCGCGTAAAGCAGTTCTTTTCTCTGGATGGTTTCTTTGAGCAGGGAGTCACTACAAGCAATTACAAAGGATATCCGATTCGTATTTACAGCAAAGAACTCATGCTGGTAGAACTATTGAGATATAAAAGCAAGCTGCCTTTTGATTATTATAGTAAACGAATTAAATAATGGCGCTATGGAATCGCGTGTGCTATAATAGTGATGGAGGTGATATCATGAAAGTCCATCGCTTT
>OMYM01000084.1 GCA_900315225.1 uncultured Erysipelotrichaceae bacterium | reverse complement strand
ATTTCTTGTCTATAGAAACATGCTATTGATCTGTCTGTTTTGCGCGCTAACCGCAATAAAGAGACTTTTCATAAAGAAAAATGATGATTTATATCAAGATGATGGATTGATCTGTTCTCAAGAAGGAATAGGATGGCATAAAGCTAAGTGAATACTAGCTGATATGCCGAACTTGCTCATAAATAAAATTTACATCAGTGCTAGATATGAAGCAAGTATGATATTTACAACAAGGAAATATAGGTGTATAATGCTACATATAATGATCACAGATCGATTGGAGGTTATACATTATGAAGTATCGCAGTGATTATGTTACAAACTCTTCTTCTAGCAGCTTTATCGTTGCCTGCAAAGATGACTTTAGCAAGAGACAGAAAGAAGCCCTCTTGCATGTCATTGAGAAATGGATGCTGGGTAAAGTGCTTCTGGAACCAGGTAGCAGCGAAGAACAGATCAATAGAGTATTGGAAGAATACTATATTGCTGAAGAGTATCACGAAGAGATCAAAAGGTGTTTGAGGGAAGGAAAGACAATCTTTTCAGACACCGTATGCTTTGATTACACTCTCTTGGATTATGCGGGTGTCTTGGAAACTCTTTGGGATGTTGCCAGCAGGGAAGGCGACTTTGTACAGATCGATACAGATTTAAGCTATTGAGAACCATTCACGTATGATCATGAGCAAAGGATATTCCTTGGTATACGAGAAAAACAACGGTTGATAGGTATTCCTGTTGGGACTCTGTGCTTGAAATGGATTGTACACGAAACTATATTTGATTTGAACGGCTCCATGTTTTTCGTGGAGCTGCTCTTTTGTTTGCAGAAATGTATTTTCTTCCCCGCACAGTATGAAAAAGTGTATAATATCAAGGTCAGGGGGCGCTATGAATGAAGAAGTGTTGAAGAAGATTAAGCCGTGCGTTATTGACAGACCATTTGTCTTCGTGAGTTATTCTGCCAAGGACAGAGAAGTTGTATACAGGGATGTCTACGAGCTTCAGTTAAGGGGATGGAATGTCTGGCTAGACGAGCGAAACCTCGACAAGACAAATGAAAGTTGGAAGAAGGATGCCTTGGAAGCAATCGAAGAAGCCACTTGCAGGGTGGGACTTTTCTACGTGAGCAAGGATTCCCTATGCAGCGAAAACTGCTACAACGAGATCAAGCAAACGAAATCATCCACGGCAATAGCAAGGCATTTTAACCACCCTGTGAAGTTTATTGCTGTAGAGGTAAATGAAATCACAGACATCGTGAAGTTTGGCGAAGAGGTGACCGTACAATTGGCTGGAAGTCATCTTTCAAAAGGTGAAAAAAACAGACGCACCGAGATCGTGACATACTTTGTCCATGATCTTTTCAAGGGGAATAATGAGCGTGTCCGCATCAAACCCTGTGCCACATATTTTACAGACGATGATTATTACAATGCTATCGAGGAACAATTTGCCAAAGCAACACTCGAACGAACAGAACCAAACAACCTTGCAAGGATCAAACAGTATCGTTCTACCTTGGACTCTATGGCAAAAGCCAGCACAGAACAAGAATACAGCAATGTAGCAGAACAACTGAAGTCTTTCATAGGTACTTTTACACTCGACCAGATAGAAGAACATGACAGAACAGATTTTGACTTATGTTATGAACTTCAGGATGCGATAGTTCAAAAAGAGAAATGCGAGACGAGGTTAAAACAGTTTCAAGAAATAACCTACCAAAAGGCAATTGAAGAATTAAATCAAGTAAATTCAAAAGAAGACTTCGACAGAATTGCGAAAGACTTTGAAAAGCTGAAGGGATACAAATACTCTGAAGTCAAGGCTAAGGAGGCTAGAGGAAAAGCTGAAGAATGTAGAAAGGAAGAGATCTACACAAAAGCGATAGCTAGCATGCAAGCTGGCACCAAAGAAGGATATCTAGAGGCTATCAAAGTGTTCAAGACAATACTTGGCTTCAGAGACGTAGAAACAAGAATCAAAGAATGCCAAGAAAAGGTGGAAATCTTGAATGACGATAAATATGTCAAAGCGATAGAAGCAATGACGAATGCTAAGACATATGAACAATTTACCGATGTTTCCAATATGTTCCGTTCGCTCAAAGGCTTCAAAGATTCAAATCGACTAGCTGCCTTATGCGAGAACATTGGCGATGAGAAAAGAAAATGCGCACAATCCAATCGCTTGAGAACACTTGTGGATATGATACTTGTGGTTGCGATATTTCTAGTGTGGTTTGGTGTTGGATGTAGAAATGCTATGGAGCCAAAAACTTGGCTTAGAACTGAAATGAAGTATTTTTCCGATGTTAATAAAGGGGATATTGTTTTCTTTGGATCATACGAGCAGGATAATAACATTGACAATGGTTTAGAACCGATAGAATGGATTGTCTTGAATAAAGAAAAGGATGGGACGCTATTTCTCATTTCCAAATATGCTCTCGACTGTAAGTGCTACAATGAGTATGGTGTGAATATCACATGGAAGGGATGTACCTTGAGGATTTGGTTGAACGGTGATTTTTATCGGGATGCGTTCAATAAGAGTGAAAAAGAGATGATCTTGGAAAGCAAAATCAAGAATGATGACAATTCTGATTTTGGAACAGAGGGAGGGGAAGACACCAAAGATAAGGTCTTCTTGTTGAGTATTGGAGAAGCTAGCAATGAGGATTTGTTTCTGGATAATGAATCGAGGAAATGCATACCTACGCCATACGCGGTTGCCAAAGGTCCATATGTCAATGATGACCTAAAGAATTGCTGGTGGTGGCTTCGCTCGCCTGGTTACGAGTCTGACGAAGCGGCCTGCGTCGACATCGTTGGCTCGCTCATCACCATCGGCATTTGGGTTGACGAAAGTCTCTTTGCCGTTCGGCCCAGCTTGAGGATCCATCCTTAATCTTCTAATCCTCCAATCCTTAATCATCCGCCATGGGTCGAAGGACAGAGTAGCAAGACAAGACCCTGCATTCGCAGGAATATAGTAGAAAAACAAGAAAGAGTAACCAGAACCCCGCTGAAAGCGGGTCGCGCAAGGTCATTTTTCATCCCCTGCCAGCGTTAGCTGGCAGGGGATGCTTGTTTGATAGTGTGCCTTGGAGAATAAGTGTGTGATCTCCTGTAATGTCTGCCTGTAGTTATATGCGGATGCCTCAGAAATCTCTTCAAGATATCTGAGGATGATCTTTTCCATAACTTTGGCTACGGTTTAATGCTTGACTTTCATCGTTGAAGCTCATAAACTATATGAAGGTAGAATAGGCTAACAAGGTGTAAGCATGAAATTAGAAAGATCAATGGTATTCAAAGGGTTGCAACAGGATTTGATTACACGATACGGAAAAGACAAAGCAATGATGATATGGGATTATGCCAATGAGGAAATGCTTCGTATGGAAACGTATGAAGCAGTGGATAAGACAACGAAGTCGATACTGTTTCCTGCTATCGCATTGTACAAGGCAATAGAGAGATATGCGCCTGGAGAAGCATTGGGAATTACGAGAGAGTATGGAACAAAAACAGGATTACGAATCAAAGGAATCTTTCATAAGGTGTCATCATTGCCTGGTGTCCCAACCATCATATGGAAGAACATGGATAAGATCGCTGCTAGAATGAGCGATGGGTATACATGTAGAAATGTTAACGTTACAGAGCATGAATGCATGATGGATGTTGTTGGATGCCCATTGTTTGACCAAGCGAAAGAGATGGGCGTTCCTGAAGCCGTCCAAATGATCTGTAGCATGGATAAGCAATACATGACAGGATTCAGGGGATTGGAATATACAAGAACGAAATCGTTGGCTGAAGGGGATGACTGTTGCGACTATAGGATTGTTGATACAAGAGAAAAAGCGCATAATAAACAGAATGGGAAATGATATATGTACGCAAAGGACAAGAAACTATTGGAAAAAGGATATCTGGCATTATTGAGCAAATTAGGTGAAGAAAAAACATCGTTGTTTTTCGACCTGTTCACTCGGAATGGCCTGGATTATAAATTACTTAAAGCATTGTGTGATGAGTTGGAAGAAGAACGACGCAAGAAAGAAGAGGCGGCTAAGGCAGCCATGCCTGTATTTCGTAAAATCACTAACGAAGAGTATGCGACCATAACAAAAGATTATAAACAATACTTGGAAAAAGTGGGGATAAAGTATCTTGACCATCAAGGGTTTGACATAAGGATTAACACAACGGATGGTTGTGAAGAGAAGCATCATTGGGTTACTGTCAGGCGAAATTATGATGGTTCGTTAATGCTTAGCTGTTATGTTGGCAGGTTGTTTGAATATAAAGTTCGTCCTGTGAAAAGATTAAAGAATGAAATGGAAAAACGGTTCCCGTCATATTCTATCTACTTGGACAAATTCCCTAATTATTCGAATGAGTACATTTTTGATTATTATTTGAATTTTACAAATGTTGAAGAGCTTCATGAGTCGGTTTTGAAGTTGGTTAAGGACGTGGATGAAGCGATTGAAATTGCTGTAGGGGAGTTTGGAAATGATTTTGAGCCGTGCTTCCGGATATAACAAGGTCTGTAGCGATAAAGAACCAGGGTGTCCTAGTTCTTTATCGCTTAATCTTATCATTCTTCCGATCAAAAACATCACAAATCTCCGATCAGAAAATCAACATTCTTCCGATCAAAAACCTCACAAATCTCCGATCAGAAATCTGATATTCTTCCGATCAAAAACCTCACAAATCTCCGATCTTGTGTATAATAGAAGGGAGGAGGTGCGGAAATGGCACGAGAATACATAGCGCGGGTTTTCGATGATATCTTGGCGTTTGCCTTGAAGAGCAAAGGGGCTGTTATAGTGGAAGGTCCCAAATGGTGTGGAAAATCCACAACATCTGCAAGGTTCGCTAAAACAGTAATAGATTTAATGCCTTTGAATACGCGTGATGAAATTATTCAAATGGCAAAGATTGTTCCATCGATATTGCTTAACAGCGGGGAAAAGCCGATAATGATTGATGAGTGGCAACATATTGAATTTATCTGGGATCAGATTAAGTATGAAGTGGATAAAAGTGGAACGTTTGGGAATTATATTTTGACGGGAAGTGTAAGCGATAAGACGCGCCAGCAAGCGTTGGTGGATGGGGATAGGCATACTGGCAACGGTCGTATTGTACGTAAAAGAATGAGGACAATGTCTTTGTTTGAAACGGGGGATGGAAATGGTTCTGTTTCTTTGCTTGCCATGAAGAATAATAGTTTTACGCCTTCCATCAGCAATGCAACAATCTATGATTATGCGTTTTACATTTGTCGAGGTGGGTGGCCTATGGCAATTAAGCAGGAGAGAGATATATCTTTGCAACAGGCAAGAGATTATTTTGATGTTATTGTTTCGGATGATATCTATTCTTTGAAAAGTGTTGCCCTAAGACCTAATGAAGAAAGAGCTAGGAAAGTGATGCAGTCTTATGCACGGAATGTATCAATTGCTGCTTCTGATCAAGCATTGAGGGAGGATGTATCCAATGGTGATGCAAGGTTTGATAAAGATGTATTTCACAAGTATATGCTTGCATTGAAGAGATTGTTTGTAATTGATGAGCTTCCTGCATGGAATCCAAACCTCAGGAGCAAAACTGCAATTCGAACAAAAGAGACGAGACACTTTTGCGATCCATCAATCGCTGCGGCAGCGCTTAATTTATCACCTGATGGATTATTCAAGGACATTACAACCTTTGGACTGTTGTTTGAATCACTTGTAATACATGATTTACGTGTCTATTGCGATGCAATTGGCGCAAGGTTGTACAAGTATCGAGATGGAAAGAAAAGAGAAGCAGATGCTGTCATTCAATTCCAGGATGGAAGTTGGGCGCTTGTTGAGGTGAAGCTTGGGAATCAAGAAGACATTGATTATGCTTGCCAGAACTTGCAGAAGATCGCCAACGACATTAATCAAGATAAAATGGGAAAACCAGTATTTCTGATGGTTGTTACCAAGAATAAGCTTGCTTATCGTAATGATGATGGAGTATACATTGTGCCATTGGCGTGTCTTCGTCCTTGAAATTTGATGGATCTTGGTTT